>CAXNIC010000078.1:0-15444 GCA_964201945.1 Alphaproteobacteria bacterium
GTCAGCGGGTGATTTCGCTTTGAGTTCCTGCAGGTGCATTGAGGGTCCGGTTTAGTTTGAGATGTGTTTGGGATGTGGCCCGGCGACCGTCCTGCTTTGCAAGGACCGGCGCGAGCTTGGCGCGCCAGATGTCGACGGAATTGTTCTTAAAGGAGAAGGCCGGGGCGGTCGCCCCTGCTCCGAAGAGTTAGCGAAGCGGTCTATCCAAGTCAAATACAAACATTTGATGGTCCGGCCGGGTTCCCTGGCACCGCTCAGAACGGCTTCACCGCCACCATCACCACGATGACGATCAGCAGCACCGTCGGGATCTCGTTGACCTTGCGGTAGAAGCTGGCCGGCCGCCGGTTGCGGTCCTCGGCGAACTCGCGGCGCCAGCGCGAGAAATAGCCATGCGCGGCGCTCATGCCGAGGACGGCGGCGAGCTTCACCCAGATCCAGCCTTCCGACCAGTCGACGAGTCCGGGGGTGAGCGCAAGCAGGATGCCGAAGACGAAGCTGGCGATCATCGCCGGGTTGATGATGGCGCGCAGCAGCCGACGTTCCATCACCTTGAAGGTTTCGGACTGCACCGAGCCCGGCACCGCATCGGCGTGATAGACGTACAATCTCGGCAGGTAGAGCATCCCCGCCATCCAGGCCATGACGCTGATGATGTGCGCGGCTTTGATCCAGGCATAGGAGGCGGCGAGCCAGGTCATGCGGTCGCTCCGAGCGGGCAGCGGCCGTGCTGGGCGGGACAGATCCGCCGGCCGCAGCCCGAGGATAATCCGAGAGGCGCCGCCCGCACCAGCTTGGCCAGCCCGTCGATGAACAGCGCGTCGGTCGAGACCGCCGGCACCCGGAGGAAGCCGGGCGCTCCCGCCTCCTCGGCCAGGTGGCGATACTCCTGGTCGAGTTCGACCAGCGTCTCCGAATGCTCGGAAACGAAGCTCAAGGGTACGATCACCGGGATGACCCGGTCGGCAGCAGCGCGGCGGATCTCGGCCTCGGTCGAAGGCCCGATCCATTCCAGCGGGCCGACCCGGCTCTGGTAGCAGACGACCTGGTCATGCGGGCGGCCGAGCGCCGCCATCACTGCATCCGCCGTGCGCTCGACCTGCCAGGGATAGGGATCGCCCTTGGCGACGATGCGCTTGGGCAATCCATGAGCCGAGAAGAGGATCCGCGACGGCTCGCCGGCGAGGTCGAGGGTCTTGGCCAGAAGCCGCGCTGAGGCGGCGATGAATCCGGGATCGTCGGGATAGCAGCAGAGCCGCGCGGTCGGCGCGGCGAGACCGATGGCAGCTGCGGCCTTGTCCCAGGCGGCGAAGGAGGACTCGGTGGTGGTGGTCGAGAACTGCGGATAGAGGGGCAGCAGCACGATGCGCTCCGGCGCCCAGGCCTTCACCGCCTTCGCCGTCTCCTCGACCAGCGGATGCCAATAGCGCATGGCGATGAAGAGTTTCGATCCGTCGCCGAGCACCGCCTGCAGCGCCTCGGCCTGCGCCTCGGTGTTCGGCAGGATCGGCGAGCGGCCGCCGAGCTGGGCATAGATCTCACGGGCGACTGGTGCGCGGCGGCGCGAGATCAGCCGCGCCAGAAGCCAGCGGATCGGACCCGGCGCGCCGATGATCGCCGGATCGCTGAACAGGTTCTGGAGGAACGGCTGCACTGCTTCCGGACGGTCGGGACCGCCGAGGTTGAAGAGAACGATCGCAGTCTTCATCCGCGTTCCTTCAGCAGTTCGGAAACGCGCTTGACGTGATCGGGCGGTGTCTCCGGAACGATGCCGTGGCCGAGATTGAAGACGAAGGGCCGGCCGGCGCACTCATCGCAGATGCGCCGGACCTCGTCGTCCAGCGTACGACCGCCCGCGACAAGAACGACCGGATCGAGATTCCCCTGCAGCACTTTCGTCGGCATCGCCTCCTTCGCCCAGGCGAGCGGCACCATCTGATCCAGGTTGATCGCGTCGACGCCGGTCTCCGCAGCATACGTCGCGATCATCGCGCCGGCACCGCGGGGAAACCCGATGATGGGAATTTCAGGATGGCGCGCACGGACAGCAGTTACGATGCGCTTGGTCGGCTGGATCACCCAGCGGCGGAACATCGGCTCCGAAAGAATCCCGGCCCAGCTTTCGAACAGCTGGATGACATCGGCGCCGGCGACGATCTGGCGGCTGAGATAATCCACGCTTGCCGTGATCACCGCATCGATCAGGCGGCCGAAGGTCTCCGGATCGGAAACCGCCATGCGCTTGATCTTGGAAAACTCGCGGCTGGAGCCGCCCTCGATCATGTATGTCGCGACCGTCCACGGCGATCCCGCGAACCCGATCAGCGCCGTCTCGGCCGGAAGCGCCGCCCGGACCCGCCGCACCGTCTCGTAGACCGGAGACAGGCGTTCGCCGGCGCCATCTGCGAAGAGCGCATCGACGTCGACCGGCGCCAGCTTCGGCCCTTCGCCCTGGACGAAGGAGACCTGCTGACCCAGGGCGTGCGGGATGACCAGGATGTCCGAGAAGACGATGGCGGCGTCCATGCCGAACCGTCGGACGGGCTGGAGCGTCACCTCGGCCGCGAGTTCAGGGGTGAAGCAGAGATCGAGGAAACCCTTGGTCCGGTTCCTGACCTCCCAATACTCCGGCAGGTAGCGTCCCGCCTGGCGCAGCATCCACCAGGGCGGACGCGGGCGGACGATGCCTTTGAAAACGTCGAGAAAGGGTCGATCGGACATGCCCCTCCTCTACCATCTTTCTTTTGAATCTTAGAGTGGTGGTAGTGGTGGATGCCTGTGAATCCCAGGGATGGGACTCCGTCCCGGATTCCATCCCGGACTCCGAGCGCCATGGCCGAGCCTGACTGCCGCTGTGTATAAGTCGAGAACAAGCGAGGGACTCCGCCGTTCGGCACAGCCGGGATAGCGGGGATCAATCGTTCCGGTTTGGACTCGTCCCCGGTCGCGACGTCAGTGGAGGACTCTTGTCAACGCACGCGCAGAAAACCCCAGGGCCTCTGCACGAGGTGGGGGTCAACCATCCACATATCCCTGAATGCGCCTTACGCACATTCGGTTCCCAGCCCCGACGGACTCTTATCCCGTGAAAAGCGTACATCTCCATCTGGTCTCAGATTCGACCGGCGAGACGGTGCGCTCGGTGGCGCGCGCGTGCCTCTCGCAGTTCGAAGGTGTGACGCCGGTCGAGCATTTCTGGTCGCTGGTCAGGAGCGAGGCGCATCTGACCAAGGTGATCGCCGGCGTCGAGGCGCATCCCGGTCCCGTCCTTTTCACCATGGTCGCCGACGGATTGCGTGAGACCCTGCTCGCTGCCTGCCAGCGCCTCTCGGTCCCCTCGATCGCGGTATTGGATCCGGCGATGGCGGCGCTGGGCGGATATCTCGGCGAGAAGAGCGGGCATCGCCCGGGCCGCCAGCATGCGATGGACGCGGATTACTTCCGGCGCATCGAGGCGATGAATTTCACCTTGGCGCATGACGACGGCCAGCTCACCAACGACCTCGACAAGGCCGAGATCGTGCTGGTCGGCGTCTCCCGCACGTCGAAGACCCCGACCTCGCTCTATCTCGCCAACCGTGGGTACCGCGTCGCCAATGTGCCGATGGTGCCGAACGTGCCGCTGCCGGACGATCTGTTCCATCTCACGGAGCCGCTGGTCGTCGGCCTCACCAACGACCCCGGCCGCCTGGTGCAGGTAAGAAAGAGCCGGCTGCTCAGCCTGAACGAGGAAAAGGAAACCGACTACATCGACATCGACCGGGTACGGGAGGAAGTGGCCGAGGCCCGCCGCGTCTTCACCCGCGCGGCCTGGCCGGTGATCGACGTCACCCGGCGCTCGATCGAGGAGACGGCGGCGGCGATCATCACGCTCTTGAACCAGAAGCGGGGCGCCGAGTGAGCCGGGTCGTGCTCGCCTCCGGCAGCCCGATCCGCGCCGAGCTGCTGAAGCGTGCCGGCGTCCCCTTCGAGGTCGAGGTCGCGTCCGTCGACGAGGCCGAGATCCGCGACGCGCTGAAGGCTGCCGGGGCAACGGCGGAAGAAGCCGCCGAAGCGCTGGCCGAAGCCAAGGCGCTGCGCGTCGCCCGCCGCCGGCCCGACGACCTGGTGATCGGCGCCGACCAGATCCTCGACGTCGACGGCCAATGGCTGGAGAAGCCGGGAACCGTGACCGGCGCGCGCATCCAGCTCGGCCAGCTCTCCGGCCGCACCCATCGCTTGATCTCGGCCGTGGTGGTCGCCCTCAACGGCGCCCGCGCCTGGGCTCATGTCGATGCCGCGCATCTTTCCATGCGCGGGCTCGATGCGCCGGCGATCGAGGCCTATCTCGCCGAGGCGGGGCCTGGGATCCTCTCCTCTGTCGGCAGCTACCAGATCGAGAGCATCGGCATCCGCCTGTTCGAGCGCGTCGAGGGCGACCATTTCACCATCCTCGGACTGCCGCTTTTGCCGCTGGTCAATTTTCTCCGCCTGCATGGGCGGGTGGCTTAAGACAGAAGGGAGACCCCGATGCTCGAGCTCAGACCGAATTGCGAATGCTGCGACAAGGACCTGCCGCCGGACTCCGCCTCGGCCTTCATCTGCTCCTTCGAGTGCACCTTCTGTAAGGACTGCGTCGAAGGCCCGCTCGGCGGCCGCTGTCCCAATTGCGGCGGCGGTTTCGTGCCGCGGCCGATCCGGCCCGAGCGGCTGCTCGCCAAGTATCCGCCCTCGATCAAGCGCAAGCTGAAACCGGAAGGCTGCACCAAGGCGGCGTGACCCGCGCGGAAACCACCCGGCGGCGCCCCGCGTTTGAGTGACGAGGGAAGGAGCCAAAGCCGATGACAGACGATCGCCGCACCGTCCGCGTGACCAGGCGCTTCGCCGCTTCGCCCGAGCGCGTCTTCGATGCCTGGCTCGATCCGAAGAGGGCCGGCAAGTTCCTGTTCTCAACGCCGACCGGGACGATGGTGCGGGTCGAGATCGACGCCCGGGTCGGCGGGACCTTCCGCTTCACCGACCGGCGCGACGGCGAGGACATCGACCATACCGGCACCTATGTCGAGATCGACCGCTCGAAGCGCCTCGTCTTCACCTTCGCGGTGCCGAAGTTCTCCGCCGAGAGCACGCGCGTCACCGTCGAGATCTCTCCAGAAGGCAGCGGCTCGATGCTCACCCTCACCCATGACGGCGTGCTGCCGGATTATGCCGAGCGCACGCAGAGCGGCTGGACGATGATCCTCGACAGATTGGAGCGCGTGATCGCGTAACGCCTCGCGTTCCCTCCCCCGCGCTGACGCACGAGGGAGGGGATCCGATTAGCGCTTGGCGGCGAGCGGCGTCTTCTGTTTGCCGGCCGCGTCGAAGTTCTTCGGGTCGAGCCAGCGTTCGAAGGCGGCCCTGGTCTCCGGCCATTCGTTGTCCATCATGGCGAACCAGGTGGTGTCGCGGCTGCGGCCCTTGATGATCATGTGCTGGCGGAACAGGCCTTCATAGGTGAAGCCGAAGCGGGCCGCGGCGGCGCGGGACGGCGCGTTCCGCGCATTGCACTTCCATTCCAGGCGCCGATAGCCCCAGCGGTCGAACACTTCGCGCATCTGCAGGAAGATCGCCTCGGTCGCCTGCCTGGTCTTCTGCAGGATCGGCGCGAACCAGATGTTGCCGATCTCGATCGCGCCGGCCTTGGCGTCGATGCGCATGAAGCTGGTCATGCCGACGGCGCGGCCCGTCGCCTGATCGACGATGGCGAAGTAGAGCGGATCGGGCGAGGCGGCTGTGGTGTCGAGCCAGGCGCGCATCGCGCCGGCGTCCGCGAAGGGGCCGTAGCCCATGTAGTTCCAGATCGTGTCGTCGCCCTTCGACAGCTCATAGAGGTCGGCGACGTGGCGGGCCGGGTCGATCGCTTCCAGCCTGACCGAGCTGCCGGCGATCGTGGTCTTCGGTGGCGCCTTGGCGCCCGGGTATTTGAGATCGGGTCCGAGGATCTGGTCGAGGTCGACGGGCATGGGGCAAGGCTCCGGCGTGAAGGGTGCGCGAAGCTACCAGCCCCGCCCCCGCCGCGCATGGACCAGTTCAGGAAAAGCTCCCTGGTCCGCTTTCGCTCGTCCGTCATTGGCAGATGAGAACCGCTTCGGGCATGCTGTCGGCGCATGCGCATTCTCGGCCTCACCGGCTCGATCGGCATGGGAAAGTCGGCGGCGGCCCGGACCTTCCGGCGTCTCGGCATCCCCGTGCACGACGCCGATCACGAGGTCCATCAGCTCACCCGCGAGAACGGCCGGGCGATCCCGGCGATCGCCAGGGCGTTTCCGGGGACGGTCACGAAAGGCGCGCTCGACCGGAAGGCACTGGGCGCCCGGGTCTTCGCCGACAGAAGCGAACTCAAGCGCCTGGAGGCGATCCTGCACCCGCTGGTGCGGGCGGCCGAGCGTCGGTTCCTCGCCCGCAACCGCCGCCGCGAGCTGGTGGTGCTGGACATCCCGCTGCTGTTCGAGACCAAGGGCGAGCGGCGCTGCCACGCCGTCCTGGTGGTGACGGCGGCCAGGGTGATTCAGCGCCAGCGGGTGCTGCGCCGCCCGGGCATGACCGAGGAGAAGATGGCGAACATTCTCCGCCATCAGATGCCGGACCAGGAAAAGCGCCGGCGCGCGGATTTCGTCGTGCCGACCGGGATCGGCTTCAGGTCGACCTTGCGCCGGATCCGGATCATCGCCAAACATCTGGGCGAAGGACATTGGCCGCGGAGACGACATGCGCGAAATCGTGCTCGACACGGAAACCACCGGTCTTGATCCGGTCGCCGGCCACCGGGTGGTCGAAGTCGCGGCCGTCGAGCTTTTCAACCACGTCCAGACTGGCGAATACCGCCACTTCTATCTGAATCCCGAGCGCGACATGCCGGAGGATGCCTTTCGCATCCACGGCCTCTCGAGCGAATTCCTGTCGCAGCACAAGACCTTCGCCGACGAGGTCGATGACTTCCTGAAGTTCATCGACGGCGCGCAGCTCGTCATCCACAACGCCGAGTTCGACCTCAAATTCCTCGATCACGAACTGAAGCGCGCCGGCCGTCCGCCGATGGCGCGCCAGCACGGCATCATCGACACCGTGTCGATGGCGCGGCGCAAGTTCCCGGGATCGCCCGCCAGCCTGGACGCGCTCTGCCGGCGGTTCGAGATCGACTTGAGCGCCCGCACCAAGCACGGCGCCCGGCTCGACTGCGAGCTCCTGGCGCTGGTCTATCTGGAGCTGATCGGGGGCCGCGAGCCCGGCCTCGACCTCGCCGCATCCGCCCGCCGCCGCCAGCAGGCTGCCGGCATCGCCGCCGTGGTCCGCCCGCCCCGCCCGCATGCGCCGAGCGAGGCCGAGCTCGCCGCGCACGCCGAATTCCTGAAGAAGATCAAGGAACCGGTCTGGCTGAACTGAACGGAACCGGGCCGGATCTGGGCGTTATTGAGGCGCCCGGAACCCCTCCTCCGCCCCCGCGTTTTCCGGGCTGACAGCCAAGAGAAAAAAACGTCTCGCCGTCCGGCGACGCGGAGGTCACCCATGACAACGATCAGCAAGGCGCTTCTCGCGCTCGAGGAGAAGTTCTGGGCCGGCGACGCCGAGTTCTATCGGCGCAACCTCGAGGATTCCTGCCTCATCGCCCTGGCGAAGACGACCGGCGTGTTCAATCGTGACGACGTCGCCAGGACGGTCAAGAACGGCAATCACTGGAAGGATCTCGACATCAAGCTGAAGGGCGTGATCGAGCCGGTCGCCGGCGTCGCCATCATCACCTATCAGGCGCACGCGAAACACGAGACTGGCGAGCCCTATGCGGCCGTGGTCAGCAGCGGTTACGTCAAGCGAGTCAACGGGTGGAAGATGACCTTCCACCAGCAGACGCCGATGGAGAGACACGGAGAAATCTAGGAACCGCCGCCGGCGCGGGACCGTTTCCTCCGAATGCGATTGCCTGAGGAGCCTGTGCGATGAACGAAACCGGCAAGACCCTGCTCGCCATCGAGGACAAGCTGTGGACCGGCGGGCCGGACGAGTATCGCCGCCACGTCGATGAGACCTGCCTCACCGTCTTTCCCGGCATGGCGTCGGTCCAGAAGCGCGACGAGATCGCCGACATGTCCAAGGAACGGCGCTGGCGGAGCGTGGCGCTCGACGTCAAGGACATGATCGAGCCGGCCCCCGGCATCGCCATCCTGACCTACAAGGCGCGGGCGACGCGCGGCGACGGCAAGCCCTACGAGGCCCTGGTCAGCAGCGGCTATGCGAAGCGGAGCGATGGTTGGAAGCTGATGTTCCACCAGCAGACGGAACTCGACGCCAAGGCTGCGGAACGCAAGCCGGCGGCGGCCGAGTAAAGCCATGCTCGGAACCCTCTCCCGCGCAGCGGGGGAGGGTTCCGAAGCGCCCTTAGGCCTGCGCCTGGCCGTTACCGTTGTTCCCCTGGCCGAGGATGCGCCGGCGGTAGAACTCGGTGAAGTCGATCGGCTGCAGCAGGACCGGCGGGAAGCCGCCGTCGCGCGTGCAGTTGGCGATGATCTGGCGGGCGAAGGGGAACAGAAGCCGCGGCGCCTCGGTGTAGCTGAAGGGCTTCACCACCTCGTCCGGCATCTGGCCGAGGTTGAAGATCCCGGCATAGACCAGCTCGCAGATGAACAGCGTCCGGCTCTCGTAGCTCGCCTGGGTCTTGATCGCGAGGTCGATCTCGTAGATGCCGTCGGTGATCTTGATCGGCGTGACGTCGATGTCGAGCTCGATCTCCGGCGCGTCCTTCATCTGGGCCAGGCCCAAGGGTCCGTCGGGGCTCTCGAAGGACAGGTCCTTGATGAACTGGGCGCCGATCATGATCGGGGCGCCGCGGGCGCCACCGGTCTCGGCCTGGGTCTCGTCGCTCATCGTCGGATCCTTCGCGGAAAAAGGGCGCCGCTGGCTATCATGGTTCGCGGGGATGCACAATCTCGGCCGCACTGCGCGACGCCATGCGCAGCACCGTGCAATTGGGCACGGTCAGGCCGGTCGAGGCGCGGATGAAGCCCCAATGGGTGACGACGGCGGTCTCATGCCGTTCCGGATGCGGATCCCATTCGTCGTGGAACTCCTGGGCGCGGATCGCCAGCCCCTCCTCCGACTCCTCCATGCGCGGCCACCATTGCTCGTCCAGGTGGTCGAGGGTGAGCTTGGGCCAGGCCTGCTTCAGGCGGGAGAGCGGCGTGCCGACGTCGCAGACGAAGGCGGCGCGCTCGCCGACCCGCCGGTCGATCTCGAGCGGCAGGCCTCCCAGCACGTCGGCGAGGATGTGGGCGGTCTCCAGCGCCCTGGTATAGGGGCTGGAGATGAGGCGGCGGAGCGGGCTTCCGCGAAGGGCGCGGCCGGCGGCTTCCGCCTGGCGCTTGCCTTCGTCGGTGAGCTTCGGGTCCTCGATGCCGGGATCGACGCGGGTCTTGTTGAAGACGGCGTTGAACTCGGACTGGCCGTGACGGATGAGCAGCATGTTGCCCTTTATTCCCCAAGCGCCTACATACGGCAAGACGGCCTTGTTTGAATGATGGCCGCGGCGACACGGATCTGGCCAGGATGGACGGCTTTCCCTTTCTCGACATCGTCTTCTTCGCCATGCTGGCGATCTTCCTCGGGCTTCGCCTGAGGAACGTGCTGGGGCGGCGGACCGGCACCGAAAAACGCCGTCCGGACCCGTTCAAGCCGGCCGAGCCCGCCGCGAATGTTCCGGACAACGTGGTGAAGCTGCCCGAGCGCGACCGGAAGGCGCTGGAAACCCTGGCCGCCGAGACCGACACGCCGCTGGCCCGCGGCATCAAGGCGATCAAGCAGGCCGACCGCAATTTCGACGAGGTCGGCTTCATCGGCGGCGCCCGCGGCGCCTTCGAGATGATCGTCACATCCTTCGCCAAGGGCGACGTCGGGAGCCTCCGGCCGCTTCTGGCCGACGGCGTCTTCGATAATTTCAAGCGCGCCATCGACGACCGCACCTCCCGGGGCGAGACGCACGAGACCACGCTGGTCGGCATCACCGCGACCGATATGACCGACGCCGACCTCGAGGGCTCGACCGCCAAGGTGACGATCCGTTTCGTCTCCGAGCAGGTGAACGCCACCAAGGCCGCCGACGGCAAGGTGGTCGACGGAGACGACCACAAGGTCGTGACCATCACCGACATCTGGACCTTCGCCCGCGACGTGCGTTCGAGCGATCCCAACTGGATGCTCGTCGAGACCCGCTCGCCCTGATGAGCCGGCGCCTTGGCGCGTGGGCGCTTCTGCTCCTTCTTGCCGCCTGCGCCGCCCCTGCCCCTGAACGGAAGGTCGAGCCCGTCGGCTTCGGCGACCTGCCGGGCTGGGCCGCTGACGATCCCGCCGCGGCTCTCCCCGCGCTCCGCCGCTCCTGCCCAAGGATGCCCGAGGCCTGGCGCCCGGCCTGTGCCGCGATCCCCGAGGACCCGGCGGCGGCGCGGGCCTATTTCGAGGCGGGATTCCAGCCCTATCGGGTCACCACCCCCGCCTTCGTCACCGGCTACTACGAGCCCGAGCTGAAAGGCTCGACCACCCGGAGCGCCCGCTATCCCGTGCCGCTGCACCGGATGCCGGGCGACCTGATCCAGGTCGACCTCGGCGAGTTCCGCGACAACCTGAAGGGCGAGCGCATCGCCGGGCGGGTCGAGAACGGGCGCCTGAAACCCTATTTCCCCCGCGCCGACATCGCCAAGGGGGCGCTGGACGGCCGCGAGCTCGAGCTGATCTGGGTCGACGACCCGGTCGAGGCCTTCTTCCTGGAGATCCAGGGCTCCGGCCGGGTGCGCCTGGAGGATGGCCGTCTGCTGCGCTTAGGATTCGCCGGGCAGAACGGCTGGCGCTACGTCGCCATCGGCCGGGTGCTGCTCGACCAGGGCGACCTCAAGGCGGACGACGTCTCGATGCAGTCGATCAAGGCCTGGCTCGCCGCCAACCCCGCCAAGGCGCGGGCCATCCTCGACCGCAACCCGTCTTATGTCTTTTTCCGCTTTCTAGAAGGCGACGGGCCGATCGGCGCCCAGGGCGTGGCGCTCACCCCCGGGCGTAGCCTCGCCGTCGACCGCACCCATGTGCCCTACGGCACGCCGGTCTTCGTCGACCTGGCGCATCCGGACTCGCCGGGCGGCATCCTCCGCCGGCTGGTGGTGGCCCAGGACACCGGCGGTGCCATCCGCGGCGCCGGCCGCGGCGACTTCTTCCTTGGCCCCGGCCGCGAGGCGGGCGAGATCGCCGGCCGGATGAAGGCGCGCGGCACCTTCTATCTTCTGCTGCCCCACGGCGTGCAGCCGCCGTCGTGAGAAAGACAAAGTTGGGCGCGATTGTCCCGCACCCGCCATCGGAACCCTCTCCCGCGTCTTACGCGGGGGAGGGCAGGGTGGGGGGCGAGCGAAGCGAGGGCTTTCTTCGTTTCGGCCGGCGCCTGCCCCTCGCTGACGCTCGGCCCCCACCCCAACCCTCCCCCGCGTAAGACGCGGGAGAGGGGGCACGAATTCGACGGTGCGCTGAAATGCCCAAGAAGAAGACCATCCTCGTCCTCCACTTCTCCGGGCGCATGCCGGTCGCCGGCGTCGGCTGGGAGGGGATGAACTGGGTGCTCGGCCTGACCAAGCTCGGGCATGACGTCTGGTATTTCGAGGACAACCGCGTCAACCCGTACTCCTTCGTGCAGAACTCGGTGCACTGGGACTCGGCCGAGAACATCGGCTTCGTCAAAGGCATGATGGAGCGCTACGGCCTCGGGCACCGTTGGGCCTATCTCGATCCGGTCACCGACTACTCGTGGCACGGCGTCTCGAAAGAGAAGGCGATAGGCCTCTACAAGGAGGCCGACGCGATCATCAATCTCTGCGGCGCGACCCAGCTCCGCGAAGAGCACATGGCGTGCCCGGTGCGCATCTTCGTCGATACCGATCCGATCTACGAACAGATCAAGCTGGTGAAGGGCGACAAGGACTCGATCGCCTATATCGATGCGCATACGCATCTGTTCACCATCGGCGAGAACCTGGGCGCCGCCGACTGCCCGGTGCCGCTGAATCGGACCTGGCACAAGGTGCGCCCGCCGATCAATCTCGACGCCTGGCCGGCCGATCTCGACTCATCGCCGCCGAATTTCTCGAGCCTCGCCACCTGGGCGCACTCATCCAAGAACATCGACTTCGAGGGCGAGTCCTACCAGTGGTCGAAGCACATGAACTTCACGCGCTTCCTCGACCTGCCGAAACGCACCAAGCAGCCGCTCGACCTGGCGCTGCGTCCGCCGACGCCCGAGGTCGAGAGGATCGTGCGCGACAATGGCTGGAACCTGATCGACCCGGTGCCGGTGTCGGACGGGCTCGGCGTCTATCAGGACTTCCTCAACCGCTCTCGCGGAGAACTTTCGGTCGCCAAGGACATCTATGTCCGGCCGCGCTCGGGCTGGTTCTCCGACCGCAGCGTCTGCTACCTCGCCGCCGGGCGGCCGGTGATCACGCAAGACACGGCGTTCGGCAAATACATCCCGACCGGCGAAGGCCTGTTCGCCTTCTCGAACCACGAGGAAGCGCTGGATGCGATCGAGCGCATCAACAAGGACTACAGGCGTCACCAGAAGGCCGCGCGCGCCATCGCCGAGGACTACTTCGAAGCTGCGGGTCAGATGAAGCGTGTCTGCGACGTGGTCGGGCTTTAGAGCCGGTTCAGTTTCTCGGAAGCAGGGAGGCCCACCTCACCCTTCGACGCCGGCGAAGAAGACTTCGCCTTGCTCAGGATGAGGTGACTGAAGCATCGAGAGTAGCGGCGCTGCTGAAGTCGCCCTCATCCTGAGCCTGTCGAAGGGTGAGGCGTTTCTCGGATGGGGCCGTCGCGTCAGGTCGCGCGCTTCAGCACCAGCTCGAAGACGAAGGTCTTGCCGTTGTCGGTGATCGGCAGCGTCGTGACGATGGCGCGGTCGCCTTCGAACCGGGTGGTGCGGGTCATCTCGGCGCCGACCCAGTTGGGGAACATCGACAGCTCGACGTTATGGATGAGCCGGTCGCCGTCCATCCGCCAGCGCCCGCAATAGCTGAGCCCGGTGGACATGGCCCGGTGGGTTTCCTCCGCCGTGCCGCCCATGGGATCGCCGCCGGCGAAGGGTGCGCGGCTGGGTCCCATCAAGGTCGCGAACATGAAGCCGTCGGCGGTGTAGTTGATCAGCCCGGTGGCGCCGGGAAGGGCCGGCGTGCGCTTGCCGTCGGCATCGACGCGGGCCCAGTCGGCCAGACGCCAGGTTCCGATCAGTTGCTGGCCGGCTGCGGGCATCGTTCCTCCTCGGTCTCGGCTTTTTCTTGTTCCCTATCTACCGCGACCCGCGCATGGCGCGCACCTGCCTGGTCGGACCCTTGGCGGGATTGTGAAGTGCTAGGACGAGGGAGGCTGGCCGGCCCGGATCGAGTGGGCGAGGTCGAGGATCTCCCGCATCCGGCGGGTCGCGGTGCCGAAGTCCCGGGTCGACACCAGGCGATGGGTCTGGTCGAACACCTCGTCGAAGGCCGCGCTTCGCGGGCCTGACAGGCTGGCGATCAGCGGGTCCCTCAACACCCGCTCGGTCCACCATTCGAGGATGCAGATGCAGCCGGCGACCGGCGCCGGCGCCAGCGACCGCTTGGCGGTGATCCTGTCCAGGTCCGCCGGCGTCAGCGCGCCGAAGTGACCGTAGTAGGAGCCGAAGCCGACATAGGTCTCGAACGAGGCGGCCCGCATCAGGCGGGTGCGGAAGACCACCGAGCTGATGAAGCCGATCACGTCGGCCGAGCCGAGGAAGCCGTAGAACTCGCGGATCGAGCTCAGCTCCGCGTCCGCGCGCTCCTCCAGCACGTTGGCGCAGACCACCTGGGAGAGGCTCTGGTTCATCTGCCGGTAGTTCAGGAGATAGAGATCCTCGGCCGGCTGCGTCTCGATGTTGTCGAGGATGCGCGCGAGCGATCCCGCCGACGGCAGGTCGTCGTCGCCGAAGATCCAGGTGAACTCGCCCGGCGAGGTCAGCGCGCAGGACATGATGTTCCGCTCGGCGCCGGTGTTCGTCTCGTTCCTGGCATAGGCGACGTCGGGGACGGTCGCAGCGAAGCGGTCGACCACGGCGCGCGTGTCGTCGGTCGAGCAATTGTCGATGACGAGGAAGCTCACGCCCGTTACCGGCGCCCGCTGCAGCTCGCGGGCGAAGGCATCCAGGGTCTGGGCGAGAAACGGCGCGCGGTTGTACGTCGGGATGGCGACGGTGAGGCGCGACTGGGACATGGCCCCTTAGGCGCGCCGCCAGGTCAGCTCGGCGATGCCGGATGCGCCCTTCCGGGTCATCGGCGGCGTCTTCAGCACGACGCGGTCGCCCTCGAAGCGGAAATGGCGCACCTGCTGGGTCCCGACCATGTTGGGAAACAGCGCCATCTCGACCGTGTGCACCAGGCTGTCGCCGTCGATGATCCAGCGCCCGCAATAGGCGTGGCAGGTCGACATCGCCCGCTGCGCCTCTTCCGCCGAGCCGCCCAGCGGATCGGATCCGGAGAAGCGCGTGCGCGTGGACGGCTCCGCTCCCAGCATCGCGAACATGTAGCCGTCGGCGGCATAGGTGAGCAGGCCCCAGGGCGCCGGCCCCATCGGCTCGGTGGTCTTGCCCTCGCCGTCGGTGATCACCCAGGCGACCAGGCGCCAGGTGCCGATGAAGGTCTCGGGCGTCGCGGCCATGCATCTATCCTTTTAAGCGCGGCGCCAGGTCAGCTCGGCATAGCCGGTGCTGCCGCGCCGCCTGGTCGGCGGGGTCTTCAGGATCATACGGTCGCCCTCGAAGCGGACATAGCGGATCTGCTCGGAGCCGACCCAGTTCGGGAAAACCGACAGCTCGACGTCGTGGATGATCGCCTCGCCCTCGATCCGCCAGCGCCCGCAATAGCTGTGGCCGGTCGACATCGCCGCCCGGCATTCCTCCGCCGTGCCGCCATAGGGATCGGGACCGGCGAAGGGGGTGCGGCCGCCATCCATCAGGGACGCGGACATGAACCCGTCGGCCGCATAGATGAGCAGGCCCGAGGCACCGGGGCCGAAGCGCGGCTGCCGCGTGCCGTCGTCCTCGATCCTGTACCAGCTCTCCAGCCGCCAGGTGCCGACCAGTTGCTCTGACGGCGTGGTCATGACTTGTTCCTCCCTGGCGGCGGTTGCCGGGCACCGCGCGGGCGGATGCTCTCCGGCCGGGGGCGGGGCGGTCAAGCGCCCCCTTCCCTTCCTCCCTCGCCGGCCCTATAAGAACGGCCAATTCCCCTAGCTTTTCACCTAGATACCGGCATGCCTGAGAGGGCGTGATGCCGGGCTGGTGTTCGTTCCAAGGAGAGTTTCCATGAGCCAGCTTCTGATGCCCCGCGCCACCGCCGTCTGGCTGGTCGCCAGCACCTCGCTCACCTTCGAGCAGATCGCCGAGTTCTGCGG
>CAXNIC010000079.1:0-15270 GCA_964201945.1 Alphaproteobacteria bacterium
TGTCAGGATTGATCGACCAGCCCCTGTTCATCGAGTGCCACCGGATCGCGCCGTTCAAGCCGCGAGGCACCGACGTCAGCGTCATCCTCGACCTGATGATCCACGACATCGACCTGGTGCTCGACCTGGTCGGCCGGCCGATCGTCGACCTGGATGCGGTCGGCGTGCCGGTGCTGGGCGACCACGAGGACATCGCCAATGCGCGCCTGGTCTTCGAGGGCGGTTGCGTCGCCAACGTGACCGCGAGCCGGATCAGCATGAAGAGCGAGCGTACGCTCCGCCTCTTCCAGCGCTCGGGCTATGCCCGCATCGACTTCGTCAAACGCAAGTTCACCTATATCCGCCGCGGCGGCCCGGTGGTCGAAGGCTTCCCCAATTTCCAGATCGAGGAGCGCGACCTGCCGGAGACCGATCCGCTGAAGCTCGAGATCGCCTCCTTCGTCGACTGCGTGCGCGAGCATCGACCGCCGCTGGTCGACGGCGAGGCCGGGTTGCGGGCGCTGGAAGCGGCGCTCCGCATCACCCGGTCGCTGCAGGACTGGGCCGCAAAGATCGGGTGACGATCCGACGTCCATTTCCTCGCTAGCGCGTCCTGATCCACTGAACGAAGCGCACGCCGACGGCGAGCAGGCCGCACAACATGATCGCGCCCAACGCCTCGATCAGATCGATGTCGAACCCGCGCAGGATCATCACGATCACCAGGAACAGGCCGACGAGCGCGCCGAGCAGGAACCAGCGCATGAAGGCGCTGTCGGTGAACACATCCCAGATCATCACGAGCAGATCCACCCGGCTCCTCCCTGTCAGTCCGTCTTCTGATCCTCGATCAGCATGAGACGGATATTCTCGGTCGGCGTGAAGTTGCGGCGATCGAGGCTCCAGGTGGTGGCGCCGGTCTTCTTCAGCCCGGCAAGGCAGGTCGAGAGCAGGCGCTGCGGCTTCGCCTTGTCCACCGTCAGCCGGAAGCGGCCGATCGGCCCTGCCCAGTTCGCGCCGGTGATCAGCACGTACTCGACCAGCGTCACCCGGGCGACCGGCCGCGTCTCCAGGCGCCGCTCGATCGCCTTCCTGACCGTGCCGTCGAGGCAGAAGTCGGACCAGCGGTCGGTCTGCAGATCCTCGAGCTGAAGCCAGTCTCCGCCGACCGCCGGCCGGTAGCGATGCTCGACCCGCACTGCGCGCCCCGGCGGGAAGGTCTGCGGCCAGGTGAAGGCGGTCCTGAGAGTCCATTTCGGCTCGAAGTCATCGATCTCGCCAGGCCCGAGGATCCCCGCCTTCGCCAGGTCCTCCTTGACCGTGCCGGCGAGCGCTTCGATCGAGGTTTCGAGCGACCGGCCGGCGGCAACGCGAGACAGCGGCAGGCCATGGCGCTTCAACGTCTCGGTCACCTCGACGTCGCCGACATAGGCGCGTGCGTCCAGGGCCGGCACGACAGGCTTGCAATCCACCGTCACCGAGAACCCGACGAAATTGTCCGTCTTCCCGACCGGCGGGATCATCAGGCGTTCGGACGCGTGATCGATATCGGGCAGGGGGAAGGCGACCAGCGCCTCGATCGGACTGGCAGCCCGGTTGCGAAAGCGATGGCGCACGTGGATCGCCTCGGCCGAGATCGAAAGATCCTCGGTCTCGATCGCGACATCCGCCGATTTGACGAAGACGAGTCCGCCGGCAGCGCCGACGGCCATGCTGTCGTTCGCCCTGGGCGCCGAAGCAGCCCACAGGGTCGCGACAAAGGCGAGGCAAGCAATCACCCCAGGACGTCGGAGGCCGAGCATTCGCAGGGAAGGATGTCGCCGCGCCGCGAGCCTGACAAGACGGACCGGACGTCCGGCGGCAACCATCGTTCCGTGCGCGGGGCCGGGACCTTGCCACCGGACATGGCCGGCGCCATGATCCCGGCTCATCCGATTTCCTTCGGCAATCACTCGAAACTGGGAGAGGCAACATGTCCGAACGGTCAGGCAATGAAACCCGGGCACGCCGGGACTTCCTCAAGCTCGGCGGCCTTGGGCTCGCCGTCGGCGCCGCCGCGGCGGCCACTCTCGACCCGCAGAAGGCGGCCGCCCAGGCACCGCCGCAGAGCCTGCTCCGCACCGTGCTGAACCGCGGCAAGCTGATCGTCGGCACCGGGTCGACCAACGCCCCCTGGCACTTCGAGGACGACAAGGGCCAGCTCACCGGCATGGACATCACCATGGCGAAGATCCTCGCCCGCGGACTGTTCGACGACCCGACCAAGGTCGAGTTCGTCAAGCAGGACCCGGCCTCCCGTATCCCCAACATCACCGCCGGCAAGGTCGACATCGTCATCCAGTTCATGACGGTCTCTCCGGCCCGGGCCCAGCTCGTCGCCTTCTCGCGGCCCTACTACATCGAGGGCGTGGCGCTCCTGACCTCGACCAAGGGCAAGCTGAAGACGCACAAGGAGCTGATCGACGCCGGCAAGAACGCCAAGGCGTCGGTGCTTCAGAACGTCGATGCCGACAAGCTCGTGGCGAAGGCGCTGCCGAACGCCCAGGTGCTGCAGCTCGACACCCAGGCGAATGCCATCCAGGCGCTCGATTCCGGCCGCTCGGACGCGGCGATCATCGATCTCTCGACCGTCGGCTGGCTGGTGAAGCGTAACCCCGACAAGTATCTCGACTCCGGATACCACTACGACACCCAGATCTACTCGGCGGCGATGCGCCAGGGCGATCCGGACTGGCTGCAGTTCGTCAACACCTGCTTCAACGTCAACATGCACGGCCACCAGACCGACCTCTACGATCAGGCCTTCGAGGACTTCTTCGCCTCCAAGCCGCCCCGCCGCGTTCCCGGCTTCCCGTCGATCTGATCCTCCAACACTGTCAGTCTCACCCCCCAGTCCCTTCCCCGCCCCCACCCTGCCCTCCCCCAGGCTGACGCACGGGGGAGGGTAGAAAAGGGGCGTCGCCTCGGAACCCTCCCTCGGCGAAGCCGGGGGAGGGCAGGGTGGGGGCAAGTGCCGGATCCGATCCTTGGACTATCATTTCAATTTCAATTTCGTCTGGCGCTACGCCGACAAGCTCTATTGGGGGCTGCTGCTCTCGCTCGAGATCGCGTTCGTCTCGATCCTGATCGGCATGGTGATCGGCTTAGGCTTGGCGCTGGCCTATACCGGCGGCGGCCGGCTGGTCCGCACCGCCATCGCCGCCTATGTCGAATTCATCCGCAACGTACCGCTGCTGCTGCTGGTCTATCTGGTCTTCTACGGCATCCCCTCGGCCGGCGGCTTCGCCTATGACGCGCAGACCAGCTTCGTCGCCACGCTCGCACTGTATTCCGGAGCCTACCTGGTCGAGGTGTTTCGCGCGGGCTTGGATGCGATCCCCAAGGGTCTGATCGACGCCGGCAAGTCGATCGGCCTCACGCCCTGGCAGCGCTTCCTCTATGTCCGCATGCCGATGATGTTCCGTATCGTGCTGCCGTCGCTCTCCAACGTCTATGTCTCGCTGTTCAAGGACACCTCGCTGGCCTATGTGATCGCTGTGCCGGAGCTCACCTACGGCGCCAACTGGATCAAGACCAACACCTTTCGCGTGATCGAGGTCTGGCTGGTGGTCTGGCCGATGTACCTGGTCACCTGCTTCGTGCTGCTGCAGGCGCTTCGGCAGCTCGAGAAGCGCTTCTCCCTGGTGCGCCGATGATCGCCTACGTCGCCAACACCCTGCCCTTCCTCTGGGAAGGCCTGCTGGTCACCCTGGCGGTCTCAGGCCTGGTGGTTGCGATCTCGCTGGTGACCGGTATCCTCTGCGGCATCGGGCTGGTCTACGGTCCCCTCTGGGTGCGCCTGCCGATCCGGATCTATTCCGACATCCTGCGCGGCACGCCGCTCCTGGTCCTGATTTTCCTGATCATCTACGGCCTGCCGATCATCAGCATCGACTTCGGCAACTACGGCTCGGCGGTGATCGCGCTCGCCGCCTTCAAGACCGCGCATGTGGCCGAGATCGCCCGCGGTGCCATCCAGTCGATCCATTACGGCCAGACCGATGCCGGCAAGGCCATCGGCCTGACCTTCCCGCAGCGCCTGCACTACGTGATTCTGCCCCAGGCGGTCCGGCGCTTCCTGCCGCCCTGGATCAACGCGGTCGCCGATGCGGTGAAAGGCTCGGCGCTGGTCTCGCTGGCCGGCATCGTCGATCTGACATTGGCGGTGCAGCAGGTGATCGGCCGCACCTACGACCCGTTGCCGATGTATCTCCTCGGCGCCTTCATGTACTTCGCCATCAACTACAGCCTCAGCCTGACGAGCCGCCGGCTCGAAGCGCGCTTCGCCTATATCCGGGAGTAGCCGGTGTCCCAGCCCCTCGTCCAGGTCCGCGGCGTCAAGAAGTCGTTCGGAACCACCCGCGTCCTCGACGGCGTCGACCTCGACGTCGCCAAGGGCGAGGTGGTCTGCGTCATCGGCCCGTCCGGCAGCGGCAAGACCACGCTGCTCCGCTGCATCAACCTGCTCGAGACCTATGACGACGGCTCGATCAAGGTCGACGGCGTCGAGGTCGGCTACGAGGATGGCGGCGGTTCCCGCAAGCGGCGGTCCGAACGCGCACTGGCGCCGATCCGCGCCGACATCGGCATGGTCTTCCAGCTCTTCAACCTGTTCCCGCATCTGAGCGCGCTGGAGAACGTCACCCTCGGCCTGACCAAGGTGCGCGGCATCTCCAAGGCCGAGGCCACGGACCGCGCCACTCACTGGCTCGCCCGCGTCGGCCTTTCGGACAAGCTGCAGAACCTGCCGAGCCAGCTCTCCGGCGGCCAGCAGCAGCGCGTCGGCATCGCGCGCGCCGTCGCCATGGGGCCGAAGGTGCTGCTGCTTGACGAGATCACCTCGGCGCTCGACCCCGAGCTGGTCGGCGAGGTGCTCTCGGTGGTCCAGGGTCTGGCCAAGGACGGCATGACCATGATCGTGGTCACCCATGAGATGACCTTCGCCCGCGACGTCGGCTCCCGCATCGTCTTCATGGACGACGGCCGCGTGCAGATCGACGGTCCCTCGCGCGAGGTTCTCGCCAACGCCGCCAGCCATGAGCGCCTGAAGACCTTCCTTGCCCGCATCGAAATGAAGCACTGATCCATGGCCGCCAAGCCCCGCTCCGACATCCGCAGCCGATTGGGTCTCCGGCCGATCATCAACGTCTCGGGCACGATGACCGCGCTCGGCGCCTCGATCGTGGTGCCGGCGGCGGTCAAGGCGGCGAGCGACGTGCTGCCCGAATGGGTCGAGGTCAACGACCTGCACCGGAAGGCCAGCCGCGCCATCGCCAGGGCGACCGGATCGGAGGCGGGATTCGTCACCGCCTCGGCCTCGGCCGGGATCACGCTGGCGCTGGCCGCCTGCATGACCGGCCCGGACCTGGCAAAGATCGAGCAGCTTCCCGACACCACCGGCATGAAGAACGAGGTGGTGATCCAGATGGGGCACATGACCGGCTACGGCGCGCCGATCGAGCAGGCTGTCCGTCTCGCTGGCGGTGTCTGCATTCCCGTCGGCAACGTCACCGACGCGCGGCCTTACCAGCTCGCCCACAAGATCACCGAGCGTACGGCGGCCGCCCTCTATGTCGTCTCGCACCACACGGTGCAATACGGCCAGATCCCGCTCGAGGTCTTCGCCCGCACCGCCCATGACCAGGGCGTGCCGGTCGTCGCCGACCTGGCATCCGAATACGACCTGAAGGGCTTCCACGCGGCCGGCGCAGACGTCGTTATCTACAGCGCGCACAAGTTCCTGGGCGGCCCCACCGCCGGCATCGTCGCGGGAAAGAAGAACCTCGTGCGCTCGACCTTCCTGCAGAATTCCGGCATCGGCCGCGGCATGAAGGTGGGCAAGGAGAGCATCGCCGGCACCATCGCCGCGCTGGAGGCGTGGGAAACAAGAGACCACGCCGGCGTGCGGAAGCTGGAGACCGGCTATCTCGATCTCTGGGTGAAGCGCTTCGCCGGATTGCCGGGCGTCACCGCGACGATCATCCCGGACCCCACCAACAATCCGCTCGACCGCCTGATGCTGCAGGTCGACCCGGAGGCTGCGCGCATCACCGCCTGGGAGCTGGCGGACGCACTGGCCGCCGGCGACCCTCCGGTCATCGTCCGCGATCACGAAGCCGAACAGGGATTCTTTCAGCTCGACCCCTGCAACCTGCATCCGGGCGAGGCCGAGGTTGTGGCCGACCGCGTCATCCACGAGCTCGGCGAGGCCAGGAAGCGGAACCGCCCACAGCAGTACAGCATCGCCGAGCGCAAGGCCCGGCGCTTCGAGCGCCTGCTCCGCTGGCCGGACTAGGACCCGTCCGCGATCTGGCGGCGCGCACGGGCCTCCGCGTCCGCGGCGCCTTCCACGTCACCGAACAGGACAGCGTGCCGGTGCCGGCGGTGACGCTGGTCCTGCTTGGCTGGGTCGGCAGCGAGGGCTGGCCGGCCTTCGTCGGCTCGCCGGAAGCCCGCGACGGCGAACGCAACCCGCTCGATCGCTGGTCGCGCCGGGTCATCGACGACATCGCCACCGCGGTCGACGCCACACCGCTCTATCCGTTCGCCGGTCCGCCCTGGCTGCCGTTCCAGCGCTGGGCTCAGCGAGCCGACCAGATGTTCGTCTCGCCGCTCGGCATCCTGATCCATCCGGACTGGGGCCTCTGGCACAGCTACCGCGGCGCCCTCGCCTTTCGCGAGCCGCTGGAGCTGGAGCCGACGACTGCTCGCGCCAGCCCCTGCGAAAGCTGCGCCGAAAGACCCTGCCTCACGCGCTGCCCGGTTTCGGCGTTCTCGACCGACGGCTACGACGCCGCCGGCTGCCGGACGCACCTGTCGTCGCCTGCCGGCAGCGCCTGCATGACGGGCGGCTGCCTTGCTCGCGGCGCCTGTCCGATCGGGACCGCGCATCGCTATGAGCCGGAGCAGGCGGCATTCCACATGCGCGCCTTCCGAGGATCGCGGATGGTGTAGGCGCCTTACCCACCCTGCATCTTGTAGCCCGGCTCGACATCGACACCGACGAGATGCGTCAGGAAGAACTCGAAGGTACGGCGGAAGAAGTAGCCGTTGCGGTAGATCGACAGATGGTTGTGGTTCGGCATGACCAGCATGTCGAAATCCTTGTTGGCCTTGATCAGCGCGTCGACCACCTGGAGCGTCAGCGCCGGCGCCACATTGTCGTCCATGTCGGCATAGGCCAGCATCAGCTTGCCGTCGAAGCGATGCGCGATGCTCGCGTTGACCTGGGCCTCGTACGATGCGCCTTCGGACATGAGCCCCTGGTACTTCTCGCCCCATTGCACCATGTAGCCACGCTGGTCGTGGTTGCCCGATGACGACACCGCGACCTTGAAGAAGTCCGGATAGAGGAAGACGGCACGGGTCGAGGCGAAGCCGCCGCCGGAATGCCCGGTGATGCCGACGCCGCGATCGAGATCCATATAGGGGCGCTCGGCCGCCAGCTGCTTCAAGCCGGCGATGTGGTCCTCGAGCCCGCCGGCCGTTTCCATCTGACCGTACCAGGCATCATGAAACGCCTTCGAGCGCAGCGGCGTGCCGCGCCCGTCCAGCGTCACCACGATCATGCCGAGCTCGGCGAAGGCACGCGGGAACAGGAAGGTCCGCATGCCGCCGGCATCCGCGGTGAAGGACTGAAAGGGCGTCTGGGTCCGCTGCGGCCCCGGATAGATCAGGTCGAGCACGGGATAGCGCTTGGCTGGGTCGAATTCCGTCGGCAGCCAGACCGCGCCGTAGATATCGGTCTTGCCGTCGGCGGCCTTCAACTTCACCGGCTCCGGCCAGCGCCAGTCGTTGCGGACGACCTCGGTGACGTCGGCCTCCTCGAGCACGGCGATCACGCGCCCGTCCTTCGTGTCGCGCAGCTTCGAGACCGGCACGGTGGTGATCGTGCTCTCGGTCTCGACGACGTAACGCCCCGACGGCGAGGTGCCGGCGGGTTTCGGGCGATGGATGTCGAGCGGCAGCACGATGAGGAGTTGCGGCTGCACGGTGGCGACGAAGTGGTCCGCGGCCTCCGGCGTCAGCACGGTGACCGGACCGCCGTCGAGCGACGCCTGGCAGATCTTACGAAAGCAGGGATCGATGTCGGGGTCGAGGCCGCCTGCGGTGAACAGCACGGTGCGGGACGCCGGATCGACATGCAGAAGGTCGCGAACGGTCCAGGCGCCCTCGGTGATGCGGTTCCTGGTCTTCCCGGTCTCGCCGTCAATCAGATAGAGATGCGCCCAGCCGTCTTCCTGCGAGAACCAGACGATTTCCTTGCCGCCCGGCAGGGTGCGGATGTTCGGCCGGTCGCCCGGCGACAGGTTCGCTTCGACGAAGGTCTGGCTGCGTTCCTCGCGGATGGGCGCGGCCTTGCCCGAGATCGTATCGAGGCGGAGCAGGCGCATCCACTTGTCGGCCCGCCCGATGTCGAGCATGTAGGCTGTTCGCCCGTCCTCGCTCCACCAGACGCGCCCGCGTTCGATCGGCGAGCCATTACCGGCGATCTGCGGAGCGGCATCGGCGAAGATCTGTTTTCCGGTCTCGACCTCGATCGTCAGGTGCTGGGCGAGGATCAGCTCCTCGTCGCCCGGGAAGGGCACGCGCATCTCGTGCAGCACCGGCCGCACGCTGCCATCCTCCGGCACCGACTGGTGGAGATGCAGCGGCTTCACCCGGCGTTCGTCGAGGCGATGGGTCAGCACGCGGCGGGAATCCGGCGCCCACAGCAACGCCGGCGGCGGCGGCGCGCCCGCCCGCTTCCAGGTGATCGTCGTCAGGTTCGAATCCGGGCTCTTGCCGTAAGCCCAGCGCTCCTCGCCGTCGGTGGTAAGCGCGCGTTGCTTCCCCGTCGCCTGCTCGCGGACCCAGATGTCCGGACCTTTCAGGAAGGCAACCCAGCGTCCATCCGGCGACGGCAGCTCTGCGTCGCTCGGCCGCCAGGGGCCGGGCTCGAGCTTTCCGGACGTGAGATGGAAGCGCCAGGACTTGCCGTGAGCGGCGAAGTCGATGGCTTGCTGGTTCGCGGTAAAGACGAACCCGGAGAATCCGAGATCGCCTGCGGCAATCTTGCGGCCGACCGCTTCACCCAGCGCCAGTGCCAGGCGCTCATGGTCGAAGGCCGGCACCTTGGCGCCCGTCGCCGCATCGACGATGAGGAAGGTGGCCCCGGCCTTGGAATCCCGGCGATACCAGAAGCGGTCGCTGTCGCCGATCCAGTGGGGCAGGACCTGGGCATTGCGGACCTGCTTCGCCATCACCCAGGGCAGGTGCCGCTCGACCCTGGCGAAATCCGCATGCGTGAAGATGCGCCGGCCAGTGGCGTTCATCGTCGACTCCCCGATTGTCATTCGCTGGGCGCCCCGGCGATCGCCGGGGCGCGTGGGCATTGCCGCCTACTTCACCACGGTGCGGTAGTAGGCGCGGTTGCCGGTGAACTTGAATTCCTTGACCGCCGCGCGCATGCCGACATTGCGCTTGACCTGGAACATGAAGACGTTCGGACCATTCTCCATCTGATGGCGCTGGATCTCGTGGTAGAGCGCGATCCGCCTCTGCTCGTTGCGCTCGAACAGCGCCTTCTCGCCCATCTCGTTGACCTTCGGGTCGAAGTAGGCGGACCACCAGCTCGCCATGTTGCTGGGCGGCAGGTTCGGGCTGTTGTCCGGGTTCATCGCGAGCCGCGAGACGAAGGCATGGCCATCGGCAGGCACCACGTTCCAGTTCAGCATCGCCATCTCGAAGCCGCGCTGGCGCATCTTCGGGAAGAGCTGGGCGCCGGCCATGGCCTGGAGCGAGAGCTCGATGCCGATCTTGGCGGCATTGGCCTGGATATGCTGGGCCACTTCCGGGTTCGGGAAGTTCGGCGGGAACAGGAATTCCTTCTTGAAGCCGTTGGGGAAGCCGGCCTCGGTGATCAGCTGCTTCGCCTTGGCAAGGTCGAGCTTGAAGGGCTGCCCTTCCTTCTCATCCAGCGCACCGAATGCCTCGAGCGGCACCAGGCTGGCCCGCGCGATTCCCTCATGACGCATCACCGACTTGGCGAGCGCGTCGTAGTCGACGAGATAGCGGAAGGCGAGGCGGACCTTGGGCTCGGCAAAGGCCTTGTCGAGCGTGTTGAAGGTCGCGTAGTGCATCGTCTGGCGCAGGGCCGAGGCGAGCTTCAGGTTCTTGTCGGCGAGCACGCCCTCGATGCCCTCGGGATTGAGGTTCCGCGCCGCGTCGAGATCGCCGCCCTTGAGCTGCAGGAACTGGGCGCCCGCTTCCTGGAGCTGCTTGATGATGACCCGCCGCATGGTCGGCGCGCCCTGCCAGTAGTTGTCGTTGCGCTCGAGGATGATCGAGTCGTTGAAGGTCCAGGAGCGGAGCTTGTAGGCGCCGGCGCAGGCCGAGTTGGTGTTGAGCCAGCCCGGCGACTTCTCGTCGCCCTTCATGAAGGGATCTTCCGCCTTGTAGTGCTTCGCCATCTCCTTCTTGTCGAGGATGAAGGCGGCACGGGTGGCGAAGATGTTGGCGAGGATGAAGTTGGTCGGATAGGGCTTGTTGAGCTTGATTACCAGAGTGCGCTCGTCGGGCGCGGTGAAAGCTTCCGCGGCCCGATCCGCGCCGAGGCCGTATTCGCGAAGCGTGCCGGCGTTGATCGTGTTGATCGAGAGCGTGCGGTTGAAGGTCCACACAGCATCGGAGGCGGTCACCGCGTTGCCGGACGGGTGCTTGGTGTCGCGAAGCTTGAAGGTGATCGTCATCCCGTCTTCCGAGACGGTCCAGCTCTCGGCGAGACCGGGAACGACCTTGGCGTCGGACGAGGTGTCGAGCAGCACGATCCCGTCGCAGACGTTGTTGATCACCTCGTCGCCGACGGCCTCGCCGAGGCGGCCCGGATCGAGGGTGTTGATGGCGTCGATGGCCATCGCCATGACGAAGGTGTCGCGAGGCGTCTCGGCGGCCGCCGGGCCACCAGGAATCGCCGCCAGCGACGAGAGCAGGGCGGTGGTCAGTAGCTTGCGACCGACTGTCATGACGATCTCTCCCCTAGGTTGGTGAAGAAGTATTCCCGGTCCCCTAGGCGGAGGCAAGGCGTGCAAGTCGGGCGGGGGATCGGCCCCGGCTACCGCTGGTCCAGCGTGGTCGATCGGCCGACGGCGATACGGGACTGACGGCGGATCGCCTTAGGGTTTTCGCGCAGGGTCTTTTTTGTACCAGGCGACCACGCGCTCCAGGCTCGTTCGGAGCGGGGTATAGGCGAGGCCCGACAGCTCGACGAACCGTGCATTCGACGTAACGCGTCGATCGATGCCGCGTGCATGCGTCGCGTCGAACCGGACCCGCTCGCGCGGGATGCCTGCGATATCAGCAAGGAGAAAGGCCACGTCCCTGATGACCTGAGGCTCCCCGGATCCGATATTCAAGGGCAGCGCCTCTTCATAGTGAGCGAGCGCCCATATAAAAGCCCTCGCCATGTCGCGTGCATCGGTGATCTCGCGTATCGGCGACCCATCCCCCCAAACGACGATGTCACCGCAATCGGGCGCCCATTCGCAGAAGCGACGAACCAATCCGGCAATCCACGTGCAGTCGTCCTGGTTGAAATTATCGTTCTCGCCGAAGATCCCAGACGGGATGAGGCCGATCACATTGAGCCCATACTCTGCCCTATAGGCCCTGATGGCCGGATCGATCAGCCTTTTGGCATAGGCATAGCTGAACGCGGAATCATGCGGAGGGCCGCCGTGGAGTTGCTCCTCGACGTTCGGCTGCGGGACATTGACGGGATAGGCGCCGGAGGAGAGCGTCAGGACAACTTTCCGGAGACCGCAAGCGACGGCAGCTTCGAGCACCGAGAAGGTCATCGCGACATTCTCGCGCAAGATGCGGGCGGGGTAGCGGCGGGTCAACTCGACTCCGCCAGAAATTGCGGCCAGATGCAGGACATGAGATATGCGATGCGCGCGCATGAACGCCGTCGTCGCCGCGGTATCGGTCAGGTCCAGCACGTCGTGTGGCGCAGGAACGAGCTCCCATTCCGGCCAGTCGTCGGCAAGATCGAGGATCGCCGAACCCAGGACGCCGGTCGTTCCGGTAACCATGAGCCGGGGGCGTGGCACCGGAAAAACAGGCATTTTCGTTTGCGTCACGGCAAGGCTACTGCGGCGATCGGCATCACGAACCTATGCGAGGTCGACTTGAAAAGCGGTCCATTTTGCGATCCCCACGCATTTTCTTTGACCTCCGCGGCGCGCAGCATACATGGGATCTGCTCAGGCGATGCATTGGCGCGATGATCGCCCTTGGAAAATGCACCCAATGCAGCGCGTATGAGCATGCAGATGAGCGTCGTTGATGGTTCGTATTTGATCTGGCGATGCTGCAGTAGTGCTTTATCACTGACGATGTCGGGTGCATGTTCCCTGGTAGCGGCTTAAGTTATCCGGCTCTTTGTGCCAAGCGTGGATTTCCAATGAAGCTGAGCCTCATTCTCCCGAGTCTGTTCCCAGCCGCGATACAACGGACCATCGATAATCTCCAAGCGACCACCAGGGGCGTCGACTACGAGATCCTGGCAGTGACACCGTTCGAAGTCGGCGGCCCGAACGTCCGATGGATCCGCGAAGAGGCCCCGAAGGGGGCGGTGCGAGCCCATATAGCGGCCTACGAGAGTATGAGCGGCGACATTCTTGTCGCGCTCTCGGACGACGTGATTCTGGCTGACAACTGGGCGGCGATCGCCCTTGCGAACCTGGAACGGCGGGAGGTTGCCGGCACCCCGTTCGGCCTCGGTCTGCACCAGACGAACTTCATCTCGGGCACGGTCTTCGGCATCTACTTTCCATTCTTCATCGTCGTTCGCAAAGTGGTCCTCGACGTGGTCGGCTACTACACCGACCCGGAATACATTGCCTATCTCGCCGATGCGGATCTGGGGCTGCGTATCTGGCATGCCGGCGGCCGGTGCGAGCGAACCGAGCTGCCGCTGATCTCGCGCGTGCCGCGGCCGGGGAAGGAGGATGTCGATCCGGCGACCAAGTCCAGCACCGCGCAAGTCAAGGATGTCCGCCGTTTCACCGAGCGCTGGGCTCCGATCTACGGTCGCGGCTGGCCGATCGCGGACCTCAACGACTTCAACCTGGATATCGACGCCTTGTTCGAGGTCGTCGTCGGCAATGACTACTCGATCTTCCTCAACGATCCGGTGTTCAAGCGCCTCTATGCGAATTACGGCCGCAACGCCGCCCACTGGAATCTCTCCGGTCCCGGAGTCTCGCCACCGAAATCGGCGGCCTGAAAGGCCTTCCGGCGCTCCGAGCTTCTGAAAGCGTCGGGGCCGGCGAATTCCAAGCGTTCGTCCGGCGTCTGGCATCGGCCTTGCTTAGAGGGAGGGCACGATGGTTCGGATCTCCTCCCTTCCCGCCCTCCTCCTGGGGGCCACTCTGGCCGCGGCCCAGCCGGCCGCGGCCAATTCTCTCAACAATCGTGCCTGGTGGACCCACGCGATGCAGGGCATGCAAGGGCCGCCGTCCACAGCGGTCTCGGCACTTCCCGCCGCGGTCAACCCGGGCATCACGCCTGCCATGCTGCCCTCGGCCGCCGCCCTCGGCCCCACCCCCTTCGTCAAGCCGCCGGTGAACCAGGCGCTCGGGAGCCAGTCTTCCGCCCCGCCGGCCGGCCAGGCCGTGGATGTCGGCTATGACCTCTGCCTCGGCCCGATCTACAAGGCCGAGCGCGAGAAGGGCATTCCCGTCCACCTGCTGCGTTCGATCGCGCTCGCCGAGTCCGGTCGCTGGGATGCCTCATCCAGCCGGACGGTGGCCTGGCCCTGGACCATCAATGCCGAGGGGGTAGGTCATTTTTTCCCCTCCAAGGCGGCAGCGATTGCCTTCGTGCGCAAGCTGCAGGCCCGCGGCGTCCGCTCCATCGACATCGGCTGCATGCAGATCAACCAGGTCTGGCACGCCGGCGCCTTCGCCTCTCTCGAGGAGGCCTTCGAGCCGGAAAAGAACGTGGCATATGCCGCCCGCCACCTGGCGGAGCTGAAGGACGACCGGAAGACCTGGACCGAGGCGGTCGGCTACTACCATTCGGCGACGCCCGAGCTCGGCCAGCGCTACCGCGCCAAGGTCCTGAAGCTGTGGGCCGAGCTCCAGCGCAACCCCGAGACCACCCAGCTCGCCGCGGCCGCCGCCGATTCCAGCCGGCCCATGCCCCAGGGCTTCGCCCAGCCCGCCGCCGGCTTCACCTCGCCCAACTGGGTCAACAGCGACCCCCGCGCCGGTGCCCGGATCTCCGCCCTCTCGACCGCGCCACCCAGCGCGACCGACGGCCGGCGCAAGATGGGCATCCAGCAATACATGATCGCGCCGACGATGCAGGCGCTCGACATGCCGAAGGGTTCGCCCTTCACCCGGTAGAAAAAGAAAGCCCCCCCGCGCCAGGAGCGAGGGAGGGCTTGCGTGACGACCGAAGGACGGCTGGTCTCAGCCCAGCGCCTTCTTCAGGTTGGAATCGAGCTTGTCCAGGAACTGCTGGGTGTTCAGCCAGGGCTGGTTCGGGCCGATGAGGATCGCCAGATCCTTGGTCATGGATCCCGCCTGCACCGTATCGATGCAGACCTTCTCCAGCGTCTCGGCGAAGTGCTTGACGTCCGGCGTGCCGTCGAACTCGCCGCGGTAATAGAGGCCGCGGGTCCAGGCGTAGATCGAGGCGATCGGGTTGGTCGAGGTCGGCTTGCCGGCCTGGTGGTCGCGGTAGTGGCGCGTCACCGTGCCATGCGCCGCCTCGGCCTCGATGGTCTTGCCGTCCGGGGTCATCAGCACCGAGGTCATGAGGCCGAGCGAGCCGAAGCCCTGGGCCACGGTGTCGGACTGCACGTCGCCGTCGTAGTTCTTGCAGGCCCAGACGAAGCCGCCCGACCACTTCATCGCGGAGGCGACCAGGTCGTCGATCAGGCGATGTTCGTAGACGATCTTCTTGGCCTTGAACCTGTCGGCGAACTCCTCGTCGAAGACCTTCTGGAACAGGTCCTTGAAGCGGCCGTCATAGGCCTTGAGGATGGTGTTCTTGGTCGAGAGATAGACCGGCCAGCCGAGGTTCAGCCCGTAATTGAAGCAGGCGCGGGCGAAGCCGATGATCGAGTCGTCCAGGTTGTACATGCCGAGCGCGACGCCGCTGCTCGGGAAGTCGAAGATCTCGTAGTTGACCGGCTTGCCGCCGCCCGCGGGCGTGTAGGTCATGGTCAGCTTGCCGGGGCCTGGCACCAGGAAGTCGGTCGCC
>CAXNIC010000080.1:0-15215 GCA_964201945.1 Alphaproteobacteria bacterium
GATACGGCGGCCCTCGCCGAGGTCGTCCGCACGGGCGGGACCCTGCTCCGCAAGCCGTTCTCCTTCACGCAGTTGTCCGATGCTCTTCAGACGGCGATTAAAGGGCGATACCTGGGCGATCTCGCGGAGTCGCCGACGACGTCGCTGAAACCCGCCGCCTGACACGCGTCGACGGCGCTCCTCAGGTGAGCGGCTGGAGCGAGGCGAGGGGAACGATCGGCAGCACTACATGCGACGGCCGCTCACGATCGACATGAACTGTGTTGGTTGCGATCTGCCTCCGCCGTGCCATGCCTTCGGGCTCGCCGGTGTTGGGATTGACGTCGAAGCGCGGGAAGTTGCTGGACGAGATGTCGAGGCGGATGCGGTGTCCCGCCTTGAACAGGTTCGCGGTGGCGAAGGGCTCGATCGTGACCTCGTGGACCCGGCCGGGCGTCATCATCGTCGGCTTGGCCCAGGACTTCCGGTAGCGGCAGCGGATGATGCCGTCGGTCAGGTTCATGGCGAAACCGCGGGGATCGTCGGGCGTCGGCGGATGCACGTCGATCAGCTTCGCGGTGAAGTCGGTATCGACCGAGGATGACGAGATCCACAGCTTCACCGTGATCGGGCCGATCACGGCCATGTCCTCGGCCAGCGGCTCGGTCTGGAACACAAGCACGTCGGATCGCGTGGCGAGCGGCAGGCCCGGGTTCTGGACGCCGAAGAAGCGCGGATCCTCGCGCTGGTCGAAGGCGCCGCCTTCGAAGATCGGCTGGCCCGAGCTGTTGGCGCCGCCGATGGTCGGGCACGGCTTCGCCGGATCGTAGTCATAGGACAGCGGTGCCACGCCCTTCTTCGGCTTGCCCGGCGTAAGGCGTCCGTCGCTTTGCAGGTGGTAGGGGGTGAAGCGCGTCTTCGGCAGCGGCCAGTCGGCGGCCGTGATCCACTGGCCGCCATGGTCGAGGCGGCCGGAAGCGATGCGCCGGCCCGAGCCGCCGCCCATCAGGAACAGGCGCACCGCCGGTTCGTCGTCGACGCCGTTGCGCCGATCCTTCATCCATCGGTCGAACCAGCGCCACCGGAACTCCGTCCAGTCGGCGGAGAGGTTGCCGTCGAGGGGTGCCTTCGGCCCGAAGTCGACGTCGCCGGAGAAGCTGGAGGTGCGATCGCCGTGCAGCCAAGGCCCCATGATCAGGCGGACCGGCGCTTTCTTCTTCTTCGTCCGGAGGCCGAGGAAGTTCTCGGTCGCGGTCCGCACATAGGGATCGTACCAGCTCGACATGTGGACCTGCGGGATGTCAGGCACGCGGTCGTGGTAGCCGGCGGCATAGATGCCGGGCTTCTTCCACTCGTCATCGAAGGTGCCGCGGCTCCACAGGTCGAAGAGATAGGCCTCGTAGTCCGGAACATGGCGGACCGGTGAGTGGCCGGGCTTCCACGGGAAGCTCATGAACCACGCCTTGATGTCCTCGGCCTCGAGCGCGGCGCGGATGACGGGATCGGCCTTCGCCGGCGGGCTCTCCTTTGCCTGGTTGTAGGCCCAGGTCACCTGGCGCATCTCGAAGGCGCCGCCGTTGCGGATGGCGCTGGCATAGGCATTGGAGAAGCCGCCGCAGTCGACGATCATGGTCGAGAGGCCCGTCGGCCCGAGCGAGGCCAGCGCCATCTGCGTGTGCGCGGCGTAGGAAAGTCCCATGGTGCCGATGTGTCCGTCGCACCAGGGCTGGGCGAGGATCCAGGCGAGGGTATCGACGCCATCCTCGGCATCGGAAAGGTACTTCACGAACGCGCCTTCCGAGCCGTGGCGCCCGCGGCAGTCCTGGTAGATGACGACATAGCCGTGCTGGACGAAGCGCGCCGCGATCTCGGCCCGCGATTCCGAGCGCGTGACCGCGGACTTTCCGTAGGGCGTCCGCTCAAGGATCACCGGGAAACGATCCTCGACAGCGCGGCCGTCGCGGGCGGGGCGGTGGACGTCCGTCGCCAGCCGCACGCCGTCGCGGAGCGCCACCATGCGGTCGCGCTCGATCGCGACCTCATAGGGTTGGTTGGGGATATCGGGCATCGGGGCCTCCGGCTTTCAGCCCGAGGCTAGGCTCCGCGATACCTCGATCTCAAGAGCGGAAAGGTCAGCCCGTCTTCGCCAGCACCTGGACGCGGCGCAGGCTCGATGCCGGCAGGGTAACGGTGACCTTGGTGCCGACGTCGGGCGTGCTGTCGATGTGGAGCCGGCCGCCGTGGAGCTCGGTAAAGCGTTTGGCCAGCGGGAGACCGAGTCCCGCGCCCTCGTATCGTCGGCTGAGATGGTTTTCGACCTGGCCGAAGGGCGTCACCGCAACCGCGGCCTGCTCCGGCGTCATGCCGATCCCGGTATCCTCGACAGAAATCTGGAGATCGCCGTCCGAGGAAAGTCCGGCGCCGAGAGCGACCTTGCCTCCGGCTGGCGTGAACTTGACGGCGTTGGAGAGGAGGTTGAGGACGACCTGGCGGATCCGCCGTTCCTCGGCCATCAGCAGCGGCAGGTCGTCGGCTGTGTCGACCGTAAGGTCGATATCGACCTTGCGGGCGAGCTCGCGCACGGTGTCGGCGCAGCGGCCGAGCATATCCGGAATCTTGAAGGGTCTCGCCTTGATGTCGAGATAGCCGGCCTCGGCCTTGGACAGGTCGAGCACGTCGTTGATGACTTCGAGGAGATGCTGGCCGCTGCTGTGGATGTCGCCGGCATAGCCGCGATAGACCTGTTCGTCGACGGGGCCGAGGATGCGGTCGCGGATGATTTCGGAAAAGCCGATGATGGCGTTGAGCGGCGTGCGCAGCTCGTGGCTCATATGGGCCAGGAACTGCGACTTGGCGCGGTTCGAGGACTCGGCCATCTCCTTCGCCAGGATCAGATCCCGCTCGGCCGTCTTGCGCCGGGTGATGTCGTGCATGAAGGCGTGAAAGGTGATCCGACCGCGCCGCTTGACCGGCGCCAGCGTCATCTCGATCGAGAACTCGGTTCCGTCTCGCCTCAGCGCCATCAGCTCGATCCGCGCATCGAGCGCCGTTGCCGTACCGGTCTCGAGATGATGGGTCATGCTCGTCTGCAGGATCTCGCGGTTCGGCGAGACCAGGACCAGGGTGGCGAGAGCGCGGCCGAGCGCTTCCCCGCGCTCCCAGCCGAAGACCCGGGTGGCCTCCGTGTTCCAGTCGGTGATCGTGCCCGCCTCGTCCATCGCGACATAGGCGCCCTGGGCATTGTCGAGGATGTCGCGCAGGTAATGCTCGCTTTCGCGAAGCCCATCTGACTCCCGCTCCGCTTGTGCGGCAAAGCGCCGAGCCATGGCCGCCGAGAGCAGGCCGAGGGCGAGCACGCCGAAGGTCGCGACGGCGACGATGACGGCGATCAGCGGTATCTGCTCGGTCGTCCCGATCGTGGGGCCGCCGGGAAGGGCGGTGTAATGGGCGGCGGCCATCGCCGTGTAGTGCATGCCGGCGATGGCCGCGGCCATGGCAATGCCGGCTGCGAGCTTCTGCCACATCCGTTCGAGAGTGAAGGCGAGCCAGAGCGCGACGCTGCCGGCAGCGACGGCGATGACGATCGAGAGCGCGAACAGGACCGGCTCATAGCTGAGCGTCGCGTCCATCTGCATCGCCGCCATGCCGGTGTAGTGCATGGTGGCGACGCCGAGGCCCAAATAGGTGCCGGCAACGAGCAGGTTGCGGAGTGCGGCCGTCGTCGCGCGGCCGGCGATGCCGAGTCCGACGGCGCTGACGGCGATCGCCGCGAGGAGCGACAGCAGGGTCAGCGTGACGTCGTAGGAGATCGGTGTTTCGAGGCGGAAGGCGAGCATGGCGACGAAGTGCATCGACCAGATGCTGCCGCCCATGGCGGTGGCGCTGAGGCCGATCCAGAAGCGCCGGGCAGCGCCGACGGACACCCGAATGCGGCCGGCCAGGTCGAGCGCCGTATAGGAGCCGAAGGCGGCGATGGCGATCGACAGCAGGACGAGCAGCGGGTCGTGGCTCCCGGTCAGGTCACCGGGACGGTCAGCGCAGAGAGCCACCAGCCAATCGTAAAACACGTGAATACGCCTCGCCGACCCCTGTAGAGGGGGAGGAGCGGCCGACGCGAAAGCGCGCCAGCGTCCTCATGTCGGCCAATAGGCGCAGGGTCCGGTGAATTTTCGGTAAATCTCCGAAGGTTGTGGATAATCGGGGAAGTTGCCGCTCACCAGGCCAGGATCGCCGGCCGGTAGTCGGCGATGCGTTCGGTGACCTTCAGCACCGGCTCTATCCCATAGAGGCGCCTGGCATTTTCGCCGAGCAGCGCCCGCTGGGCGGATTCCGGGACCTTGAGTTCGGCCATGTGGTTGAGGGCGTCCCAGGCATCCTCGGCGTCGTGGTGCGGATAGTCCGAGGACCAGATCGCGACGTTTTCGAACAGGTCCCAGAGCCGGTAGACCAGGGTTTCGTCGGATTCGAAGCCGATGAAGCAGCGTTCGTAGAAGGCCTCGTGCGGATCGCGGATCTTGCGGTTGTCACGCTGGAAGGCGAAGAGATCGAGGAAGTTCTTCGATCGACCCAGCACCATCGGCAGCCAGGAGGCGTTCGATTCCAGCACCGCCGCCTTCAGCTTCGGAAACTTGTCGAGCCAGCCGGTCATCACCACGGTGGTGACCCAGGTCATCGCCTCCATGACGAAGCCCAGCGTCTCGGACGCGTCGATGCCCGGGTCCATGGCGGAGGTGATGTTGCTGACGAACTGCCCCGGCGAATAGACGATGGACTCATCCGTGAACAGCAGCCCCTGGCCTGAGCTGCCACGGGCCTCGGCCATGCGTTTCCCCCAGTCCGGCGTCAGCGCCTCGCGGGAGGGAAAGGTGTGCATCGCCAGCACGAGGCCGAGGGCCTCGAACTCCCGCCACAGCGGGTCGAACTCCGGCAGGGTGGGATAGCGGCCGTTCCAGAAGCAGGGGCGGACGGCGGCCGCTTTGAATCCGAGCTTCGCGATGCGGCGCAGCTCCTCGATCGAGGACTCGACGCTCTGCAGCGGCAGCACGCCGCACGGGAAGAGGCGCGTGCGGTCGGCAGCGCAGTAGTCATAGATCCAGTCATTGTAGGCTCGGGCGAGGACGGCGGCGGCACCGGGATCGCGCAGCAGGGCCAGACGCACGAACCAGGTCGGGAACAGCATCACCTGGTCGGTGCCGAGCGCGTTCATGTCGTTGAGGCGCGCATGGGGATCGCGGCAGCCCAGGAGCCGGCCGAACTTGGCCTTCCATTCGTCGGTACCGGGCGTCAGCTTGCCGACCTCGACCTTGTTCCAGCAGGCCCAGCCGACCTCGGCCGCGTTCGAACGCTCGCGTGCGGCGGGGACGACGTGGCCGTTGATGAACAGCAGGTCCGAGTCGGTGTGGAAGCAGAACTGCGTCTTGATCCAGGCCCGCGACTTGGAGGGGACGTACTCGTCCCAGACGGCCGGCGGCTCGACCACGTGGCTGTCGCAGTCGAAGACCGGGAAGCTCTTCCGGGTGATGCCACGAGGTGCGGTGTCGTCCATGAGGCTCCCTCCTTGTCGTATTTCATTATTTGAAATACAGTTTCATTTATCGACAACGGTAGGAGCGGGCCGCCGCTGATGTCAAGGCAACCGAACCTGACGGCGACGCTGGCCAAGGGCCTCGAAGTCATGGAGGCGCTGGCCGACGTCGAGGAGATCGGCCTGACCGAGCTGGCGCGTCGTCTCGACCTCACGCCACCGACGCTGTTCCGCATCCTCTCGACCTTGGTGGCGGAGGGCTATGCGCTGAAGACGGAGAGCCGCTACCGGCTGTCGCTGAAGCCCTGGGAGATCGGCGCCAAGGCGGTCCGGCGGCTCAGGCTGAAGGATCTGGTGCGGCCCAGGGCCGAGCGGCTGTCGCAGCGTTCGGCGGAGTCGGCGCATCTGGCGGTGCTGCAGGGAGCGGGCGTGGTCATCATCGACAAGGTGGATGCGGCACAGCCGGTGCGCGTCGACACCTATGTCGGTCAGAGAGCTCCGGTCCATTGCTCGGCCACCGGCAAGGCGATCCTCGCTTTCCTGCCGCCCGAGCGGGTGGAGGCGATCCTGGAGGCACCGCTGCAGCGCTACACCGAACGGACGATCTGCGATGCGCGGAAGCTCCGGAAGGAGTTGGCGACGGCGAAGGCCGAGGGCTATGCGGTGAACCGCGGCGAATGGCGCACCGATGTCTGCGCCATCGCGGTGCCCTTGCAGGATCACGCGAACGAGGTCGTCGCCTCTCTCAGCCTGACGCTTCCGACCGTCCGCTTCACCGACGAGGCGATCCGGACGTCGTTCCTTCCGGCTCTGCGCGAGGCGGCGGCGGCGATCTCCGCGGATCTCGGGCGGACGGCCTAGAACATCGCCGTGGTGCCACCGTCGACGGTCAGCACATGGCCGGTGACGAAAGAGGCGGCATCGGAGAGGAGGAAGACGGCGGCGCCGGCGATCTCCTCCGGCTGGCCCCAGCGGCCGAGGGCGGTGCGCTGGGCGAATTTGTCGTGGACCGCCTTGTCGGCGATCATCGCGGCATTGGTCTCGGTCGCGAAGAAGCCGGGAGCGATGGCGTTGGCGGTGATGGCGTGCGGGCCGAGGTCGACGGCAAGCGCCCGCATCAGCGAGGTGAGGCCGCCCTTGGCGGCGACGTAAGCCGCATCGTTCGGCCGGCCGAGGGGGCCGGCGATCGAGGTGATGTGGACGATCCGGCCGCTGCGACGAGGGATCATCACCCGGGCTGCCTCCCGCGTCAGCGTGAAGCCGGCGATGAGGTCGGTGTCGATCAGCTCGCGCACTTCTTCCAGGCTGAACTCGAACAGCGGCTTCCGGTTGCGGGCGCCGACATTGTTGACGAGGCCGTCGAGACGGCCGTGCCGCTCGCCGATGGCGGCGATCTCGCGGGCGACGGCCTTGTCATCGGCGATGTCGAAGACGGCGGTGGAGGCCTGGCCGCCCTCGGCGACGATGCGTTGAGCTGCCGCCCCGGTGCGCGCGGCATCGCGGCCATTGAGGACGACATGGGCGCCGGCGGAGGCCACCGCACGCGCGATCGCGAAGCCGAGGCCGCGTCCGGCGCCGGTCACCAGCACGACCCGGTCGGCGAGAGAAAACATCTGGGGGAAGCTGGTCGTCATCGGCCGCGAGCCTCAGGCAAGTGACCGGCGATGTCCAGCGCGCTCGGTCCAAAATTGTGCCACAATGTGCGACTATAAGGGGCGCGCTCGGCGGACGGGCGGCTTCGACTGAAAGCGGGAACCAGTATGCGCAGAGACCAGCTCGCCGCCACGCTTGGCGCGATTGCGATCGCCGGAGTCGTCGGGTACTTCGCCGGCGGTGCGAGCCGGCCCGTTCCGGTCCCCGTTTCAGCGCCGGTGGCCCAGGCGCCGGTCGCCGTCGAAGCACCTGCGACGCCCGTCGCTGCTCCCGTTCGCGAGGCGCGCAAGCTCCCGGTTGTCGCCGATGAGGCGCCGAAAGGAATGGCGTTCCGCCGCGTGGTGCCGAAGCCGGAGTCGGCGACGCCTGAAGTCTGCATCCAGTTCACCAAGCCGCTGGCGACATCGGGCGCGTCGGCTGCGGCTGATTTCCTGTCCTTCGAGCCGGCGGCGAGACCCGCGGCCCGGGTCGAGGGCGATCAGATCTGCCTCGCCGGCCTGTCGCCCGCGACGACCTATGCAGTCCAGATCGGCGCCGGTCTCGCGGCGGCGGACGGCGACCGGACGACGGTCGCCGAGACCGTGCCGATGCAGATGGCGCGGATGACCTCGGTCGTCGAGTTCGCCGAGGTCGGCTACATCTTGCCGCGCGAGGATTCGATCGGCGTGCCGGTGCGCTCGCGCAATCTCGACAAGGTACATCTGCGCCTAGTCCGCGTCGCCGACCGCAGCCTGCGCTCCTCGATCGTCGCCGGACGCTCGCTGGCCAGCCGCCGGATGTCCTGGTGGGAACGCCGGAACCTCGAGAACGAGCAGGGCATCACCGTCTGGCAGGGCACCGTCGACGTCGAGAACCGCGTCAATGAGATGGTCACCACCTCGGTGCCCGTGGCCGAGATGCTGGCCGACCGCCGGCCGGCGCTTTATGCGCTGCTGGCGGCCGCCGCGCCGATGGCGGTGGTGACGAGCGACGACAACGAGTATGAGCCGGCGCAGGTGCAGTGGCTCGTCGTCACCGACATGGCGCTCACCAGCGTCCAGGGCCGGGATGCGACGCATGTCTTCGTGCGGGCGCTGGACTCGGGCAAGCCGCTGGCCGGCGTCGCCGTCGACCTGATCGCGCGCAACAACGACAAGTTGGAGCGGGCGACCACCGACGCCGACGGTCATGTGGCGTTTCCGGCGGCGCTGATGCGGGGCCAGGGTGCCGCGCAGGCGCTGGCACTCTACGCCTATGGCCCGGAAGACGACTTCGCCATCCATCCGCTCGACCGGCCGGCCTTCGACCTCTCCGATCGCGGTGTCGATGGCCGCACGCCGCCTGGGCGCTTCGATGCCTTCGTCTATGCCGACCGCGGCATCTACCGGCCGGGCGAGATCGTCCATGCCAGCCTGCTGCTGCGCGGCGGGGCGACGCTGGACGCGATCGGCGATGCCGGCGTTACGCTTCGACTGAAGCGGCCGAACGGCGTCGAGTTCCGGCGGGTGGCCCTGCCGGCGCAGCCGCTGGGCGGCTTCCACTACAGCTTCGAGCTGCCGCCCGATGCGCCGCGCGGGCAATGGACGGTCGAGGCTTCGGTCGATCCGACGGCGCCGCCGGTCGCGACGCTGGGCATCGACGTCCAGGACTTCGTGCCACAGAAGCTGAAGGTCGAGGCGACGGCGCCGACCGTGACGCTGCGTCCCGGCGAGGCGCTGACGGTCGCGATCGACGCCGCCTTCCTCTACGGCGCCCCAGCGGGAGGAGCACGGACCGAAGCGAAGCTGCACCTGACCCCCGACACCGAGCCGTTCCCGGGGCTTCGCGGCTGGCGCTTCGGTCGCCACGACGACAAGTTCGTCGAGTCCGAGATCGATCTGGAGGTCGAGCCGACCGACGCCACCGGCCACACCTCGGCCAGCGGCATGATTCCGACCGACGTCGTGTCGTCGCGGCCGATCAAGGCCGCCGTCACCACCCAGGTCTTCGAGCCGGGTGGGCGGCCGGTCGGCGCGTCGGCGGTCATTCCGGTCCGCATGCGCGACATGGTTCTCGGAATCCGTCCTGGCTTCGAAGGAGACCGGGCACCGGTCGACACGCCGATCGCGCTCGACGTCGCCGCCTTCGACGGGGCCGGTGCCTTCGTCGCGCGATCCGACGTCAAATATCGGCTGGTCGCCGAGCGGTCGGAATACTTCTGGTATCGCGCCGATGGCACCTGGCGCTATCGCCGCTCGGTGCGTGACGTGCCGGTCACCTCCGGCACGGCGACGCTGCCGGCGGGCGACACGCCCTGGCGCCTGATGCAGACGCTCCGCTGGGGGACCTACCGCCTGGAGGCGGTCGATGCCTCGGGGACGGCGGCCAGCTATCGCTTCTTCGTCGGCTGGCGTGGCGAGAGCGGCGACGAGACGCCCGATCGCGCCGAGGTCTCGGCCGACAAGCCGACCTACGCCGCCGGCGAGATCGCCAAGGTGCATATCCGGCCGCTCTTCGCCGGGGAGGTTTCCGTGGTCGTCGCCAGCGACCGCATCCATGCCTGGCGCAGCCTGTCGGTCCCGGCCGAGGGGGCGACGATCGAGGTTCCGGTCGGCAACGACTGGGGCGTCGGCGCCTATGTGCTGGTGACGGCCTACCGGCCGCTGTCGACGGGCTCGTCCAAGGATTCCAAGCGCGCGGTCGGCATCGTCCATCTCGGCGTCGAGACCGCCGACCGCCGGATGCCGGTCCGCATCGAGGCGGCCGACGTCGTGCGTCCGAACGGGCCGCTGGTCGCCAAGGTCTCGGTCGACGGCCACAAGGCGGGAGACAGGGCCATCGTCACGCTCGCCGCCGTCGACGAGGGCATCCTGCAGCTCACCCGCTTCGAGACGCCGAAGCCGGAACGCCAGCTGCTCGGCAAGCGCCGGCTCGGCGTCGAGGTGCGGGACGACTATGGCGCCCTGATCGACGGGTTGTCGGCTGCCGCGGGTGCGCTGCGGCAGGGCGGCGACTCCCTCGGCGGCGTCGGGCTGCCGGTGGTGCCGACGCGCACGGTCGCGATGTTCTCCGGTCCCGTCGAGATCGGGCCGGATGGCACCGCGTCGATCACCTTCGATGTGCCGGACTTCGCGGGCCAGCTCCGGCTGATGGCAGTGGGCTATGCAACGCATCGCTTCGGCTTCGGCGAGGCCAAGGTGTTCGTGCGCGAGCCGATGGTGGCCGAGGCCTATCTGCCGCGCTTCCTCGCGCCCAACGACAGCGCTGCCGTCTCACTCTCGTTCCACAATGTCGAAGGCGCCGCCGGCGACTACCGCGTGACGCTGAAGACCGAGGGCGCCGTCACCCTCGACGGCGCGGCCGAGCGGACGATGACACTGACGAGCGGCCAGCGCCTCCCGGCCGCGGTCACGATGACCGCCAAGGCAGAGGTCGGCATCGGCACGATGATCATGGGCGTCACCGCGCCGGACGGAGCGGTGCGCGAGCGCCGCTGGCAGATCGCGGTCAGGACGCCGTTCCGGCCCCTGACGCTCGCGCAGGACGGCCGGCAGATGCCGGGACAGGACTTCACGGTCGATCCGCGCCTGCTCCAGGCCTTCGTTCCGGGCTCCGCCCGCATCTCCGTCAACTACAGCGCGGTCGCCGGGATGGACGTCGCCGGCATGATCCAGGTGCTCGACCGCTACCCCTTCGGCTGCACCGAGCAGATCACCAGCCGGGCGTTGCCGCTGCTGATGTCGCTCGATCTCGATGCCGTGCTCGGCCGGGGGACCGAAGGCGAGACGGTGCGGGCCCGGCTGCAACGGGCCGTTGACCGGCTGGTCGACCGCCAGGACTCCGACGGCGAGATCGGCCTCTGGCGGCTCGGCGACGGATCGAACTCGTCCTGGGGAGCGGTCAACGCGCTCGACCTGCTGCTGCTGGCGTCGTCCAAGGGCTATGTCGTCCCGCCGGCGGCCCTGGTATCGGCGCGCAAATATCTGAGGGCCCGCGTCAACGATGCGCGGAACGAGCGCGTGGTGGCACCGGCCTCGGCCTATGCCGCCTATGTCCTGGCGCGGTCGCGCGACATCGATGCGGCGGCGCTCCGCCAGCTCCATGATCGTGCCATGGCGAGGAACGGCGGGCTTGGCGTCGGGCCGCTCGCCATGTATGGCGCGGCGCTGTTTCATGCCGGCGACACCTTGCTCGCGAACGTGGTCTTCGCCGAGGTCGCGGCACGGCTGCTCCGTCCGCTGGCGACGGTGTCGCTGGACGGCGAGATCTACTATGGCGGACAGGCGATCGACGTCGGCATCGCCGCGGCGATGGCGGCGGAAGCGCGGAGCCAGGCGGCGGCGGCTGCGTTGATGCCGACGCTGGTCCGCGTGTCGCCGGCCGTCACCGACGCGACCACCCAGGAACTGGCGTGGATGGTCCGCGCCGTTGCCGCGGTCCAGGCTTCCGCCGACATGACGATTGAGGAGGCGGGAGCAACGGCCGCCCCCAGGCGTCAGGGGCCGGTCAGCTTCCGGCCCGCGGCCGAGCGCGTCGCTGCCGGCGATTACACGCTGACCAGCCGGGCCGACCGCCCGTTGTTCCGCAGCCTCGTCGTCAATGGCGAGCCTCGGGTCGCGCCTCCGGCGCTGAACGGCGGTATCACGCTGGCGAAGTCGTTCCATGCGCCGAACGGGGGCGCGATCGTCGACCCTGCCGACAGCCGCCAGCATGATCGCCTCGTCGTCGTCGTCGACGCGTCGGTGCGCTATCAGCGCGGCGTCCGCGACTTCGTGCTGGTCGACATGCTGCCGGCCGGATGGGAGATCGAGGCGATCATCCCGGCGCCGCGCGAGCCGAGCGAGGATGAAGACGAGGCGGCCAAGGCGAAGCCGCGGCCGAACCCCTATCCCTGGCTCGGGACCCTGACGAAGACGGAGACCGCGGAAGCACGCGACGACCGCGTGGTCGCCGTGATGCGCGTCCGCGGCGAGGCCCGGCCCCAGAACCAGAGTCAGAACCGGACGCCGCCGGACAGCCGTATGAAGGTCGCCTACATCGTGCGCGCGGTGACGCCGGGCAGCTACATCCTGCCCGGGGCGACCATGGAGGACATGTACCGTCCGCGCGTCATGGGCGTGACCGCCGCCGGCACCGCCAAGGTGGTGGAGCGCTGAGGTGATCGGGACCCGCATCCGGGTCGCGCTGGCCGTCGCCGGCACGGTGGCGTTGGCGTTCGGCGGGCTCGTCCTCGCCGATCGCTGGTTCCCTCCGGATCTCCATCGTCTCGCCAAGCCGAGCCGGAGCGTGGTCGACGCGTCGGGCCGGCTGCTGACGGCGATGCCGGCGGAGGAAGGACGCTGGCGCCTGCCGGTCGCGGTCGAGGCGGTCGATCCGCTCTATCTCTCGCTGCTGATCGCCTATGAGGATCGCCGCTTCGAACGCCACCCGGGTGTCGATCCGCTGGCCCTGCTGCGAGCCGTCGGCGATGCAATCATGTCCGGTCGGCTGGCATCGGGCGCCTCGACCTTGACCATGCAGGTGGCACGCCTGCTCGAGCCGCGGCCGCGCACTCTCGGCTCGAAGCTGATCGAGATGGCGCGCGCCGTCCAGCTCGAGCGCCGCTTCGACAAGCGGCAGATCCTCAGCATGTACCTGACCTTGGCGCCCTATGGCGGAAACCTCGAAGGCATCCGCGCCGCCGCCCACGCCTATTTCGGCAAGGAGCCGGACGACCTCACGCTCACCGAGGCGGCCCTCCTGGTGGCGTTACCGCAATCGCCCGAACGGCGCCGGCCGGATCTCGCGCCCGAGGCCGCGCGGGAGGCGGCGACCCGCGTGCTGCTGCGCGCGGCCGATGCCGGGGTCATTCCGCGGGCCGAGGCCGAAGCGGCCTCCCTGGCTGCCCTGCCCATGCAACGCCTGCGGATGCCGGAAGCGGCCGATCATCTCGCCCGGCGCGAAGCCGCCGCCCGACCGGAGGCGCCGGTCGTGCGCACGACGATCGACGGCCGGCTGCAGCGGCGTGTCGACGACATGGCGCGCGAGGTGATCCGCCGGCAGGGCGACCAGGCAGCGGTCGCCGTGATCGTCGCCGAGATCGACGGTCGACGTGTGCGCGCCTATGTCGGCGGGCAGGGGCGCGACGCGCCGGCCGGATTCGTCGATCTCGCCCGCGGCATCCGCTCGCCGGGCTCGACCCTGAAGCCGTTCATCTACGCGCTCGCCTTCGACGACGGCATCGTTCGTCCCGATACGAGGATCGACGACCTGCCGCAGCATTTCGGCAGCTACGCCCCGCTGAACTTCGACCGCGGCTTCCAGGGCACGGTGACGGTGCGCCAGGCGCTGCAGCTCTCGCTGAACGTGCCGGCGGCGGCGGTGTTCGAGCGCGTCGGCCCGGCGCGCTTCACCGCCCTCCTGTCATGGGCCGGCGTGCCGTTGCATCTCGCCCGGCGCGAGCTGGTGCCGACCATCGCCGTGGCGCTGGGCGGGGTCGGCACGACGCTGGTCGACCTGGTGCAGCTCTACGGCGCGCTCGCCGATGACGGCCGCGTGCTGCCCCTGGTCTCGGTAGACGACGGCATCAGGCGTGAGAAGCCGGACGGACGACGCCTGGTCTCGGCCCGCTCCGCCCGCGAGGTCACCGCCATCCTCGCCGACGCGCCGCGGCCGACCGGCCTCGCGCAAGGGCCGGTCGTCGGGCCTGGGCGGCGGGTCGCCTACAAGACCGGAACGTCCTATGGCTTCCGCGATGCCTGGGCGATCGGCTACTCGGGCAGCCACATCGTCGGCGTCTGGGCCGGCCATCCCGACGGTAGTCCGCGACCGGGCCGCGACGGGCGTGGCACCGCTGCTCCGCTGATGTTCGCGGTCTTCGACCAGATCGATGGCAATCGCGGGCTCGAGATCGACCGGCGGTCGTCAGGCGCCGCAGTCGCGGCGGCGGTCCCCCCGGTGCTGCAGTCGCTGACGCCGCGCGGGCGGGAGGGCGAGCCCGAGGCCAAGCCGCTCCGCATCCTCTTTCCGCCTGACGGCGCCACGGTCGAGCTCCGGCCGGCCGCGTCGGGCTATGCGCCGGTGCCGCTGGAAGCCGAGGGAGGTTCGGGCTCGCTCACTTGGCATGCCGACGGCGCGCCGATCGACGGCGATGGTGTCGGACGATGGACGCCGGATGCGCGCGGCTTCGTCAGGCTCTCGGTGGTCGACGGCCGCGGCCGAGTCGCCGTCGCCCATGTGCGGCTGCGCTGAGCCCTAAAGAAAAAACCCGCCGTCTCGCGACGGCGGGGGCAGGATTTCGGGGAGGAAACCCGAAAGCGTCAACTCAGCACGAGTAGTAGTTCACGTACTCGATCGGGTGCGGGGTGTGCTCCATGTCCCAGACCTCGTTCATCTTCAGCTCGATATAGCCGTCGATGAGGTCGTCGGTGAACACGCCGCCCTTCTTCAGGAAGTCGCGGTTCTTGTCGAGCTCGCCAAGAGCGTCGCGGAGCGAGCCGCAGACCTGCGGAACGTTCTTCAGCTCTTCCGGCGGCAGGTCGTAGAGGTTCTTGTCCATCGGGTCGCCCGGATGGATCTTGTTCTGGATGCCGTCGAGGCCGGCCATCAGCAGCGCCGCGTAGGTGAGGTAGGGGTTGCCCATCGGATCGGGGAACCGCACCTCGACGCGCTTGCCCTTCGGGCTGGCGACGAAGGGGATGCGGCAGGACGCCGAGCGGTTGCGGGCCGAGTAAGCGAGCAGCACCGGCGCCTCGAAGCCCGGGATCAGCCGCTTGTAGCTGTTGGTGGTCGAGTTGGAGAAGGCGTTGATGGCGCGGGCGTGCTTGATGATGCCACCGATGTAGTAGAGCGCCGTCTCCGACAGGTCGGCATAGCCGTTGCCGGCGAAGAGGTTCTTTCCCTTCTTCCACAGCGACTGGTGCACATGCATGCCCGAGCCGTTGTCGCCCTTGATCGGCTTCGCCATGAAGGTGGCGGTCTTGCCGTAGGAGTGGGCCACCTGATGCACGACGTACTTGTAGATCTGCATCTTGTCGGCGCACTTCACCAGCGTGTCGTACTTGAAGCCCAGCTCATGCTGGGACGGCGCGACCTCGTGGTGGTGCTTCTCGATGTCGAGGCC
>CAXNIC010000081.1:0-15097 GCA_964201945.1 Alphaproteobacteria bacterium
ACCAGGATCCTGGCCGAGAGTGCCACGCTGTCGTCGCGGTCGGCATCGAGTTCGCGTCGGACGCGCTGGACCACGAGGATGGCGACGAGGCCGATGAGGGCGGTCGCTGCCAGCGCGAACTGCCAGCCGATGACGGCGGCGATGGTCGGCAGGCTCAAGCCGGCGATGGCACCGCCCAGCGGAGCGCCGGCCTGCTTGATCGAGAACATCGCGCTCTTGTGGCGGGGCGGCGTGTAGCGGGCGAGCACGTCGCTTCCGGCCGGCGTCGTCGGCCCGTAGCCGATGCCAACCAGCAGCGCCGCCAGCATCATCGCCGGCCACCAGGGCGCGAAGAAGATCATCAGGCTGGCGGACGCCATCAGCGCGCCGAGCTGAAGCGCGCGCAGCGATCCCAGCCGCTGCAGGATCGGATGGCCGCTGAGGAAGAACCAGGCCGAGCCCAGTGATACCAGGCCCGCCAGCTCGCCGACGCGCTCGGGCGTCACGCCGGCCATGTGAGTCAGGATCGGCGCCAGGACCCAGATCGACTGGGACTGGAAGGCGGCGACGATCTGCATCAGGAGGACCGCCGCCAGCGGCGGAAGCCAGGGAGGAAGCGTCATTACGCTCGTCGGTTTCGGCGGGGACGCGCGGACGGTGACAGATCCCGATCCCAGGCGCTACCTGATCGGGCCGGGCGGCGGAATGACGCTCGCTCCCGCGCCGAGTCGTGCATAATCGGTAGGCAAAAATGGAGGACCCCATGGCCGATCCCATCAATTTTCCCGGCACTGTCGAATGGTCGGGCGAGAATCCCGGCGTCTCGCTGAAGGAGACGCCCGACGGACCGTTCGTCACGCTCGCCAGCTTCTTCCGCGTCGTGCTGTCGCCGCATGGCCGCGGCCACGCGCTGGTGCTGCTGCAGGCGCCGCAGGACGGTTCGTCCGCCGGCAACGTCTGCTATCACGACAACGAAAAGCTGGCGCGCTACCTGGTCAGCGACTTCGTCGCAAATTTCGGCGCCTATAAGGGGCTGCCGGGTCTGAAGGGCCTGACCTACAAGAAGCTCGACTCGGTTGCCGCCGCGGGCGATCCGGGCAGCACCTACAGCGAGATCGTGAAGGCCGGGGGCGAGACCATCGAGCTCAAATGGACCGGGCTCGGGAAGCCCTTCTGCTTCGCGCTGCCGCCGGACAAGTCGGCGACCGGCAAGCATTACATGCCGAGTCTCTTCGTCGGCTGCGCCGATGCCTCGGTGACGATCAACGGCAAGAAGCTGCCGGGCAAGCCGGTGCCGCGCGAGATCGCTGGGAACTCGATCTCCACGGCCATGCTCGCCTTCTCCGAGACCTGGATCAAAATCTAGGACGGGCTGGAGCCGAGTGTGATCAAGCGGAAGCTCCGCGTCGGCCTCGTCGGTCTTGGCGGCGTCGGCTCCATTCATCTCGAAGCCTACCGCGACAGCTCGATCATCGAGCTGGTCGCGGCGGCCGAGATCGACGACGCGAAGCGGACGAGCCAGCAGGCCCGCTACGGCTTCCGTCCCTACGCCGATTTCAGGCAGATGCTCCGCGACGAGGCGCTAGATCTCGTCTGCGTGGCGACGCCGGTCGTCACGCATGAGGCGGTGGCGATCGCTTGTGCGGAGGCCGGCAGGCACGTGCTGTGCGAGAAGCCGCTGGCAGTCGAGGTCGCATCGGCGAGGCGCATGATCGCTGCCTGTGCCTCTGCCGGCGTGAAGCTGTTCTATGGTGCCTCCTATCGCTTCCTGCCGGCGATCCGCCATGCCCGCGAGCTGATTCAGAGTGGTGCCATCGGCGAGGTGCTGCTGATGCGCGAGCAGGAGATCGGCGGCACCGGGCCCGATGGCCGCCAGATCATGGGCTTCGCGCATTATCCGCCGGGCGGACCCGGAGGCTCGGGGCTCGGACTGGTCGATCATGGCATCCACCTGATCGATGCCTTCGGCTGGATGACCGGCAGCACCATCGGATCGGTGTTCGGACGCGGCAACATCTCAGGTGCCGCGCCGTCAACCGAGTACCTGCTGATGAATTTCCGGAACGGCAGCCTCGGCCATCTGCTCTATGAGGACTGCACATTTCCGACCGGCCTGCCGGGCGAGGGCATCTTCAGCTGGGGCTCGGCCTGGAGCCTGGACGGCTATGTGCCGCCGGGACGCTGGCAGGCGGCGCCGGGCACCATCCACGTGCATGGCACTCGAGGCGCGCTGCGCATCCATCATTACGCTCATGCGCTGTTTCTGACCGACCGCGACGGCACCCGGCAGATCGAACTGGCCGGCCGGCCGGCGCCGGGTCACTTCACCGCCCAGATGGAATCCTGCGCCCGCAGCGTCCTCGACGGCGAGCCGATCGAGGTGTCGGGCGAAGCGGGCCTGGCGGCGCTTCAGGTGCTGATGGCCGCCTACCGCAGCTTCGAGGAGAAGCAGGTCGTCGCCGTCCCGGCCTGAAGCCGGAACGGCGATGCTTCGCTACGCCCGCTCCACGTTGCGGGCCGCCTCGTCGAGCGCGGTGACGATCGCCTGGATCTGTTCCTCGGTCATCGGCCCCCGCGACAGGCGAAGCCGAAGCGCCATCTTGAAGTTCTCGATGGCGCGGAGGATCTGCGGCGAGCGGCTGTCCGCGCCGGCGGCCCCGGCCGCCTCCATGCGCTGGAAGATCGCATCGACCGCCGGCCGATGGGCCTCGAGCACCGATTCACCTTCAGGGGTGATGGCGTGGAGCTTCTTGCCGCCGCTTTCCGTGACGGTGGCGTAGCCCAGCTCTTCCAGCAGCGTCAGGGTCGGGTAGATGACGCCCGGGCTCGGGCTGTAGGCGCCGGAGACGCCGTCCTCGATCGCCTTGATGATCTCGTAGCCATGGCGCGGCTTCTCGGCGATCAGGCGGAGGATGACGAAGCGGAGGTCGCCGTGATCGAAGACCCGCCGGCGGCCATGGCCGCCGCGCCCGAAGGGGGAGCGCCCTTCGCGATGACGCCCGCCGTGGCGACCCTCGCCATGAGCATGGTCATGATCGCCGCGGGCGAAGCGGCGGGTGTGGTGATGGTCGTTTCTTTGATGTCTCTCGTGCATTCTCGTCTCGATAGGGTTTCGATATAACGATAATTAGATATATCGAAACCCTATCTGATTCAAGGTGGCGTTGTCTTATTTTCCTAAGTATTTGTTTTCATTTAGGATTGTCAAAGATGCCCGCCGCCCGTCATCTCCAGATTGGCGCCGGTGAGGAAGCTGGCGGCTTCCGAGCAGAGCATCAGCGCGGCACCGACAATCTCCTCGGGCGTGCCGGCGCGATGCATGGGGTTGGCGTCGCGCTGGATGCAGGCCCAGTCGGCCGCATCCTGCCGGCGCCAGCGATTGCGCTCGGTGGCGATCAGGCCGGGGGCGATCGTGTTCAGGACCACGCCGCGGCCGGCATATTGCCGCGCCAGATTGATGATCAGGTTGTGCTGTGCGCACTTGAGCGCGGCGTAGACGGCCAGCTCCGGATCGGGCCGCGTCTCGTTGACGCTGCCGATGGCAAGCACGCGTCCCCAGCCGCGGGCGGCCATGCCCGGCAGCGCCGCCTGCAGCAGCTCGACCGAGGCGGTGAAGTTGATCGCCACCTGCCGGTCGATCTCGGCCTGTCCGATGGCGGCGAAGGGCTGTCGCGCCTGGATCGAGGCGCAGACCACCAGCACGTCGATCTTCCCGAGTGCCGCCTCTGCCTCCGCGACCGTCCGCCGTGCGGCGCCCGGCTCGATGAAGTCGGCGGTGATGACCGGGCAGCGGCGGGAAAGCGTGGTGATCGACGCGCGCGTCTCTTCGGCGGCATCGGCGAGGCCGAGCGCGGCGTCGGCGCCGGGCGCGGTCTGGATTGCCACGTCCGCGCCGGCCTCGGCCAGGCCGACTGCGATGGCGCGGCCCATGCTCATGGCGCCGCCCGTCACCAGCGCGCACCGGCCTTCCAGGGAGAACCGGGCGCCGACCCGGTGGAAATCGACCGCTGCCATGAGATCTCTCGCGCATTTCGTGACGGGTTCTCAGCTTTGACGGTGCCGTCGAAGGCCGTCAACATCGCGCCATGAGTGATCTCGTGCGGATCGGCTCGGCGCAGCTCGCCGTCGAGATCTCGCCTCTCGGCGCCGAGATGCGGTCGCTTCGCACCGCACGCGGCATCGACCTGCTGTGGCCCGGTGACGCGGACTCCTGGACTTCCAGCGCCCCGCTGCTCTTTCCCGTCATCGGCCGGATGCCGGATCAGGGCACGCTCATCGGCGGCCGCCGCTTCGCCATGCCCATGCATGGCTTCGCCAAGGACTGCCGCTTCGAGCCGGCATCGTTCGCATCGGATCGCGCGACCTGGCGCCTCGTCGATAACGAGACGACGCGCGCGGTCTATCCCTTCGGTTTCGAGCTGGTGGTCGACTACACCATCCGGGCGGCGACGCTGACGGTCGCGGCGACCCTGCGCAACACGGGACCTGAGGTGATGCCGGCCAGCTTCGGCTTTCACCCGGGATTTCGCTGGCCGGTTGCCGGGCTCGGGAGCAAGGCCGACTACCGCCTGCGTTTCGCCGAGGCGGAGGAAGGACCCGTGTGGCGTGCGTCTGGTGGGTTCCGGCTGCCGGACAAGGTCGCGTCGCCGATACGAGGCCGCGACCTTGCGCTGCGCGAGCCCGAGTTCGCCCCCGGTGCCGTCATCTTCGGCGGTCTCGGCAGCCGTGCCGTCAACTACTGCTTCGGCGAGCGCCGGCTTCTCACCTTCGGCTTCGACGGCTGCTCGAACCTGGCGCTGTGGAGCCGGCCGGGCGGGGACTTCATCTGCATCGAGCCGTGGAACGGCCTGCCGCAGACCGCCGCATTCGATGGCGAGCTGGCCGACAGGCCGGGTATGATCGCGCTTGATCCCGGGCGTTCCGTCGAGATGGCGATCCGTGTCGCCGTTGACGATACGATGTGCTTATGAGAAGCGTTTATCATTTCGGGGAGGGGAGAGCGCACATGACCGACATCATCGCCCTGACGCGTCGAGGCCTGTCTGCGGTTCTGCTGGCGGCGCTCTGCGCCTTCGCCGTGCCGGCCGCCGCCCAGAAGCAGATCGACGAGCTCGTCGTCGGCAGCATCACCGACGTCAGCGTTCCCGATCCGAACATCATCGGCGTGCAGCAGTTCATCTTCAACGACAACGTCTTCGACACGCTGATCCGCTACAGCGACGGCCTCAAGCCGGAGCCGGCGCTGGCGACGTCGTGGAGCTGGAACGCCGGCAAGACCGAGCTGACGATGAAGCTCCGCCAGGGCGTCAAGTTCCACTCCGGCGCCGAGTTCACCGCCGAGGACGTGAAGTTCACCTTCACCCGCGTCCTCGATCCGAAGCTGAGCGTCGCCCAGGCGCGCACCATGGTGAGCTGGGTCACCGGCACCGAGACGCCGGACAAGCACACCATCGTCATCAAGTTCGACCGGCCGCGCGCCAACTTCATCGACGTGCTGAGCTTCCTCTACATCGCCGACAAGAGCGTGCTCACCACCGGCAATCCGGCGAAGGACGTCAGCGGCACCGGGCCGTACCGCATGGCCGAGTGGCGGCCGGGCGAGCAGATGGTGCTGGAGAAAAACGCCGCCTATTGGGCACCGGCGAAGGGGCCGAAGCGCATCGTCATCAAGAAGATCGGCGACGCGCAGTCGATCGCGGGCCAGCTCCGCGCCGGCGCGATCAAGGTCGCCTATGGCCTGACCGAGCGTGACCTGGTGCCGTTCAGCAAGGACAAGAGCTACACCCTGGTCCGCAACGACTTTGGGCCGGAGTTCTACTATCTCGGCATCAACGTGACGAAGCCGCCCTTCACCGACGTGCGCGTGCGCCAGGCCTTCGTGCTGGCGCTCGACCGCAATCGCTTCGTCCGCTCGACCTTGCAGGGCTTCGGCGAGGCGACCGCGTCGCCCTGGCCGCCGCATTCGCCGCTCTACGACAAGGCGACTGTCGGTGCCAATGCCTTCAATCTCGACAAGGCGCGGGCGCTGCTCAAGGAAGCCGGCGTCGGCAAGCTCGAGATCACCATGCTGTCGTCGAGTGCCTGGCCGCCGCTGGCCGAGCATGCCCAGCAGTATCAGGCAGACCTGGCCAAGATCGGCGTCACGCTCAAGATCAACATGGTCGACGTCACCCGCTGGATCCAGGACGTGACTGCCGACCACACGCACGCGATCTGGACCGGCGCCTTCGGCTTCTCGCTCTACAGCCCGGAATCGCTTTTCGCGATGGCGGCCCCCTGGCGCACCCAGAACAACATGACGCAGTTCGAGAATGCCGAGTACACCCGGATGGCGAACGAGGCCGGCGGCGAGCCGGACGACAAGAAGCGCGTGGCGATCCTGGGAGAGATCACCAAGTTCGCCCAGAACCAGGCCTTCACCAACCCGATCGCGCGCCGCGTTCTCGCCATGGTCGAGGGCAAGGGCATCAAGGGGGCCAAGTTCCGCGTCACCGGCTTCATGTCGTTCGCGGACGTGGTCAGCGAGTGAGGCACCTCGTGCTTCGGGATGAGTGACGTCCGGGTAGCGGGTCAGTTCAAGGGGCGTCGATGCTGAAGTATTCGGCGCTCCGGATCCTGAAGTCGCTTCCGGTCGTCCTCATCTCCGCTTTTGTCGTCTTCTCGATCATGCTGCTCGTGCCCGGCGACCCGGCGCTGATGCGTGCCGGTCCCGACGCCACCCCGGTCGAGGTCGCCGCGGTCCGCCAGGAGATGGGTCTCGACCGGCCCTTCGTCGAGCAATTCGGGCGCTGGTTTGTATTGGCCGTCCGCGGCGATTTCGGCAAGTCGTTCGTGAGCCGGGTGCCGGTCTCCGAGCTCATCGCCAACCGCCTGCCGGCCACATTGCAGCTCGCCACGCTGGCGGTCTTCGTCGCCGCCCTGGCCGGGATCGTCTCGGGCGTGTTCGCAGCGACACGAGCGCGAAGCCGCGCCGACTGGGGCATCTCGGTCGGCGCCGCGGTCACCATCGGCATCCCCGACTTCTGGCTGGGGACGCTCGGCATTCTGGTCTTCGCCGTCTGGCTCGGCGTGCTGCCGCCCGGCGGCAATGCCGACCTGTTCGGCGATCCGCTCCTCGCCCTCCAGCACCTGGCCCTGCCGGTGATCGCGCTCGCCGCCCGTCCGGCCGCGGTGCTGTCGCGCTTCACCCGGGCGGCGGTGTTGGACGTCGCGCGCGAGGAGATGGTGTGGACCGCCCGCGCCAAGGGCCTCCCTGAGTGGCGAGTGATCACGCGGCACATCGTCCCGAATGCGCTGATCCCGATCCTCACCGTGCTGGCCGTGCAGTTCGGCCAGATGCTGGCGGCCGCGGTGGTGGTCGAGACGGTGTTCGCCTGGCCCGGCCTCGGCAGCCTTCTGGTCGGGTCGATCCTCGGCCGCGACTACTCGGTGGTGCAGGCGGTGATGCTGATGCTGGTGGTCGCCTTCATCCTGATCAACCTGATCGCCGATCTTCTCTACGCTCGGCTCGACCCGCGCATCCGGGCGGGGCTCGGCAAATGAACGGGATCGCGAGCTCGAGCCTGCTGATGATCCGGCGGATCTTCGCCCACCCGATGGGCCGGGTCGGAGGCTCGATCGTGCTTTTCTTCCTGGTCGTCGCCCTGTTCGTGCCGCTGCTGGCGCCGTTCGACCCCGCCTTCCAGGATGCCGATAACGAGCTCGTCCCCCCGGACCTGACGCATTGGCTCGGCACCGACCAGTTCGGCCGCGACGTGCTGTCCCGCGTCCTCTATGCGAGCCAAGCCGCGATCATCGTCGGCTGCACGGCCTCGATCCTCGGCGGGTCGGTCGGCGTCCTCGTCGGCCTCCTCGCCGGTTACTTCCAGAGCTGGGTCGACACGCTGGCGATGCGGGCGGCCGATATGATCCTGGCCTTCCCCGGCCTCCTGGTGGCGCTCCTGTTCGTGATCGTGCTGGGACCGGGCCTGCTGACGGTCAGCGTAGCGCTGGCGATTGCCAGCACGCCGATCTTCGCCCGCATCACCCGCGCCTCGGTCTTGCAGATCAAGCAGCGCGAATACGTGCTGGCGGCGATCCAGTTCGGCAGCCCGACCGGGTGGATCATGCGCCAGCACCTGCTGCGGAACTGCGCCAGCCCGATCATCGTCCAGGCGAGCCTGATCATCGGCATCTCCGTCCTGGCGGAGTCCGGCCTCTCCTTCCTAGGTCTCGGCATCCAGCCGCCGACGGCCTCATGGGGCCTGATGCTGAACGAGAGCCGCGGCTTCCTCTACGACGCGCCCTGGTTGGCCTTGGCACCGGGCTTCGCGCTCTCGCTGTTCTTGATCGGCCTCGTGTTCCTCTCCGATGCGCTCCGCGACATCCTCGACGTCGGCGACCTGGTCGAGGCCGGCCGCTGATGGCCCTGCTCGACGTCCGCAACCTGTCGGTCGACGCGCGCCGGGGCCAGCGCGACGCGCGGATCGTCGACGATGTCTCCTTCGCGCTCGGTGCCGGCGAGATGTTGGGGATCGTCGGGGAGTCGGGATCGGGCAAGAGCGTCAGCGTGCGCGCCGTGCTCGGCCTGATCCCGATGCCGCCGCTTCGCATCGCCGGCGGCACCGCTGAGTTCGAAGGACGCGACCTGCTCCGCATGTCCGCTCGCGAGCGCCGCGGCATCCTCGGCCGGCGGATCTCGATCGTGTTCCAGGACCCGCTGGCGGCGCTGAATCCCCTGATGACGGTCGGCGACCAGATCGCCGAGGCGATCCAGGCTCATGCCCGCCTGCCGCAGGCGGCGGTAGATGGGCACGTTGTCGAGCTGCTGAACGCGGTTCGTATCCCGAACGCCGCTGGTCGCGCCCGCAGCTATCCGCACGAGCTCTCCGGCGGCATGCGCCAGAGGGTGCTGATCGCCATCGCGCTCGCCAATGATCCCGCCGTGATCATCGCCGACGAGCCCACGACGGCGCTCGACGTCACCATCCAGGCGCAGATCATGCGCATCTTCCGTGACATTAGGCGAACGCGCGGCTGCGCCATCGTGCTCATCTCGCACGATCTCGGCCTCATCGCCGAGAACTGCGACCGGGTCCAGGTGATGTATGCCGGTCGCGTGGTCGAGACCGGAACGGTCAGCGACGTGCTGCGCGAGCCGCTTCACCCCTATACGCGGGGGCTGATGGAGGCACGGCCTGACCAGGACCTGCAGCGCGCACAGCTGACGCCGATCCGTGGGCGGCCGCCGACGGCAGGGCAGATCCCGCCGGGCTGTGCCTTCCATCCGCGCTGCGATCTCTATCGCGGGCGGGAACGCTGCGAGCGGGAGACGCCCGTACTGCGCGGCGACGCGGCGGCCGGGCGGCTCGCCGCCTGCCACTACTTCGACGAAGCCAACCGGGGATCGTCATGACCGTCCTGGTGGAAACGGTCGGGCTGACCAAGGTCTACAAGACCGAGGGCGGGTCGCGTGCATCCGAGGTGAAGGCCGTCGACGGCGTTGATCTTTCGGTCTCTGCCGGACAGGCGCTCGGCCTCGTCGGCGAGTCCGGCTGTGGGAAGACGACGCTGGGACGCATGCTGGTCAAGCTGGTCGAGCCGACCGCCGGCCGCATCTCGGTCGATGGGATCGACGTCGCCGGCACCAGCGGCGAGGCGCTGCGCCAACTGCGCCGCACCATACAGATGATCTTCCAGGACCCGTTCTCTTCGCTGAACCCGCGGCTCACCGTCGAGCAGATCGTCGCCGAGCCGCTGGTCGTGCAGAAGATCGGCACCCGCGACGAGCGGAGCCGGCGCGTCGGCGAGCTGCTGGAGCTGGTCGGTCTCTCGGCGGATCACCGCGGCCGCCTCCCTGCCGATCTTTCCGGCGGCCAGCGCCAGCGGGTCGGCATCGCGCGCGCGCTGGCGCTCAACCCGCGGATCCTCGTCCTCGACGAGCCGGTCTCGGCGCTGGACGTCAGCATCCAGGCACAGATCCTGAACGTGCTGAAGGAGCTGCAGCAGCGCCTCGACCTCACCTATATCCTGATCTCGCACGACCTCGGCGTGGTGCGGCATGTCTGCGACACGGTCGCGGTGATGTATCTCGGCCGCATCGTAGAGATGGGCAGCCGGGACGAGATTTTCGGTGCTCCCGGCCATCCCTACACGCAGGCGCTGCTCTCCGCGATTCCGCGCCTGCGTGCCGATCCCGCGCGGCCGCAGATCGAGCTCGCGGGCGATGTCGTGGATAGCGGCGTGCCGCCGTCGGGCTGCGTGTTCCGGACGCGGTGCTGGATGGCGCGCGACATCTGTACGACCGAGGTTCCGGCGCTCACGGTCCGCGCCGGCATGACGCATGCCCGCGCCTGTCACTTCGCGCCGGCGTCCAGCAGCGAGGCTCGTGGTCAATGACTGAGACACTGCAAGGCAAGAAGGCCCTGGTGACGGGGGCGGGCACGCGCGGCATGGGGCAGGCGATCGCCATCGCGCTGGCTCGGGCAGGCGCCACGGTCGCCGCGCATTACCTCGACGATCGCGATGCGATTGCCGAGACGGTCAGCGGCGTCGAGGCGTTTGGCCGCTCCTGCGTCACGCTGAAGGCCGATCTTCGCACCGCGCCGGCCGGCCGGCGCATCATCGACGATGCCGTCGCCGCGCTGGGAGGGTTGGACATTGTCGTGTCCAGCGTCGGCGCCACCACGCGGAAGCCCTTCCTCGATCTCACTGACGATGACTGGGCGCTGGTCCTCGGCGTCAACCTGACGGGCTGCTTCGGGGCGTTCCAGCAGGCGTGCAAGCACATGCTCTCGACGGGGCGGGGCGGGCGGCTGATCGCCGTCTCCTCGGTGAATCAGGAACTGGTCCTGGTGAACAACGCGCATTACTGCGCCTCGAAGGGCGGACTCCGGCAGCTGACCAAGGCGATCGCCCTCGAGATGGCAGGCCGCGGCATCACCGCCAACCTGATCGCCCCCGGGGCCATGCTGACCGACTTCAACCGGCACATCATCCGCACGCCCGAGGACGTGGCCGTGCGCGAGAAGCTGGTGCCGGAGGGGCGGCTCGGCGCGCCGGAGGACGTGGGGGAGGCGGCGGTGTTTCTCGCCGGCCCCGGCGCGAGCTACGTCACCGGGTCGACCATCACCGTCGATGGCGGCTTCTCGCTGCGCTGAAGCCGGGTGACGCCGCAGACAATCGGTGAAAAGATGATCGCATGAGCCGCCGGACAGTCCATTCGAGCTCACACTGGGGCGCCTTCAAGGCGGTGGTCGAGGACGGCCGCTTCGTCGACGTGCTGCCGTTCGAGCGCGATCCGCAGCCGAACGACCTCGTCGCCGGCCTTCCCGCCGCCGTTCACGCGCCGAGCCGGATCGAGCGGCCGATGGTACGGAAGGGCTGGCTCGACGATCCGGGCAATGGCGAAGGGCGCGGGCGCGAGCCGTTCGTGCCGGTCGACTGGCCGACCGCTCTCGATCTGGTCGAGCGCGAGATCAGGCGGGTGCGCTCGGCCCACGGCAACCAGGCGATCTTCGCCGGCTCCTATGGCTGGTCCAGCGCCGGGCGTTTCAACCATGCGCGGACCCTGCTGCACCGCTTCTTCAACGGCCTCGGCGGCTTCGTCGGCCAGCTGACCAACTACAGCTATGGCGCCGCCATGGTGCTGCTGCCGCGGATCATCGGCAGCCTGGAGGCGGTCACCGGCCCGGTAACCGACTGGCGCAGCATCAACAAGCACACCGACCTGCTGGTGATGTTCGGCGGCGCGCCGCTGAAGAACGGCAAGGTGACCTCGGGCGGCGCCGGTGAGCATTCCTTCGAGCCGGTGCTGCGCCGGGCCAGGGATGCCGGCGTCGACTTCGTCTCCGTCAGCCCGGTCCGCGAGGACGCGCCGGACTTCCTCGGTGCCGACTGGCTGGCGATCCGGCCGAACACCGACACGGCGCTGATGCTGGGCCTGGCCCACACGCTGGTGACGGAGAACCTGCACGACCGCGCCTTCCTCGATCGCTACACCGTGGGTGCTGACCGACTGATCGCCTATGTGCTGGGAGAGAGCGACGGGCAGCCGAAGACGGCGGAGTGGGCGGCGGCGATCACCGAGATCGATGCGGAGACGATCAAGGCGCTGGCGCGGCGCATGGCGGCGGGCCGCACCATGCTCACCGCCGCCTGGTCGCTGCAGCGCGCCGATCACGGTGAGCAGCCGTTCTGGATGCTGATCGCGCTGGCGGCACTGCTCGGCCAGATCGGCCTGCCCGGCGGTGGCTTCGGCTTCGGCTATGGCTCGATCAACGGCATGGGCAACCACTGCCACAAGGTCGCCGTGCCCAGCATGTCGGCCGGCGTCAATCCGCTCGGCAGCCTCGCCGTGCCGGTGGCGCGCGTCGCCGATCTGCTTTTGGAGCCCGGCGGCAGCTTCGAGTTCAACGGCCGCCGCGAGATCTATCCGGACATCCGGCTGGTCTATTGGGCTGGCGGCAATCCGTTCCACCACCACCAGGACCTCAACCGGCTGCAGCGGGCGTTCCGCCGGCCGGAGACGGTAGTCGTGCACGAACCCTGGTGGACGGCGACCGCGCGCCATGCCGACATCGTGCTGCCGGCGACGACGACGCTCGAGCGCGACGACGTCGGCGCCTCGTCACGCGATCGCTACATCCTGGCGATGCAGCAGGCGATCCCGCCGGTCGGCGAAGCGCGCGACGACTTCGACATCTTCGCCGATCTGGCCGAGCGGCTCGGGACGAAGGACACCTTCACCGAGGGCCGCGGCAAGCGCGAGTGGATCCGCTTCCTCTACGACCGCGCCCGGCGCGGTGCGCTGGAACAGAATCTGCCGATGCCCGACTTCGACACCTTCTGGGAACAGGGCTTCGCCGAGATCCCGGCACCATCGGGCGACTTCATCCTGTTCCAGGACTTTCGATCCGATCCTGTCGTCCATCCGCTGAGGACACCGTCCGGCCGGATCGAGCTTTATTCAGAGGCGATCGCCGCGTTCGGCTATGACGACTGCCCCGGCCATCCGGCCTGGCTCGAGCCGGCGGAGTGGCTGGGCTCGCCGGGAGTCGCCGATCATCCGCTGCATCTCGTCTCCAACCAGCCACGCACGCGGCTCCACAGCCAGCTCGAGATGTCGCCGGCCAGCGTCGCCGACAAGGTCGGCGGCCGCGAGGCGCTGCTGGTCAATCCGCTGGATGCGGCCAAACGCGGGATCTCCTCCGGCGACGTCGTCCGCGTCTTCAACGGCCGCGGCGCCTGCCTTGCCGGCGCCACCGTCACCGATGCCGTGCGTCCCGGCGTGGTGCAACTGGCGGCCGGCGCCTGGTTCGATCCGCTCGATGGTGGCACCGACAATCGCGGCAATCCGAATGTGCTCACCTACGACCGCGGCACCTCGCGGCTGGGGCAGGGCTGTGCTGCCCTGACCACGCTGGTCGAGATCGAACGATTTGCCGGTGAAGCCCCGGCGGTCGGCACCATCGTGCCGCCCGAGATCCTGAAACGCTGATACGGAAGAAGACCGATGCGCCTGAGAACGACCCCGGATGCGAAGGACGTCGAGGGCATCCGCCGCTGGTTCAAGCGGCTGTCGGACTGCGTGCAGGCCGTCGACTTCGAGGCCGCCTTTCCGCTCTTCGCCGAGGACCTGATCGCCTTCGGCACCTTCAGCGACTTCGTCTCCGAGCGCCCCACCGTGGTCAAGGAGCAGTGGAGCAATGTCTGGCCGACCATCCGCAACTTCCGCTGGCGGCTTGACGGGGTCGAGGCCATCGTCTCGCCGGACCGGCTGAGTTCCGTCGGCATGGCGATCTTCGATTCCGATGGCTTCAACCAGGACGGCAGCCGCTTCGACCGGCCGGGCCGGGCGACGGTCGCCTTCGCCCGCAAGGCCGTCGGCGAGGACTGGGTCGCCGTTCACACCCACATGTCGCTGTTCCGCGGCACCCCCAGCCGGTCCTACGGCAAGTTCTCAGGCCCGAACGGCTGACCTCGGCGACAGGAGCCTACCGATGGATCTCGGCATCAAGGGCCGGACGGCGCTGATCTCCGGCGCCAGCCGCGGCATGGCGCATGCGACTGCTGAGCTTCTCGCCCGCGAGGGCGTGAACTTGGTGATGATCGCGCGCAATCCCGAGCGTCTGGAGGCAGCGGCGGCGGCGATCCGAACCGAGACCGGCGTGAAGGTCGGTACGGTCGCCGTCGACATCACCACGGCCGAGGGCCGGGCGAAGGCGCTGGCGGCGTGCCCGGAGCCGGACATCCTGATCACCAATGCCGACGGGCCGCATCCGGGCGATTTCCGCGACTGGACCCGCGACGACTGGATCGCCGCGATCGATGCCCTGATGCTGACGCCGATCGAGCTGATCAAGGCGACGGTCGACGGGATGATGGCGAGGAAGTTCGGGCGGATCATCAACATCTCGTCCCGTAGCGTGAAGGTGGCCCAGCTGGACCTGGGACTGTCGAACGGCGCCAGGTCAGGACTGGTCGGCTTCGTCGCCGGCCTCGCGCGAACCACCGTCCGCCACAACGTCACCGTCAACATGCTGCTGCCCGGCGTCTTCGACAGCGACGCCCAGCGCCGGCACATCCAGGGTCTGGTGAAGATCACCGGCAAGCCGTTCGAGACGATCTGGGAGGAACGGAAGGCGCTGAACCCGGCCGGGCGCTACGGCGACGTGACCGAGTTCGCCGCCTACTGCGCCTTCCTCTGCTCGACCCATGCCGGCTACATCACCGGTCAGAACCTGCTGATCGACGGCGGCCAGTACCCAGGGACGTTCTAGCGTCCTGGCCGAAGGCTCCCGCTGAGCCCCCAAGCCTTAGCGCGGCACGGTGGTGGTGAGGCTGGCGCGAAGGGTGTCATTCGCGCTTATCGGGAGCAGATCTGCGGCACCGTCACCGCCACAAGCTTCTCGCCCCGTCTCATCGGCGAAGGCGCCGGAATCGGCTTGCGATCGCGGATGTAGATCATCATGGCGCTTTCGAGCGCCGCGACAGCGTGCATCAGGGCTTCTTCCCCGGTGTCCCCCTGGGTATGGGCCTCCGGCACATCGCGGAAGGTGACGAAGAAGCCCCCGTCTTCCCGGGTCAGCTCGGCGGGATATTGCATCGTACTGCTTCGTCGGTTTCCGCCTGCTCGATC
>CAXNIC010000082.1:0-15095 GCA_964201945.1 Alphaproteobacteria bacterium
ATCTCCTGGCCGTTGTGGAACTTCACGCCTTCGCGCAGCGTGAGGACGTAGGTCAGGCCGTCGGCCGAGATGTCGGCCTTGGTGGCGAGATCGGGAATGGGGTTCGCGTTCTCGTCGCGCGCGAACAGGGTCTCGATCCAGTGCATGGAGACGTTACGCGACGCTTCCGCCGTGGAGGCCTGGGCATCGGTCAGCGGCGGCGCCGACGAGGTGCCGACGACGGCGTTGCCGCCCTTCTTCTGGGCCAGCGCCGGAGAAACGACAACCGCCAGCGCGAGCGCGCTGACCGTCGACAAAAGGGTCAACCTGGACACGATGCGAACCTCCCCTGGGAGCCAAAATGAAAGCGATGGAGAAAGCCTATGATGCCCGTCAAAGGCTTGGCAATCGGGATCGTCCGGATTGGAAACACGGGCTCGTGACGGCGGGTCTTCGGCGCGGGTGATTTCGGTGGTATTGGGGGCGGTTCTGCTTCGGGGGAATACGAATGACGTCGGAAATGCTGGGCTTCATCGACCGGAACCGCGACCGCCAGGAGCGGCTGCTGGCCGACCTGGTGCGCATTCCGTCCGACAACCCGCCGGGCGACTTGGCCGGGGCGGCGGCGAAGGCGGCCCGGCTGCTCGATGGGCTCGGGTTCACGGTCGAGTCCCATCCGGTGCCAGCCGATCTGGTCCGCGCCAACGGCATGGTCAGCGCCGCCAACCTGATCGTCCGCAAGAGGTTCGGGCCGGGACCGACGATCGCGCTGAACGCCCATGGCGACGTGGTGCCGCCGGGCGAGGGCTGGACCAAGGATCCCTATGGCGCCCAGGTCGTCGACGGTTGGATGTACGGCCGCGGCGTCGCCGTCTCGAAGTCGGACTTCGCGACATATGCCTTCGCCCTTCTGGCGCTGGAGGCGACGAAGCCGACGAAGGGCACGGTCGAGCTGCACCTCACCTATGACGAGGAGGTCGGCGGCGAGATCGGGCCAGGCCATCTCCTGAAGGCCGGGCTGTCGAAGCCGGACCTCGTCATCTGCGCCGGCTTCTCCTATGCGGTGGTCGCCGCCCACAATGGCTGCCTGCATCTGGAGATCACCGTCCGCGGCCGTTCCGCCCATGCGGCGTCACCCGACACCGGCATCGACGCGCTGGAGGCGGCGAGCCATGTGCTGTCGACGCTCTATGCCTGGCGGAAGGGGCTGGCGGCGCGGGTCTCGAAGGTCGCCGGCATCGGTGCGGCCCAGATGACCATCGGCCTGATCAAGGGCGGCATCAACACCAACGTGGTGCCGGACGCCGTCACGCTCCGGCTCGACCGCCGGATGATCCCGGAAGAGGATCCGGCCGCCGTCGAGGCCGAGCTTCAGGAGGTCATCTCGAAGGCCGGCCAGGCGTTTCCGAAGACGACGGTGGAAGTGAGGCGCATCCTCCTGGCCCGGCCGCTGACGGCGACGCCCGAGAGCCGGAAGATCGCCGACGTCCTGGCGAAGCGCGCCTCCGAGGTTCTTGGCGAGGCGATCGCGGTTACCGGCGTGCCGCTCTACACCGACGCCCGGCACTATGCCGAGGCCGGCATCCCGACCGTGCTCTACGGCGCCGGCCCGCGCTCGATCCTGGAAGCCAATGCGCATCGTGCCGACGAGCGCCTGAAGCTCGACGACTTGAACGCCGCGACCAAGGTCATCGCGCTCGCGCTCGCCGACCTGCTGGCGTGAGCCGGTCGGCGAAGCGGCGGAGCAGCGTGTTGAACAGGCGCGGCTCCTCCAGATGCGGTGCGTGGCCGGATCCCGCGCAGCAGGCGCGCTCGGCCCGCGGCAGCCGGCTCGCCAGATAGGCGCTGACCTCGGGCGCGTAGAGCTGGCTCTCGCCGCCATGGATGACGAGGGAGGGAAGATCGATCGACGGCAGCAGCGGGCGGTAGTCCTGCTCGGCCATCGACTCCCAGAGGACGGCCATCGCCTCGGGATCCGACAGCCCCATCTCGCGGCCCATCCATTCGGCGAGATCCGGATCGGCCGGCTGGCCGCGGGCGAAGAGGCGCGGCAGCAGCAGGCGGGCGTTGGCCGGCCAGTCCGAGCGGATGGCGGCCAGCATCAGCGCGTTCGCCTGAGGATCGAAGCCCTGCAGGCCGAGCGTCCACGCGTCGTCGTTGAGCAGGCGCGGCGTCATGTCGACGACGACCAGGCCGCCGAGATCGCCGGTGCCGAATTGCCGGATCAGGTCGAAGGCGGCGAGCGCGCCCATCGACCAGCCGACCAGGATCGGCCGGTCGAGCTCGCGCTCGGCGATGAGGCTTCGGACCTCGCCGGCGATCGCGGCGATCGACAGCATCTCCGGATTGGCTTTCGACCGGCCGTGGCCCGGCAGATCCGGCACGATGAGGCGGAACGTCTTCGGCAACGCCTCGATCTGCGGGCGCCAGAAGTTGCGCGTGCAGGACCAGCCATGGAGAAGCACCAGCGGCCGGCCGCGGCCGATGTCGAGCACGTCCATCTTGGGCTCAGCCGTCCGCGTCCTTGACCATCACCAGCGCGCGGCCGCGGCAGACCACGTCGCCGCTGTCGTCGGTGCAGGTGGTGGCGAGGTCGACCAGGTGCTTCTCCGGGCGGAGCCGCGTGATCTCGACCGTGGCGGTCAGCGCCACCTCGGCCGGCACGGGTTTCAGGAACGCCAGGTCCTGCTTCAGATAGTTGGTGCCGGCACCCGGCAGCTCGACACCCAGCAGATAGGAGACGAGCGCCCCGATCAGCGGCTCCGGCACCGTCGTGCCGATGTCGATGCCGGTGAGGCGCGCGAAGGCCGCCAGCGTCTCCGGCTCGAAGCGGCGGGTGATCGTGGCGCGCTGTCCCGGCATCATGGCGCGAGATCCAGCTCGACATGGCCCTCGCAGACCGGAAGCCCGTCGCCGGCCCGGAGCGCGCGGGTGGCGAGGCGGCAGCGGCGGGAGGACGGATAGTCGATGACCTCTACCTCGAAGCGGATGGTATCGCCGGCATAGGCCGGGTTCGGGAACACCAGGCTCTGGCTCACATGCCGCGCACCGGGAAACCGCCGATGCGCCAGCGCCCAGAGATGCGCATAAAGCATCATGCCGTGGGCGACGGTGCGCCCGAAGCGGGTCCGCTTCGAGAACTCCGGATCGATGTGGATCGGGTTGTCGTCGCCGCTCAAGGCGGCGAACAGGTCGAAGTCGGCTTGGGTCGGTGTGCGTACCTCGGCCAGCACGCTGCCGGGGACCGGATTGTCATTCGCCGGCATGACGCATCCTTAGAACATGCTTTTGCACTTTGCCGGCGGCCGTACGCGGCAGCTCGGCCACGACCTGGATGGTCTTCGGCACCTTGTAGGCGGCGATCCGCTCACGGCAATAGGTGCGCAGACTCTCCGCGTCGGGTTTCGTTGTCGTGCGAGGTACGACGAAGGCGCGGCCGACTTCGCCCCAACGCTCGTCGGCGACGCCGATGACGGCCGCCTCCAGCACTTCCGGATGGGCGAGCAGCGCGTGCTCGATCTCGGCCGGGTACACGTTCTCGCCACCGGAGATGTACATGTCCTTGATGCGATCGACGACGGTGACGTAGCCGTCCTCGTCCAGGCGGGCGACATCGCCGGTCTTCAGCCAGCCATCGGCGGTGAAAGCGGCCTTGGTTGCCGCAGGGTTGTTCCAGTATCCCGGCGTGACATTGGTGCCGCGCACCTGGATCTCTCCGGCAAGGCCCGGGCCGAGGGTACGGCCGTTCGCGTCGACGATGCGGATCTGCGAGAGCAGCTGCGGCTTGCCGGCGGAGCCGATCCTCGCCTCGACGTTGCCGGCATCCATCAGGCAGAGCGTCGGCCCGGTCTCGGTCATGCCATAGCCGTTGCAGACGCGGACGAAGCGACCGAGGAAGGTGCGGAGCAGAGGTTCCGGCAGAGCCGCTCCGCCGCAACCCCAGGAGCGCACCCGGCCGAGATCGGCTGCAGCGAACCCCGCATGCTGCGCGATCGCCTGGTAGATGGTGGGGACGCCGAAGAAGCAGGTGACGGCGCCCTCGGCGATCGCGGCCATCACCTGGTCGATGTCGAACTTCGGCAGCACGGTCACCGAGCCGCCGGCGATCAGCGTCGGCAGCGTGTAGAGGTTGATGCCGGCGGTGTGGAACAGAGGCAGAAAGTTCAGCACGCGGTCGGCGGAGGTGAGGTCGATCGCCTGGACGACGTTGACGTAGTTGGCGAGCGCCATGCCGAAGGTCTGAATGACGGCCTTTGGCTTTCCCGTCGTGCCCGAGGTGTAGAGAAGGTACCAGATGCCGTTCGCCGCCCAGGCGCCGTCGCCGTGGCGGGAGAGGGGAGCCGCGGTGACTTCCGCTTCGTATCCGGCGAGCGTGAGCTGCGGCACCGGCAGGCGCGCCGCCATCGCGGCATTGGCGTCGTCATGCAGGAGGAGGCGAGGGGCACAGTCGGCGACGATGGCGCGGAGCTCCTCGACCGAGAGGCGCCAGTTCAGCGGCACCATGATCACGCCGATGCGGGCGGCGGCAAACAGGATCTCGAAGAAGGCAGTACCGTTCAGCGTCAGCGTCGCCATCCGGTCGCCCGGCCCGAGGCCGTGGTCCAGCAACACGGCGGCGGCGCGCTCCGCTCGCTCGTCGAAGTCGCGATAGGTCAGCCGCCGCCCGCTCGCGGCCTCGATGAAGGCCAGTCTGTCGGGCGCGATCTCGGCGCGGCGGCGGGCGAAGTCGAAGATCATGCCTTTAGGAGGCTATACGAGATTACGGCTGCATGCCTCGGCCGATCAGGTCGACGGCGGGGCCGACCACGTCCTCCAGCGGCGTCGCCACGTCCCAGAGGCCGTAGCGCTGGCCGAGGAAGACCGCCATCCCCATCAGCGCCCAGGCCCGGACCTCGGCGCTGCCGCGGCTGATCTCGCCGCGGGCCTCGGCCGCCTGCAGGGCCGCGCGGTAGGTGGCAGCGAAGTCCATGTAGTAGCGGCGGTAGACCGCCTCGTCGACGAACTGCGATTCCTCGACGATGCGGTAGAGGCCGGGATTGGCGCGCACGAACTCGATGAAGGCGAGAAGCCCCTCGCGCTCGGCGTCCAGCCGCGTCTTCGCCCCTGTGGTGGCGTCGGAGAGGTGCTGGCGAAGCTCGCGGCCCATCTGCAGGACCAGCTCGCGCAGCACGTCTTCCTTGCTCTGGAAGTAGATGTAGAAGGTGCCCTGGCCGACGCCGGCCGCCGCAGTGATGTCGCTGATCGAGGTCACGCTGAAGCCCCGCTTGCCGATCTCGCGCCCGGCCGCCGCCAGGATCTTCTGCCGCGTGCGTTCGCCGCGGTCGGTCTTCGGCTGGGGCTTGGTCTGGGAGCGGGCGGTCATCGGGTCCGATATGACGAGGTCGTCATATAACTGCGCCTGAGGGTCGATCCTGTCAATAATCGCGGCCATGGTTGACGGTGGGCCGTGTCGGCTCTATCGTCAGGTCAAACATGAATTGATCGTCACGTTCAGGTGACGGTTCCACCAGGGAGGTAACGCATGGGCAGGACTTCAGGATTTCTGCGCGTCGTCGCGGCGGGAGCCTTCGCGCTGTCGCTGGGCATGGCCGGCACCGCGGCCGCGCAGGAGCTCAAGATCGCGCTGATCGCCGGCAAGACGGGGCCTCTTGAAGCTTACGCGAAGCAGACCGAGGCTGGCTTCATGATGGGCCTCGAGTTCCTGACCAAGGGCTCGATGGAGCTGAACGGGCGCAAGATCCGCGTCATCGTCAAGGACGACCAGCTGAAGCCTGACCTGTCGAAGTCGCTGCTGGAGCAGGCCTATGGCGACGACAAGGTCGACATCGCCGTCGGCACTACCTCGTCGGCGGCGGCGCTGGCTGTCCTCTCGGTCGCCGAGGAATACAAGAAGGTGCTGGTGGTCGAGCCGGCGGTGGCCGACACCATCACCGGCGACAAGTGGAACCGCTACATCTTCCGCACCGGCCGCAATTCCAGCCAGGACGGCATCGCCGCCGCGGTCGCGCTCTCCAAGGAGCCGATGCAGATCGCCACGCTGGCGCAGGACTATGCCTTCGGCCGTGACGGCGTGAAGGCGATGAAGGACGCGCTGGAGGCGGTGAAGAGCCCGTCGAAGGTCGTGTTCGAGGAATATGCGCCGCAGACCACCACCGACTTCACCGCGTCCGCCCAGCGCCTGTTCGACGCGCTGAAGGACAAGCCGGGCCGCAAGATCATCGTCATCATCTGGGCCGGCCCGCACCCGCTGACCAAGATCGCCGACCTCAAGCCCGAGCGCTTCGGCATCGAGATCGCGCCCGGCGGCAACATCCTGCCGGCAATGGCGCCCTACAAGGCCTATCCCGGGATGGAAGGGGCCATCTACTACTACTACGGCTTCCCCAAGAACCCGATGAACGACTGGCTGGTCGCCGAGCACCAGAAGCGTTTCAACGCCCCGCCGGACTTCTTCACCGCCGGCGGCATGGCCGCGGCCTCCGCCGTGCTGACCGCGCTCGCCAAGGCCGGGGGCTCGGACACCGAGAAGCTGATCGCCGCCATGGAGGGCATGGAGTTCGATACGCCCAAGGGCAAGATGACCTTCCGCAAGGAAGACCATCAGGCGATGCAGTCGATGTATCACTTCCGGGTCAAGAAGGACGGGAAGGACAACTTCGACCTGCTCGATCTGGTGACCGAGATCCCGGCCTCGGCCATCCCGGTGCCGATCCGCAACAAGCGCTGATCTGAAAAGGGCAGGGGCGGCATCCAGGTGCCGCCCCGCTCCGTTCCGGGGGGAACGATGGACGCGCCGGCCCTCGAGACCCGCGATCTCACCATCCGCTTCGGCGGCCATGTCGCGGTCGACCGGGTGAGCTGCGGCTTCAGCGCCGGCACGCTGACCGCCATCGTCGGCCCCAATGGAGCCGGCAAGACCACCTACTTCAACCTGATCTCGGGCCAGCTTCGCGCCTCTGCGGGCTCGGTGCATCTGAACGGCGTCGACGTGACCCAGCTTCCGGTCTCCGCCCGCACGCGCCTCGGCATGGGCCGGGCCTTCCAGCTCACCAACCTGTTTCCCAATCTCAGCGTCGCCGAGAATGTGCGCCTCGCCGTGCAGAGCCGGGCGGGCGTCGGCCTCGATCTCCTCTCCTTGTGGAGCGACCGGCGCGAGCTGATCGCCAAGGCGGATACGATGCTGGAGCGCGTCCGTCTCGCCGACCGCCGCGAGGCCACCGTCGCCTCGCTCTCCCATGGCGACCAGCGGAAGCTCGAGGTCGCGCTGATGCTGGCGCTCGAGCCCGAGATCTTCATGTTCGACGAGCCGACCGCCGGCATGAGCGTGGATGAGGTACCGACGATCCTGGAGCTGATCCAGGCGATCAAGGCCGAGGGCAAGTCCACCATCCTCCTGGTCGAACACAAGATGGACGTGGTCCGCTCGCTCGCCGACCGCATCATCGTGCTTCACAACGGCCAGCTGGTCGCCGACGGCCTGCCGGACGAGGTCATCGCTTCCCCCGTGGTGCAGGAAGCCTATCTCGGCGTGGCGGCGGCATGATGCGGCACGACGAGACGACCCCTCGCCCCAACTCCTCTCCCACCGGGAGAGGGTGCGAGCGTAGCGAGCGGGTGAGGGGCCCCGGTTCCGCGCCTCGACTGACGACCTCATGACCCCGCTTCTCACCCTCGACGGCGTCCACACCCATGTCGGGCGTTATCACATCCTGCATGGCGTCGACCTGGTGGTGCCGGACCGGGGCGTCACCATGCTGCTGGGGCGGAACGGGGCGGGGAAGACTTCGACCTTGCGGACGATCATGGGCCTCTGGCGCGCGTCGTCCGGCCGGGTCAACTTTGCAGGGGAAGATGTGACCGCGGTGCCGACGCCGGCCATCGCGCGCTCCGGCATCGCCTACGTGCCCGAGAACATGGGCATCTTTTCCGACCTCACGGTGCGCGAGAACCTGGTGCTGGCGGCGCGGGACGGAGAGATCGATCCCGAGCGCCTGAAATGGGTCTTCGGCCTGTTTCCGGCCTTGGAGAAATTCTGGTCGCTGGCGGCGGGTGCGCTCTCCGGGGGACAGAAGCAGATGCTGGCGATCGCGCGCGCCATCATCGAGCCGAGGAAACTCTACCTGGTCGACAAGCCGACCAAGGGCCTGGCGCCTGCGATCGTCGCCAACATGATCTCGGCCTTCCGCGAGCTGAAGGCGTCAGGTGCCACCATCCTGCTGGTCGAGCAGAATTTCGCCGCGGCCAAGGCGCTGGGCGACACCGTCGCGGTGATGGATGACGGGCGCATCGTCCACACCGGCGAAATGGCCGAGCTGGGGGAAAACGCCGACCTGCAGCATCGCCTGCTCGGCCTCAGCCTGGGCAAGCATCAATGAAGGACACGACGCGCATCGACTGGGTGCCTCCGGCACTGATCGCAGCCCTGATGCTGATTGCGCTGCCGTTCATCGGCAGTCCGTCGACCTGGGTCACCCTCACCGTCGCCGGCCTTGCCATGGGCATGATGATCTTCGTCATGTCGTCGGGCATGACCTTGGTCTTCGGCCTGATGGACGTCATCAATTTCGGCCATGGCGTCTTCATCTCGATCGGCGCCTATGTCGGGTTGCTCGTGCTGGTGCCGCTGGCCGCCTGGGGCGCCGCCGACTCGCTCGGCCTCAACCTCGGCGTCATCGGGCTCGCCGCGTTGGCGGCGATGCTGGCGACCGGCGCGCTGGGATATGCCTTCGAACGCGTGGTGATCCGCCCGGTCTATGGCCAGCACCTGAAGCAGATCCTCATCACCACCGGCGGGCTGATCGTCGCGGAACAGCTGATCCACGCGCTCTGGGGCGCCAATCCGATCCCGTTCCGCCTTCCCGAGACGCTCCGCGGCTCCTTCATCCTCGGCGACGCCGCAGTCGAGCGCTTCCGCGTCTTCGCCATCCTGCTCGGTCTCGCCGTATTCGGCGCCATGCATCTCTGCCTCAACCGCACGCGGATCGGCCTCCTGATCCGCGCCGGGGTCGAGAACCGCGAGATGGTCGAGGCGCTGGGCTACGACATCCGGAAGATCTTCATCGGCGTCTTCGTCGCCGGATCGGCGCTGGCGGGTCTCGGCGGCGTGCTCTGGGCGCTCTACCGCCAGATCCTGGTGGCCTCGATGGGCATGGAGATGATGGTGCTGATCTTCATCGCCATCATCATCGGCGGGTTGGGCTCCGTCGGCGGTTGCTTCGCCGGCTCGATCCTCTTGGCGCTGCTCGCCAACTACACCGGGTTCCTGGTGCCGAAGCTGGCGCTGGTCTCCAACATCGCACTGATGCTGGCGATCCTGGCCTGGCGGCCGCAAGGCCTCTATCCGGTGGCGAGGCGCTGATGCTGATCCACCACCTGCTCTCGGGCGACCTGCCGCGCTCGCGCGCACTCGCCGTGGTCCTGGTCCTGATCCTGATCGCGCTGGCCGGCGCGCCGTTCCTGTTTCCCGGCAGCCAGTCGCTCAACGTCGCCGCTAAGATCTGCGTCTTCATCGTGCTGGCCGCCAGCTATGACCTGCTGCTGGGCTACACCGGCATCGTCTCCTTCGCCCATACCATGTTCTACGGCATCGGCGGCTATGGCGTGGCCATCGCCATGCACGGCATCGGCACGACGTGGGGCGCACTCGGCGTCGGCATCGCGCTGTCCCTCCTGGTGTCGCTGGTCCTGGCCGTGGTCATCGGCCTCTTCTCGCTCCGCGTGCGGGCGATCTTCTTCGCCATGATCACGCTGGCCGTCGCCTCCGCCTTCGCCGTGCTGGCCTCCCAGCTCCGCGACATCACCGGCGGCGAGGACGGACGCAGCTACAGCGTGCCGATGTTCCTCCGTCCCTCGTTCCGGCTTCTCGAGGACCCGGTCTTCGGCGTCTCGATCACCGGCCGGTTGGTGACCTACTACCTGGTCTTCCTCTCGGCGCTGGCGTTGTTCCTGCTGGCGCTCCGTATCGTCAACTCGCCCTTCGGCCGCGTGCTGCAGGCGATCCGCGAGAACGAGTTCCGTGCCGAGGCGCTGGGTTATCGCGTCGTCGTCTACCGCACGGTGGCGACCGTGCTCTCGGCGGTGATGGCGACGCTGGCCGGCGTGCTGATGGCACTCTGGCTCCGCTACACCGGTCCCGACACCACGCTCAGCTTCGCCATCATGATCGACATCCTCCTGATGGTCGTCATCGGCGGCATGGGCACGCTCTACGGCGCCGTGCTCGGCGCCGGCATCTTCATCCTGGCGCAGAACTACCTGCAGGTGGTGATGGGCCGTCTCTCCGAAGCGACCGCGGGCATCCCGCTCTTGCCGCAGCTCCTCCACCCTGATCGCTGGCTGCTCTGGCTCGGCATCCTGTTCGTGCTCAGCGTCTACTTCTTCCCGACCGGGATCGTGGGGCGGCTGAGGGTGGGGCGGCGCTGAGCCTCTGCTAGGATGCGCGCCCCATGGCGCATCCCTACATCCGGCTCCTGCGTGATCGTAACGTCCGGATCCTGTGGGGCGGGTTGACGCTGTCTTCGATCGGCTCGGAGCTGTATGGCATCGGCGCGATCTGGCTCGCGGTGAGCCTGGCCGGGGCGGAGGGATCCTATCTCGCCACCGCCCGCTTCGCTGCGGTGCTGGTGATGAGCATCGGGGCAGGGGCGTTCGTCGACCTTGTGTCGCGGCGGGTGCTGCTGATCGGCTCCGATCTGGTTCGTGCCGCCTTCTCCCTCCTCGTCGTCGGGGCGGCGCTCACCTACGGGCTCACGCTGCCGGTCCTCATTCTGGCGTCTGCCGTGCTCGCGGGCGTCGGTGCTGTGTTCCAGCCGGCGCTGCAGTCGGGCCTGCCGCGCCTCTTTGCCGATCCGGCACGGTTGCGCGAGACCAACGGCCTCTTCGATGCCACGGCGCGCACGGCCCAGGTCGCAGGCCCCTTCCTGGCGGCGGCGCTGGCGACAGTCCTGCCGGTCATCCATCTGCTCAGCCTGAATGCGCTCAGCTTTCTCGCCTCGGCCGGCGCCATCGCGCGCTTAGGCGCGCGCCTGGAAAGCCCGGAGACGACCAAGCTGAAGCCCTCGATCTGGCGGCGCCTCGCCCGCGGCGTTCATGCCGCGAACGGCTGTGCCGGTGCCTGGCGCGTGCTGCTGACGACGATGGTGCGCGCGGGTGCCTTCACGCTCGGCTTCGGAGTCGGCATCCCGCTGTTCTTCGCCGAGCGGGCGGAGACCGGGCTTGGCGGCATCGCCGGCGTTGCCGTGGTGATGGGGGCTGCCGCGGCCAGCGACCTGCTCTCGAACCTGGTCGTCGTCCTGGTGCAGCCGCGGAACCCGTGGCGGTTCATGTTCGGAGGCTATGCGACCATCGGTGCCGGGCTGGCCTTGACCGCGCTCGCCCAGTCCATGGCGCCGTCGCTGCTCCAGATCCTGCTGATGGCCGCGCTCGCCCTTCTGATCGGGATCGGCAATTCGATGGCCGGCATCCAGATGCTGACCTTCTTCGGCAGCCGGCTGGACGCCGACGACTTCGCCGGCGTGCTGCGTCTCCGGCTGGTGCTGGTGACGGGCGCTGCGGTCGTCTCGACGGCGCTCGGGCCGTTCCTGTTCGAGGCGTTCGGCATTCCCGGAACGGTGCTGGCCTGCGGGCTCCTGGCGCTGTCGGCGGCCGTCGTCGGTGTCCTCTCGAGGGAGAACGACCGCGCCGAGGCTCCCGCGGCGCGCTGAGCGGAAAACCTCGCCGGGATGGCGGGCTTCATGCTGCAATGAGCAATGGCAGCGAGTCGCAGGCGTCGGCCGATCTACATGTTGCTCGGAGTCGGGGCGGTCATCGTGCTCTGGCTCGCGTGGCCCGGCCTCTTCCCGCCGGCGCCCCGGGAAAGCGTGCCGGCCGCCCAGGTGACGCTGTCGCTGCCACCGCCGGCCCCCCAGGCGACACCGATCCCGGCCCCGCTCTCTCAGCCGACGCCGCTGCCTGCAGCAACACCGCCTCCACCGGCTGAGGCCATGGTTGCTGCCGTGCCCCCCGCGCCGAGCGCTGTGCCGGCCCCTCCGCCCGAGCCTTTCGTGGTGGATAAAAAAGCCATCGCCCGCGTCCAGTTCTATCTGGAACAGCTCGGATATCAGATCGGCGCGGCCGACGGCGCGCTGGGGCGGCGGACGAAGGTGGCGATCGCGGCCTTCCGCAAGGCAAACGCGTTGCCGAAGAGCGAGGAGGTCGACGCCGCCCTGTTGGATGCGCTCGACTTCGCGGCGAGCCAGCTGCCCAAGACCAAGCCGGCCGAGGGCGTGCCGGCCGCGGCGCCGCGGATCCCCGTGACCCGGACGCCGCTGCCGAACTGAGCTCGCTGGAGCCTACTTCCCGAACCAGGCCTTCTGGCGCGGATGCTGCAGCGTGTCGGGGTTGATCAGCTTCGGCGGCGTCTCCTTCCGCGCATAGGCGGTCGCCGACTTGAACGAGCCTTCGGCGAGGAGGCGGTTGCACTCGTCGGTGTGGCAGAGCGAGTGCGGGGAGACGAAGACGTTCTCCAGCTTCAGGATCGGGTTGTCGGGAGAGGTCGGCTCCTGCTCGAAGACGTCGATGCCGGCGCCGGCGATCTTGTTGTTCACCAGCGCGTTGTACATCGCCTTCTCGTCCACGATCGGGCCGCGGGCGGCCGAGATGAAATAGGCGGTCGGCTTCATCAGGCTGAAGGCCTTCTCGCCCACCAGCTTCCGCGTGGAGTCGTTCAGCAGCACGTTGACGCAGGCGAAGTCCGCCTCGCGGAAGAGCGTGTCGTAGTCGACCAGCGTCACGCCTAGCGCCTTGGCATCCTCGGCATTGGCGTAGGGGTCGTGCGCGATGAACTTCATGTCGAGGGGCTTGGCGATCTTGAACAGCTCCTTGGCGATGTTGCCGAAGCCGATCGAGCCGAGCGTGCGACCGGTGAGGCCGACGCCGTAATACTGCCGCTGGTCGGTCCATTTGCCGGCGCGGGTGATGCGGTCCTTGTGGTTCAGCTTATGCGCCAGCGCCAGGAGGAAGGTGAGCTGGGTCGTCGCCATCGGCCGGCGGACGGCGTCCGGGTTGTTGGTGAGCAGCACGCCGGCGGCCGACAGCGCCTTCACGTCGCGGGTGTCGTAGCCGGCGCCGAACCCGGCGACCAGCTTCAAGCGGATATCCGAGCGACCAAGCGCATCGGCGCCGATGCCGGCGGCGACGGGGCAGATGATGTCGTATTTGGCGGCGTCGTCGGCGGTCAGCGTCTTCTTCGCCTCCGGCAGGTATTCCCAGGAGACGGACTTCGCGCCGTTCAGGATCTCGAGTGCGACCGGATCGAAGAAGGTCTTGGTGCCGTCGAGCAGGGCGTCGCGGGTGACGCCGACGCGGATCGTGTCAGTGGCCATGGGAAGCGGATCTCCTGGAATGTATGGGGGCGGAGCCTAGGGGGCGGGGCGGATCGGGGGCAAGCCCGGTGCCCGGACGGTGAAACATCGGGTCCGTGAAATAGCGGGCCGGCTTGACACCGGCGGGTCGGACGACTGATCTCCCGCCCTCTCTCGAGTCTGGAGCCGTCCATGCGCATCGCCAAGGTCGAAGCCATCCGCATCCGCGAGCCGGAATGGTCGCCGCCGATCTGGTGGAGCACGACGCCGACCGACATCCTGTTCGACACCGGCAAGCGCATGCGCGAGATGGCGGTCGGCCTCTACAACGCCCCGGTCGAGATGCGCACCGACAAGGTGACGGTGGTGATCGTGCGCGTCACCACCGACGACGGACTCGAGGGGCTGGGCGGCATCGCGCTGGGATCCGAGGCGATGGCCCAGGTGGTCGAGAACATCCTCGGTCCCCTGGTTCTCGGCGGCAATCCGTTCGACGTCGAGCTCCTGTGGGAGACGATGTATCGCTCAACCATCAACATCGGCCGGAAGGGCCTGGTGCTGGAGGCGATCAGCGGCATCGACATCGCGCTCTGGGACATCATGGGGAAGGCAACGTCCCAGCCGGTCTACAACCTGCTGGGCGGGCGCACGCGCTCGAAGCTCCGTGCCTATGCCAGCTCGCTCTACGCGATGAAGGACCCGACGAAGCTGGGCGAGATCGCCGCCGGCTATGCGCGCGACGGCTACACGGCGATGAAGATGCGCTTCGGCTATGGCCCGACCGACGGCCGCGCCGGCATGCGGAAGAACCGTGATCTGGTGAAGGTGGTCCGCGACGCGATCGGGCCGGATATCGACCTGATGGCGGATGCCTATATGGGCTGGACCCCGCAATACGCCATCGAGATGATCCGCATGGTCGCCGATCTCGGCCTCACCTGGGTCGAGGAGCCGGTGATCCCCGACGACATCGAGGGCTATGCCCGGATCAAGCGCGAGTGCGGTGTGGCCATCGCCGGCGGCGAGCACGAGTTCACCCGCTGGGGCTTCCGCGAGCTGATCGAGCGCCGCGCGGTCGACTACGTTCAATTGGACGTGAACCGGGTCGGCGGGTTGACCGAAGCCAGGAAGATCGTGGCGCTGGCCCAGGCCTTCAACCTGCCGGTGGTCCCGCACGCCCACAACTTCCACAACCTCCACCTGGTCATGGCGCATGCCAACATGCCGCTGGCCGAGTTTTTCCCGCATCCGGAACGGGATGGCGACACCTTCTTCTCCGAGCTGTTCCATGGCGAGCCGACGGTGGAGGCGGGCGAGATCGCCCTCTCCGGGGCCCCCGGATTCGGCGTCTCGCTCAATCCGGAGACCGTCGGCCGCTACCGGATGGCCTGAGTTTCACGCAACCGGCGGCGGCAATTGACAAGGTGAGGGGCGGGGCCGGACAGTTGCCCCAGGTCGACCGCCCGGCGCGGGCGCCAAATTTCAGGGAGAGTGATCTATGAAGCTTTATCGCAAAAGGGCCGCGATCGTCGCAGCCGCGATTCCGCTGATGCTGGGCCTCGGGGCCGGGTCGGCGGAGGCGCAGAAGACCGTCTACGTGGTGCCGCATGCCGATCTCCGCATCCTCGACCCGCTGCAGGCGGCGGCGACGATCACGACGATGCATGCCTCCAACATCTACGACCAGATCTTCGCCTGGGACGTCAACCTGCTGCCGAAGCCGCAGATGATCCAGGACTTCAAGGTCTCGGACGACAAGCTCACCTACACGATGAC
>CAXNIC010000083.1:0-15024 GCA_964201945.1 Alphaproteobacteria bacterium
CAGGGATTGAACCTGTGACCCCTACCATGTCAAGGTAGTGCTCTCCCGCTGAGCTACGCGCCCGCCCTGTTGGCGGTACTGGCCACCGAGGGCGTGCCTCTACCATCAAAAGCCGGGCCTGCGCAACAGGATCGCCCGTGAAGGCGGCCAAGCGGTGACACGGACGTGCGTTTCGTCTAAATCGCTAGGTATGGACAGCTACGTGGAAGCCATGCCGTGCCGCTCGCCGATCACCCTCGCCGAGCCGGATCTGCTGTCGCTTCCCGTCGTGCTCGCCTCGCCCCACAGCGGCCGGCATTACGCGCCCGAGTTCCTGGCCCTGGTCGAGGTGCCCGAGGCCGAGCTGAGGCGGGCCGAGGACGCCTTCGTCGACCGCCTGTTCGCCGCCGCGCCCGGCCTCGGCGTGCCGCTGCTCTCGGCCGAATTCCCGCGCTCCATGGTCGACGTCAACCGCGAAGCCCTCGAGCTCGATCCCGAGATGTTCGAAGGCACGCTGCCGGCCGAGGCGAATACCCGCTCGCCCCGCGTCGCCGCCGGCCTCGGCTCGATCCCCCGGCTCTCGGCCGGCGGCCGCCCGCTCTATCGCCGGCCGCTGCCGGTCGCCGACGCACTAGCCTCGATCGATCGCTTCTGGCGTCCCTATCATGGCGCGCTCCAGCGCCTCGTCGGGGCGACGCGGGCCTGCTTCGGCGTCGCCCTCCTGCTCGACTGCCATTCGATGCCGTCGGCCGGCGGCCTTGGCGACACCGCCGGCGGCGAGACGCTGGCCGACATGGTGCTGGGCGATGTCTTCGGCCAGTCCTGCGATCCGCGCCTGGTCGAACAGGCGGAGGCGTATCTCGCCGGCCGCGGCTACGCCGTCGTCCGCAACACGCCCTATGCCGGCGGCTTCACCACCCGCCACTACGGCCGCCCGGCCGACGGCATCCACGCGCTCCAGATCGAGATCAACCGCGCGCTCTATCTCGACGAAGCGCGCATCGAGCCGACCGCCGCCTTCGCCAAGGTCTCCCGCGACCTCATCGGCCTGGTGGAAGCGCTGGGACAGGCCTCCCTGCAGGTCCGCGGACCCAGGTGAGCGACGAGCCAACCATCCGTCCGGCGACGCCGGCGGATCTGCCCGCGATCCAGAAGATCTACGCCCACCACGTCGAGACCGGGCTTGCCAGCTTCGAGGAGGTGCCGCCGGACGTGGACGAGATGCGCCGGCGCTTCGCGACCCTGACCGAGGCAGGATATCCCTATCTCGTGGCCGAGGCCGATGGCCGGGTATTGGGATACTCCTATTGCGGTCCCTACCGTCCGCGGCCGGCTTATCGCTATTCGGTGGAGAACTCGGTCTACCTGGCGCCCGAGGCGGCCCGGCGCGGCATCGGCCGCCAGCTGCTCGCGGCCCTGATCGAGCGCGCGACCGCGCTCGGCAAGCGCCAGATGGTGGCGGTGATCGGCGACAGCGCCAACCATGCCTCGATCGGGCTGCACACGGCGCTGGGCTTCCGGATGGTGGGGAAGATCGAAGGGGCCGGCTTCAAGCACGGCCGCTGGGTCGACAGCGTGCTGATGCAGCGCCCGCTGGGGCCGGGACTTTCCAGCCCACCCCCGGCTTAGGCGCCCTCCCCACAAGAAAAAAGGCCGTGCCACGAAGGCACGGCCCGAGTTTAGGGAGGAAACGCCCATAAGGGCATTGCATTGGACGGGCCCGAAGGCTGGCGTCCGCCGCGTTGCAATATATGCTCCCGCGCCGCAGCAAAGTCAAGCTGGCTCTTTATCGCCCAATCCATTCAACTGGTTGAATGGCATTTCATATCTAACCCAAACTAGAACGGGCGAAATATGGTGCGCCGCAACCGTCAGCCGATGGGAAGCGCCGGCGACAACGCGCGGGGCAGGTCGAACTGGTCCGACGCGCGGACGTCGATGTCGGTGACCGAGCGGGCAAGCAGGCTCGAATCCGAGAAGAGTTGGTCGACCGTGAGCTCGATCGGCTGACCAGGCCGGGCCCGGCCTTCCCGGTCGGATCCGGCAAAGCGGCGGGTGGCGAGGCCGCGGTGGCGGGCAATCAGGTTGCGGATCTCGACCAGGCGGGCGACCCGGTCGCGGACATCGTCCTCAACGAAGAGGGCGAAGCCGAAGCGATCTCCGACCCAGCGCTCCACCGCATCCAGGCCGGTGGCCGAGAGTTGGAAGACCCGGTCGCGGACCAGGGCGTCCACGACTTCGTCGACCGAGTCATGCTCCATCAGGAGTTCGAGCGGCACGCCCTCGCCCGGACCGAGCGCGCGCGGGTTGTTGACGGCGAGCAGCACGGTCAGCTCGGCGAGATATGCCAGGTAGCTGTCGACGACGCGGCTCAAGACCATGTGCAGGAAGACGTGGCGCTGACCGCGCAGCGTGCGGGCCATGGCCCCCTCGGCCGAGGGCACGTGGGCGCCACCGCCGACCGGCCGGCCGCTGACGCCGGGCGGCACCGCTTCCGACGCCAGCCGCGCCATGTCGTCGACGCGAAGCGCCAGGTCGGAGACGAAGCCGATGAAGCGCCAGAGCTCCGCGTGGGTGCGGAAGAACCGGGCGCAGGCGTCCGACATCGGATCGGGCGGCAGAGGCCCAGTCGATGCGCGGGCCGGATGTCCGCTCTCCATCTCAGCCTCCCGCCAGCATCGCCTCGCCTTCCATGGCGAGGGCACCGGTGTCGTTGGCGACCCAGAGCGCGACCGACGTTCCGGATTCGGTGGGCCGGCCGCCGACCGTCAGCGGCCGGTCGGCGAAGACCGGGGACAAAGCGCGGAAGCTGAAGCCGCGGACCTTCGCCTCCGGCCGTTGCCGGCGAAGAAGATCGAGCATCAGCGTTGCCTGCAGCGGCCCGTGCACGACCAGGCCGGGATAGCCCTCGATCGCCGTCACATACGGGTGATCGTAATGGATGCGATGGCCGTTGAAGGTCAGCGCCGAGTAGCGGAACAGCATCACGGGATCCGGAACGAGGCGGCGCGCCCAGGCGGCATCCGCCGGTGCGGGCTTGGCCGGCGGCGCCGGATCGCCGGGCTTCGGGCTGCCACGATAGACGATGTCGTGCTCTTCCTCGATCGCCGCCGCGCCCGCCGAAATCACCTGATGGCGGACGGTGACGAAGACCAGCGGGCCGGAGCGGCCCTCCTTGGCTTCGACCTTCAGGATCTCCGAATCGCGGCGGATCGGTTCGCCCAGGGGAATCGGCCGAAGGAAGCTGAGCCGGCTTCCCGCCCACATGCGTCGCGGCAGCGGCACCGGCGGCAGGAACCCGCCGCGTCGCGGGTGACCGTCAGGACCGAGCTCGGACGCGGCCTTGGCCTCGAGAAAATAGAGCCAGTGCCAGAGCGGAGGCAGCTTGTCGCCGGCCTTGGGCGGCGGATCGGTGCGATCGAGGGTCGCCGTGAGGGCGGCGACCGGCGGCAAGGCGGCGATGTCCTCGGCGCTGGTACGCCGGCCGACCCATGCCTTCAACCCTTCGAGATCCATCCAGCTCCGTCCCCCGTCCGCCCGCGACCATAGCCGCGGTCGGCTGTCCGCGGAAGACGTCAGCCCCAGATCTCAGGGCCGAACGGCAGGATGCTGCTGCCCTCGAATCGGAGGCTGGGCTCGCGGTCCTTGGCCAGCAGCAGCGGGCCGTCGAGATCGGCCCAGCGCGCGCCCTGCGCCACCAGGACCGCCGGCGCCATGGCGAGCGAGGTCGAGAGCATGCAGCCGACCATCACCTCGAAGCCCGCGGCACGTGCCGCATCGGTGAGCGCCAGCGCTTCGGTGAGGCCGCCGGTCTTGTCGAGCTTGACGTTGATCGCCTCGTAGCGGCCCTTCAGCTCGGCCAGGTGATGGCGGTCATGCACGCTCTCATCGGCGCAGACGATGACCGGGTGCGGCACCGTGGCCAGCGCCGCATCGCGATCGGAGGGCAGCGGCTGCTCGATCATCTCGACCCCGAGACGCGCGAACTCCGGCGAGAAGCGCGTGAAGTGGTCGATGGTCCAGGCCTCGTTCGGATCGACGATCAGCCGCGACTTCGGCGCGCCTTCGCGGACGGCGCGGATGCGGGCATCGTCGCCGTCGCCGCCAAGCTTGATCTTGAGCAGCGGCCGGTCCGCCGAAGCAGCCGCGTCGGCCTTCATCTTCTCCGGAGTGTCGAAGCTGATGGTGAAGGCGGTCACCACCGGCTTCGGCGCCGGCCGGCCGGCGAGATCCCACACCCGCTTGCCCGCCTTCTTCGCCTCTAGGTCCCAGAGCGCGCAGTCGATGCCGTTGCGCGCAGCACCGGGCTTCAGCTTCTTCTCGAGGCCGGCGCGATCGAGCCCTTTGGCGATGTCGTCGCCGACGCTCATGATCGTCTCGACGACGCCGTCCATCGACTCGCCATAGCGCTTGTAGGGCACGCATTCGGCGCGGCCGACGACGTCGCCGTCGGTGATCTCGACCAGGACGACCGGCTGCTGGGTGCGCGTCTCCCGGCTGATCTTGAAGGCGCCCCGGATCGGGAACACCTCCTGACGCGCGGCGAGGCGCCTTGCCATCAGCGGAGCACGTCGACGATGGCGGCGACGCCGGTACGCATCGGATCGACCGTCGGGAGGCCGAGCTTGTCCTCGGTCTTCTTCAGAAGCTTGATCGCGTCCTTCTCACCCAGCCGCTGGGTGTTGATGGCGATGGCGACGCACTTCGCCTTCGGGTTGGTGAGCTGCGAGGCCTCGACGTTGCGGGCGATGCAGTCTTCCAAGCTCGGATGCTTGTAGCCGGGAAGGCCGCGCATGTGCGGACGTCCGTGCTCGTGGCAGACCACCAGGGCATCCGGCTGCGATCCGTGGATGAGGCCCAGCGTCACGCCGGCATAGGAGGCATGGAACAGCGAGCCCTGGCCCTCGATCAGATCCCAGTGATCGGCATCGTTCTCCGGCGCCAGCCACTCGACCGCGCCTGAGATGAAGTCGGAGACGACCGCATCGATGGAGACGCCGCGGCCGGCGATGAAGATGCCGGTCTGGCCGGTGGCGCGGAAGTCGGCCTTCATCTTGCGCGCCCGCATCTCCTTCTCGAGCGCGAGCGTGGTGAACATCTTGCCGACCGAGCAGTCGGTGCCGACGGTGAGCAGGCGCTTGCCCTTGCGCTTGATGCCGTTGCCGACATCGAACTCGCGGTCGGGGCGGCGGACGTCGAACAGCTTCTGGCCATTGGCCTTGGCGGCGGCGGTCAGCTTCGGCAGGTCGTGCAGGCTGGTGTGAAGGCCGCTCGCGACGTCCATGCCGAGTTCGACGGCCTTCACCAGATGCTTCTCCCAGGCGGCCGGGATGACGCCGCCGCGGTTGGCGACGCCGACCAGCACGGTCTTCACCCCGGCCTTGGCGGCCTGGGCGATGTTCATGTCGGGAATGCCGAGATCGGCCTTGCAACCGGGCAGGCGGAACTGCCCCTTGCACCATTCCGGACGCCAGACCTTGACGCCGTTGGCGGTCTTGGCGGCGAGCTGGTCGGCGGCATCGCCGATGAACAGCAGGTACGGATGCTTGATCTTCACGTGGAGCCCCCCGAAGGCGTTGAGAACGGCGCGCGGATACTAGCCAAAATTTCCCGATTGGAAAGGCAGGGACGCATGGACAGGATGACGCGGCCGCCGGCATGATCCCCGGCCCATGACCCTCGTCTCCGACATCCTCGACTTCTGGTTCGGCGCTCCCGGCTCACCCGGCCGCGGCCAGTTCCGCGATGCCTGGTTCCGCAAGGACCCGGATTTCGACAATGAAATCCGCCGGCACTTCCTCGAGGCGACGGAGGCGGCGGCGAGAGGCGAACACGACCGGCTGCAGTCCGACCCCAGGGGAACGCTGGCGCTGGTCATCCTGCTCGACCAGTTCCCGCGCAACCTCTACCGCGGCCAGGCCAAGGCCTTCGCCGCCGATCCCAAGGCGCGCATGGTCGCCGACCAGGCGCTTGCCCGCGGCTTCGACCGTGAGTTTATTCCGTGCGAGCGGCTGTTCTTCTACCTGCCCTTCGAGCACAGCGAGAACATCCCCGACCAGGAGCGCTCGGTCGCGCTGTTCCGCAGCCTCGCCGGAGAGGAAGCCTGGCTGGAGAAGGGCCTCGAGGCGGCGATGAAGCACCTTCACATCATCCAGCGCTTCGGCCGCTTCCCCCATCGCAACCCGGCGCTCGGCCGAGAGACCACTTCGGACGAAGCCGAGTTCCTGAAGCAGCCGGGATCGTCGTTCTAGGCGAGTATTTGCCGGGGTAGCGCCCCTGGGCTAACCTCGCGACCGTCAGGGTACCCCCTTTCGCCCGCCCCTTTTCCTCCCCGGGAGCCGTCATGTTCACCACCCGCCCCGAGATCCTCGGCACCTTCGGCGTCGTCGCCTCGACGCATTGGCTCGCGACGCAAACCGGCATGACGATCCTGGAGAAGGACGGCAACGCCTTCGACGCCGCCGTCGCCACCGGCTTCGTGCTGCAGCTGGTCGAGCCGCATCTCAACGGTCCCGGCGGCGAGGTGCCGATCCTCCTGCATCACGCCAAGACGCGGGCGACGCGGGTTCTCTGCGGCCAGGGCGTGGCGCCGGCCAAGGCGACGGTGGCGCGCTACCAGAGCCTCGGGCTCGACCTGGTTCCCGGCACCGGCTTCCTCGCCGCGACCACGCCCGGCGCCTTCGACGCCTGGATGCTGATGCTGCGCGACTACGGCACCAAGACCGTGCGCGACGTGCTCTCGCCGGTGATTGCCATGGCCGACAAGGGCTATCCGCTGGTGCCGCGCATCCCCCAGGCGATCGAGGGGGTCGCCGAGATGTTCCGGAAGGAGTGGCCGAGCTCGGCCGCCGTCTATCTGCCGAACGACAACGTGCCGAAGGCTGGCACGCTGTTCCGGAACCGCGACATGGCGGCGATGTACACGCGCATCATCAAGGAAGCCGAGGCCGTCGGCGGCGATCGCATCCGCCAGATCGAGGCGGCGCGGGCCGCCTGGTACAAGGGCTTCATCGCCGAGGCAATCGACAAGTTCGTCAAGACCGAGGTGATGGACACCACCGGCAACCGGAATGCGGGCCTGATGACCGCCGATGATCTCGCCGGCTGGCAGGCCTCATACGAGCAGCCGCTCACCCTTCAATACGGACGCTACACCGTCAGCAAGTGCGGCACCTGGAGCCAGGGGCCGGTGCTGCTGCAGCAGCTCGCCATCCTGAAGCATCTCGGCATCGACGACACCGATCCGGTCGGCCCCGAATTCGTCCACAAGGCGGTCGAGGCGGCCAAGCTCGCCTTCGCCGACCGCGAGGCCTATTACGGCGACCCGAACTTCGTGAAGGTGCCGATCGAAACGCTGCTGAGCGAGAGCTACAACGCCGAGCGCGCCAAGCTGGTCGGCGAGAAGGCCTCCTTCGAGCTGGTGCCGGGCAAGATCGCCGGCTTCGACAACCGCGTCGACTACGCGCTCGCCGCCTCGCTGCACCGGCCGAAGGACTTCGACCGGATCCTCGGCGCCGGCGAGCCGACGGTTCAGGGTCAGGACAAGCCGCTGCATCTCCGTGGTGCCGCTGCCGGCGACACCTGCCATGTCGACGTCGTCGACCAGTGGGGCAACATGGTCTCGGCAACGCCGTCGGGCGGCTGGCTGTCGAGCTCGCCGACGATCCCCGGCCTTGGCTTCCAGCTCGGTACCCGCGGCCAGATGTTCTGGCTGGACGAGACGGTGCCGAACGGGCTCAAGCCCGGCAAGCGCCCGCGCACCACGCTCAGCCCCACCTTCGCCCATCGCGACGGCGAGGCCTACATGCCGTTCGGCACCCCCGGCGGCGACCAGCAGGACCAGTGGCAGGTGGCGTTCTTCCTCCGCCATGCCCATCACGGTATGAACCTGCAGGAAGCCATCGACAGCCCGGGCTTCCACACCGACCACTTCCCGAGCTCGTTCTATCCGCGCGGCGCCAAGCCCGGCCGCGTCGTCCTGGAAGGGCGCTTCCCGAAGGCGACAATCGAGGGCATGAAGGCCCGCGGTCACGACGTCGAGGTCGGCGCCGAATGGACCGAAGGCCGCCTTACGGCCGCTGCCAAGGACGGCGAGATCCTGAAGGCCGCCGCCAACCCGCGCGGCATGCAGGGCTATGCCATCGGCCGGTAGACACGCCTCATCGGAAACCCGTGCATAAGGGATCCTGCCTCTGCGGCGCGGTTACCTTCGCGGTGGCGGGTGAGCTGCCCCCACCTGACGCGTGCCATTGCAGCAAGTGCCGGAAGCATTCGGGCCACTACTTCGCCTCCACGGACGTGCCGCGCTCTGCGGTGACTATCCGGGGCGAGGAGAATGTGAGGTGGTACCAGTCTTCCGAGAAGGCCCGCCGGGGCTTCTGCGCCACCTGCGGCTCGTCGCTGTTCTGGGACCCGCTCGCCCGCGACTGGATCGGCATTGCCATGGGCGCCTTCGACACGCCGACCAACACCCGCCTCGGCATCCACATCTTCGTCGCCGACAAGGGCGACTACTACGACATCGCCGACGGGGTGCCGCAGAAGCGGCAGTAGCGACTGCTCGCCAACGAAATAGGGCCGCTCGATCGAGCGGCCCTTCTCGTTCGAGGCGAAGGAGCGTCTAGCGCCTGGACTTCTTCTTGGCCTTCTTGGCGGGAGCCTTCTTCGCCGCCTTCTTGGCTGCGGGCTTCTTCGCCGGGGCTTTCTTGGCGGCCTTCTTGGCAACCTTCTTCGCTGCTTTCTTGGCCGCCTTCTTCGCAGGCCTGCGCGCCGGCGCCTTACGGGCAGCGGCGCGGCCTTCGGCGGCAATCGACGGCATCGACACCGACTGGGCGGCGATCGCCTCGATCTCGACCAGATATTGCGGCCCGGCCAGAGCCTGGATCACCGCCAGCGTGGAGGCCGGCTTGGCATCGCCGAAGACTCGCGTGCGGGCGGCGCGGAAGGCGCCGAGGTCGCCCGGGTTGATGAGGTAGGAATTCACCTTCACCAGGTCGGAGAGACCCATGCCGTTGGCCTCGAGGATGGCGACGATGTTGCGGCAGACCTGCTCAGTCTGCGCCTCGGCACCCTCTTTCAACAGGCCGTCGGGGCCGATCCCGACCTGGCCCGAGATATAGAGTATGCGCGAGTGCGGCGGGATCTCGACCGAATGGCTGTAGGCGCCGATCGGTGCCGCCACGGTCGTCGGATTGGTTGCACGGTTCATATGGTCTTTCCTCCCCTTACTTGACGCGCTTGAAGACAAGGTCGCGACAACGGTTGCTGGACAGAACTAGCGCCGTCACCTTGCCCGACCGGTTGCGCGCAAACCGGGCCGAGGGTTTCGAGGTCCACTGCATGTGCGGCACCTCATAACGGAAGGTGTCCGCCATCACCGCCTGCATGGCGGTCCAGGGCTCGGGATTGGCATGGCCGACCGCGAGCTTGATCGCGAGGTCCTTGCCGCGGACGGCGACCTCGTGCGTGGCACCGGTCTCGGCGCAGTGATAGCGGCCGGCGAGCTCCTTCAGCTTGGCCGGCCCCGGGCGCTTCATCGGCGCCGGCTCCCAGGTCATGGGAAGGCCGCCGTCGAGCATGCCGGGAAGCTTCTTCGGCTGGCCGACGCCGGGCGGGATCGGGCCGATGTCGATGAGGAAGTGGCCGCCGGTGGTCGCCAGGCGGCCGTCTTCGGCCGGCTCCAGCTTCTCCTCGCCGCCGAGCGCGGCGCCGGAGAGGACGCCGTCCTTCAGCTTGAGCTCGAGGGTGTAGCCGGTCGCCTTGTCGACGTAGATACCGGGGAGACGCTCGAGGCCTGCTGGCGTCTTCGGCAGGGGCTTCACCCGGTCGCCGAGCACGATGCCGCCGATCTGGCGCGCGAGCTGATAGGGGGCCATGTCCTCGCGGTTGGAGAGGATGATGGTGCCGAGGTCGATCTCGGGGAAGCGCATGAAATGCGTCTTGAACCCGGGCAGGCTGCCGCCATGGCCGAAGGTCTTGAAGCCGCGATAGGGGACGGTGGTGAGGCCGAGATTGTAGTCGAGCACGCGGCCGTTGGTGAGCTTGCCCGGCTGCAGGAGATCCATCAGCAGCCCCTTCCGGAACGGCCCGCCATCGCGGAACGCCTGGTGCCACTTCAGCATGTCGGCGAGACAGGAGACGATGCCGCCGGAGCCCGAATAGTTCATGCCGTAGATGCCGCGGCGGGGCTTGCCGTCGGCGTCGTACCAGTAGCCGCCGGCCATCTCCATGTCGATTTCGCTCTGGTCGTTGGCGAGCCTGGAGCGGCTCATTCCGAGCGGGCCGAAGATGCGTCGCTGGAAGGACTCGGCGAGCGGCCGGCCTTCCTTCCGCTCGATCGCCACCTGCACCAGGCGGTAGTTGGTGTTGCAGTAGGAGACCTGGCGGGACGGCGGGAAGTTCAGCGTCTCAAGACGGCAGGAGAGGTCCATCAGCTGCTCGGCCCGCACATTCGCCGTGCTGGGGCTGCCGGACAGCGTCATCGACTCGCCCAGGTCGCGGATGCCGCTCGACATGGTCAGCATCTGGCGGATGCTGATCGTCTTCGCCCAGGACTTCAGCTCGGGGATGTGCCTGGCGATCTTGTCGTCCAGCTTCAGCTTGCCCTCGTCCTGGAGCATCAGGGCGATGGTCGAGAGGAAATGCTTGGTGACCGAGGCGATGCGATAGACCGTGGTCGGCGTGTGCTTGATGCCGTGCTCGATCACGGCCTCGCCATAGCCCCGCTGATGGACGATCTCGCCGTCCTTGATGACCGCGACCAGAGCGCCCGGCGTCGCCGGCTTGTCCCATTGCGCGAAGAGCCGGTCGATCGCGTCCGAATAAGGGCCGCGCACCTCACCCTTACCCGCGCTCACGGGCGCGAGCTTCAACGCAACGGACATGGATTCCTCCCGGTCGAAGAGGCACTTGAGAAAGCGCCCGAAATGCAGGGCGAGATCGTGCCCGCTCCGTGATCGGCCGTCAAACGCCGAGCACCTGGCGGAGGCCCAGGATCAGTTCCTCCGGCGGCTTATGTATGTCGAGCACGATCGCGCCGGACGGTTCCTCAAGGGCGGCGAACTGGCTCGGCAGCAGCGTCGGCGGCATGTACTCGTGCCGCCGGCTCGACACCCGGGATCCGACCAGTTCCTGCGTGCCCTTGAGATAGGCGAAAGCGACCTCATGGCTGCCGCCCGACAAGCGCTCGCGATAGGCCTGCTTCAGGGCCGAGCAGGCGAGCACGGTCCGGCGGTCGGTCGCGATCCATTCGCCGATCGCACCCGCCAGCGCATCGAGCCAGGGCCAGCGGTCGGCGTCCTCGAGCGGACGGCCGCTCCGCATCTTCTCGACATTGGCCGGCGGGTGCCAACGGTCGCCTTCCTCGAAGGCCCAGCCGGCCGCCTCGGCGAAGCCGCGCCCGACCGTGGTCTTGCCGGCGCCGGAGACGCCCATGAGGACGACGACCTTGACGCTCACGACCAGTCCGCGTGGTGCATGCCCGGACGGTCGACGCGCTCGAAGCCGTGGGAGCCGAAGCCGTCGCGCATCGCCTGGATCATCGCGGTCGAGCCGCGGGATGTCCGGAGTGCATCGAGATAGGAGAGCGAAGACGACAGCACCGGAACGGCGATGCCGTGCATGGCGGCGAATGCGACGGTGCGGCGCCAGCCGGGCTCGCAGGCCGCCAGTGTCGCCTTGAAGCGGGGCGCCAGCAGCATGTTGGAAAGCGCCGGTTCCTCGCCATAGGCGGCGGCGATGTCGACAAGGAAGCGGGCGCGGAGGATGCAGCCGGCCTGCCACACCTTCGCGGCGCGGGAGAGGTCATTGACCCAGCCCTGCGCGGCAGCGCCGGCGCGGATCAGCTGGAAGCCCTGGGCGTAACAAACGAGCGTGGAGGCGAAGAGCCCATCGCCGAGATCGGCGCGCGCCGAGGCATCGCCCTTCCTGTCCGGCGCGCCCAGGCGGGCGACGGCGTCCTTGCGCTCAGCCGCGCCCGAAACGGTGCGGGCGAAGACGGCTTCGGCGAGGGTGGGCACGGCGACGCCGAGCGAAAGCGCCGCCTCGATCGCCCAGCCGCCGGTGCCCTTCTGTCCGGCGCGGTCGGAGATCACGTCCAGCAGCGGCTTGCCTGTGTCGCGATCGGAGCGTCCGAGCACGTTCGCCGTCAGTTCAAGGAGATACGACGCGCGATCGCCACGAGCCCAGGTCTCTGCCTCGGCGCGCATCTCGGGGAACGAGAGGCCGAGCCCGCGTTGCAGGAGTTGCACGGATTCGGCGATCGCCTGCATCACGCCGTACTCGATGGCGTTGTGCGCCATCTTGACGAAGTGGCCGCCGGCATCAGGCCCGAACCAGTCGGCGCAGGGCCGGCCGTCGGCGCGGGCGGCGATGGCATCCAGCCAGGGACGGATCTTCCGATAGGCGGCTTCGGTGCCGCCGGCCATCAGCGCCGGACCACGCCGGGCCCCCTCCTCGCCGCCGGAGACGCCGAGGCCGACGAAGTCGAGCCCGGCCTTCGCCAGATCCGCCGTCCGCCGCGTGGTGTCCCGCCAGTCGGAATTGCCGCCATCGACGATCATGTCGCCAGGGGAGAGATGGGCACGGAGATCGGCGGTGGCGGATTCGACCGGGCCGCCGGCATTGACCATCAGCAGCACGGTCCGCGGCGCCGGGAGGCGGGCGATCAGCTCCGCTATATCGGCGACGATAACCAGCCGGGAATCCGCCGCCAGCCGCGACCGCGCCGCAGCATCGCGGTCGAACACGACGACCGTGACGTCGCGATCCGCGAGGTTCTGAGCCAGGGCGCCGCCCATCACGCCGGCGCCGATCAATCCCATTGTCATTGCCATATCCGTTGGTTACCCGGTATCCGCGGGCGCCGCAAGACAGGCTATTTGCCAGTGCGAAACGCCATTGCGAAATCGCAGTGCGAGACGACCGGCTTGCGGAAGAGTCCGTCCAGCCCCGAGAATCCACCCATGGACAAGAGCCTTCATCTCCGGGCCGAACGCGCCGACGGCGCTTCCGTCGGCGCGGCCCTGCCGCTTCCCCGCGGCCGCGATCCGGAGAAGGTGAAGACTCTGCTGGATAAGCTTCTGAAGGCGGGCGCGAAGGAAGAGACCGCGGACGTATTGGCCGCGCTCTCGATCGCCCTTGCCGTCAAGACATTGACTGCGCCCATCGGCAGCCAGTCGATCGACGCCACCCAGGCGCTGATCGACGAGGTGCTGGAGGCCGCCAGAGACGCGGAGACCGCCATGACCCGGAAGATCTCGGACATCATCAAGCGCCAGAAACTCGCCAAGCTGGCGCCGACCGCAACCGTCCGCCAGGCCTGCAAGCTGATGGCCGAACGCGGCATCGGCGCCGTGCTGATCACGGAAGCGAACGGCAAGCTCACCGGCATCTTCACCGAGCGCGACCTGGTGAAACGCGTCGCCGCCCCCGGCCTCGACGTCGAGACCACTAGGCTTGCCGAGGTAATGACGCCGATGCCGGAGACGATGACGCCGGACGATCCGGCCGTGGTGGCACTTCGGCGCATGCGCGACGGCGGCTTCCGCCACATGCCGATCGTCGACGGCGGCAAGCTGCTCGGCGTCGTTTCCGCGCGTGACTTCCTCGGCACCGAGATGAAACAGCTTGAGATCGAGACCGCCTTCCGCTCGGCGGTGCTTGCCGAAGGGTTCCGCCCCACAGCCTGACCCGCGTCGCCTGGGACCAATCTGTGAGATCCGCGCGACGTCACGGGATTGAGTGACTTAGCGCCGGCCCATGAAATGACAATGCGTTCAGATATACATCCGTCGGGTTGAAGCCGGCCGAGGCGCCCTTAAACTCGCCCCGATGCAAAGAGGGCGTCCTTGATCCCGGCTCCGCTTGCCGGCCTCATCCACTCGCTGCGTTCGCTATGGGCAATCGAGCTTCTGCTCCTCCTGCACCGTGACCGAGCGCGCGCGTGGAGCGTCGACGACATGGTCCGCGAGCTCCGCAGCAGCCCGGCCGTGGTCGGCGATGTTCTCTCGCTGCTGGATGAGATCGGCCTCGTCGCACGCGAGGCCGACGGGTCCTGCCGCTACCGGCCGCCATCGCCCGAGATGGAGACGCTGGTCACCGACCTCGCGCGCCTGCAGGCCGAGCGTCCGCTCGCCATCGCCCAGGAGATCCATGGCGCGCCCAACGAGAAGCTGCGAGCCTTCTCCGATGCCTTCAAGCTGAAGAAGGATTGACGGCGATGATGACCTTCCCGGTCCTGGTCTATGTGCTGTGCCTGGCAAGCAGCGTCACCTGCACCGGCCTCCTGATCCGGAGCTATGCGCGCAACCGCACCGGGCTGCTCTTGTGGAGCGCGCTGGGATTCGTCGCCCTCTCCTTCAACAATCTCTTCCTGGTCTTCGATCTCGTCGTCTTCCCCGACATCGACTTCGTACCCTTCCGCCACCTCGCGGCGTTGGCCGGGATCGCCGTCCTGCTCTACGGCTTCATCTGGGAAGTGGACTAAAGGCGCGCCATGGCCGACTTCCTCGCCGGTGCCATCACCATGGGCTACCTCGTCGTCGGGGTGTTCTTCCTCCGCTTCTGGCGGCGGACCTCCGACAGGCTGTTCGCGATCTTCGCGCTCGCCTTCTGGCTTCTGGCCGCGAACCAGGCGCTCGTCTACCTGATCGGAATTCCCCAGGAGTATCTGAGCTGGGCCTACCTGCTCCGCGCCGCCGCCTTCACGCTGATCGCCGTCGCCATCGTGGCGAAGAACCTGCCGGAGCGGCGGAAGTAGCCTTTTCCGCATTTCGCGGAAATTAGTCCTTGACGAAAACGCCTGTTTTTGACAGGCTCTGGGCTACTGGGGCGTAGCGGGTCAAGACCGCCGCCCCGGCCCGTCTCCTCCTAAAGACACCTCGGCCAACGAACGCGCCTCCGGCTGCGCATTCCGACGATTGCGACCACCGATTCCGACGGATCGCGACCACCTGTTCCGATCGATCGCGACCAGTGTGGCGCGGGCGCTTGCAGCGCCGTTGGATGTTGATGGTGATGTCAGTCTTCCGTGGGTTGGTCAAGCAC
>CAXNIC010000084.1:0-15021 GCA_964201945.1 Alphaproteobacteria bacterium
TGCACAACGCCAAGGACATCGGCGCGTCGCTCGCCAGCGGATCGTTCCGGACGCTCGGCATGCTGGTGGCGCCCTGCTCGGTCAAGACGCTGAGCGGCATCGCCAACGCCTATGCCGACAACCTGGTGGTGCGCGCCGCCGATGTCTGCTTGAAGGAGCGTCGCCGGCTGGTGCTGCTGTTCCGCGAGACGCCGCTGCATCTAGGCCATATCGAGCTGATGGCGACGGCGACGCGGATCGGCGCGGTGATCGCGCCGCCGGTCCCGGCCTTCTATCACCGGCCGAAGTCGCTGGACGACATCGTCGACCAGACGGTCGGGCGCGCCCTCGATCTCTTCGGCATCGAGTCGGGCCTGGTCCGCCGCTGGACCGAGGATCGCTGACCTGAGTCATGGGCGAGCTGGTCGTCATCCGCGACACGCGCCTCAAGGATCTTCTCGTCTACTGGGAGGAGAAGCGGCGCGGCCGGCCGATGCCGCTCGCCGGCGAGCTCTCGCTTCTCGATCTCGGCTTCATCCTGCCCAACGTGCTGTGGGTCGAGATCGAGCATGAGCCTCGCCGCTATCGCTACCGCCGCATCGGCGTCGAGCTCGAGCGCATCTACGGCTCCTCGATCGAGGGGCTCTACATCGACGAAATGCCGGGCTTCCTCTACCGGCGGATCGCGAGCAAGGCCTATGCCGAGGTCGTCGACGGCCGCGAGCCGGTCTGCCGCACCCTCAGCTTCTCGATGACGTCGTGGTTCGCCAAATACGAGCGGCTGCTGCTGCCGGTCTCCTCCCATGGCGAGCGGGTCGACGTCGTGCTGGGCGCGATCGTGCCGGAGTTCGGGCCGGCCAAATCCTGAAGGCCCGTGATAGGATCGCGGGCCTTCGAAACGCGGGAGTCCCGAATGAAGGGCATCGTCTTCACCGAGTTCCTCGAGATGGTCGAATCGACCTTCTCCGAGACCATGGTCGACCGCATCATCGACAAGGCCAAGCCCGCGTCCGGGGGCGCCTATACCAGCGTCGGCTTCTACGATCACCGCGAGATCGTGGCCCTGGTGGTGGCGCTCAGCGAGGCCAGCGGGACCCCGGTCCCGGACCTGATCAAGACGTTCGGACGCCACCTGTTCGGGCGGTTCGCCACGGTCTTTCCCGCATTCTTCGAAAATGTCCCGGATGCCTTCGAGTTCCTGGGCGGCATCGAGACCAGGATCCACTCCGAGGTCCTCAAGCTCTATCCGGATGCCGAGCTGCCGACGTTTCTCTGCGACGACTCTCGGTCCGGCATCCTCGTTCTCGACTACAAGTCGAAACGTCCGTTCGCCGATCTAGCCGAAGGATTGATCGAGGGCTGCATCGCCCATTTCGGCGGCCGGATCACCCTTGAACGGAAGGACCGGCCGGAGGGGGATATCCAGGCTCGCTTCACTTTGACGCAGGCGGCGGCCTGATCCGCTTCCGGGTCCGATCCGTATGTGTCCGGTCGATCGCCAACCCCAACCGGGACAAGGTGTGATGTCGCCGGAAGAGGCAAAGGACGAACTGGAACGACTTCGGCGACGCGCCGAGCGCGACGCGCGGGCACGGAAGGAAGCCGAGAGCCTGCTCGAGAATAAAGAGTCTCGAGCTCTACGAAGCCAATCAGGCGTTGAAGCGCGCGCTCGAGACCCTGGAGCACCGTGTCAGCGAACGGACCGCCGAGCTCCAGCAGGCAGTCGACCGCGCCAATGCCGCGAACCGCGCCAAGTCCGACTTCGTCGCCACCATCAGCCACGAGATCCGCACGCCGATGAACGGCATCATCGGCATGAGCGGCCTCCTGATCGAGGAGCCGCTCACCGCCGAGCAGGGCGACTACGCCCGCACCATCCACAACTCCGCGACCGCGCTGCTCGCCATCGTCAACGACCTGCTCGACTTCTCCAAGGCCGAGGCCGGCCGGATCGAACTCGAATCCGTCCAGTTCGGCCTCCATGCGCTGGTCGAGGGCGTGATCGAGACGATCGCTCCCGGCGCCTATGCCAAGGGCCTGGAAGTGGTCTCGATCATGGCCCCCGACCTGCCGAGGCGGGTGGTCGGCGATCCCGGCCGGATCCGGCAGGCGCTGCTCAACCTCGCCGCCAATGCCGTCAAGTTCACCGACACGGGCTCGATCCGCGTGGAATCCACCTGGCGCCCGCTGCCGGACGGCAAGGTCGAGCTCCGCATCGAGGTCATCGACACCGGCATCGGCATCGCCGCCGATGATCTCGAGCGCATCTTCGACACCTTTACCCAGGCCGATTCCTCGATCACGCGGCGCTTTGGCGGCACCGGGCTCGGTCTCGGCATCGCCCGCCAGCTGGTCGGCCTGATGGGCGGCACCCTCACCGCCGAAAGCCGGGTCGGCCACGGCAGCCGCTTCAAGATCTCGATCGCGCTTGCGGTCGCCGCAGGCGAGACGCGCGACGTCCATCCGGCGCTGGCCAGCCTGAAGACCCTGGTGGTCGCCGGCGGCACCGGAACCGGCGAGGCCCTGGTCTATGCCCTCTCCGCCTGGCGAGTGCCGGTCGAGATCGCCAACGACGCGATCTCGGCGCTGACGCTGCTCAGGAAGGCCGATGGCGAGCGCCAGCCCTTCCGGCTCGTCATTCTCGATCGTGTCCTCGCCGGCGTCAACGGCGAGCAGCTCGCCCACCTGATCCGCCGGGAAGCCGGCTTCATCCAGCCGAAGCTGCTGCTGGTGGTCCCGCCGGGCGGTGCTCCGACCCGCGAGGTCGACGGCGTCGTGGTGAAGCCGATCCGCCACTCGCCGCTCTACAACATCATCTTCCAGATGACCGACGCCGCCCCGGAGCCGGCCAGGGCGGCGTCCGTCGACGAGACGTTGCCATCCGACCGCCGGCTCAAGATCCTGGTGGTCGACGACACGTCGACCAACCTTCGAGTGGCTGGAAAGTTACTCGAGAAATTCGGCCATGCCGTCGATCTCGCGGTCTCCGGACAGGAGGCGCTGCTGGCGACGGCATCCACCGACTACGATTTGGTGTTCATGGACTTGCACATGCCGGAGATGGACGGATTCACTACGGTCGGCGGGATCCGCGCCCGGACCGGCTTGCAGGGGAGGGTTCCGGTGGTGGCGCTGAGCGCGAACGTCACGGAGGGTATCGCCGAGCGCTGCCGGAAGGCCGGCTTTGACGGCTACCTCTCGAAGCCGCTGCTGCCCAAGGATCTGAGGGAGGCGGTCGGACGTTATGCCCGGAGCCGGACCGACGGCACGCATGCCGACCTTCCGAGCGTGCTGGCGCAGCTCGTCGCGCATCTGGGAACGGAGACGGTCGCGAGCCTGGTCCAGGAATTCAGGACCGCCGCGCCGAAGCGGCAGGCGGCAGCGGCAACGGCGGCCGCGGCCGGCGACCTCGATGCGCTGCGCCTCGCGGTTCACCAGCTCGCCGGCATGGCGGCCTATCTCGGTCTCCACCAGGTCGTCGGCGTCGCCAGGTCGGTCGAGGCCGCCTGCGACGAGCAGGACCCGGACCAGGCCCGGCTGAGCGCCGAACGTCTCGCCGATGCGATCGCCGCCGCCGAGGCCGAGGTGCTCCGCGCCCATTTCCCCGACGACGCCGGTTCGCCGGCGGCACGAGGCTGACGCCATGGCCAGCGGTCTCGTCTTGCTCATCGAGGACGATCCCTATCAGCAGAAGCTCTACACGCGCGCGCTGGAGAGCGCCGGATATACGGTCGCCGTCGGCAGCAAGGGCGAGATGGCGCCGCGCCTCTGCGATCTGAACGGCCCGAGGATGGTCATCCTCGACATCAACCTTCCGGGAATCAGCGGCATCGAGACCTGCAAGCGCATCCGCCAGCAATACTCGGTCGGCGTGCCGATCATCTTCGTCACCAGCACCGACAAGCTGGAAGTGATGCGCGAATGCGTCGAGGCCGGCGGCGACGATTTCATGGTCAAGGGCGCCAACATCAAGGGCTACCTCGAGCGCGTCGGCTACTGGATGGGCCGGCGCTGCCTGACCCCGGCCGAGCGTCAGGCGGTCCTGAGGAAAGTCGTCTCGCGGCTGCCGCCGCGCGTCAGCGCGGTCGAAACGTCGGCAAACGACACGGCGCGCACGGCGGAGGGCTTGGACGCGCAGGCGATCCTGCAGATGGTCGGCTTCGTCGCCGAAGCCCGGGCGAGCGCGCCGCCGGAATTCGGCCGCCAGGCCAGCGAGAAATTCGCGCTGCTGGGCTATGCAGCCGGCGTCGTCAACGCGCTCGCCAACTGGAACCTCGACGTCAAGATGCGCTTCGTCCCCCATCTCCGGGCGCTTCTGGTGGAGACCCAGCTGCTCAGCCCGAACGAGATCGAGGCTTCGGTCGGCCGCTGGCACACGATGTACCGGATCCCGGTCTTCAGCGACGCCTGCCGGAGGGGCGAGGAGGAGTACGGCCTTCGGCTCCAGGGCGACGCCGACGCCAAGCCCTCGCCCCTCAGCACGCTGCTCTCCACCGGTTGACGAGCGACCTCCGAAAAGAAGCGCCCCGGACGATGGCTCGGCCGGGGCGAGAGGAGGATAGATCAATGCGCGCAACGAACTTTGCCCCAATAACCGATCGTTTACCAGGGCTAATTTAAACGAACCGCTATCGCGCCCGCGGCTCCGCCCGGGTGAGCGGGATCGCCAGCAGCATGGCGACGAAGAAGGCGACGGCGACAACCAGGAAGCCGTCCTGGAACGCCATCCAGTTGGCCTTGGCGGAAATCACCCGGCCGAGATAGTCGAGATGGCCCGCGGTCATCTCGGCCCCGGCGAGACCCGCCTTTCCCAGCACGGCATCCAGCTTGTCGAAAAGCAGCTGGGTGGTCTGGTTGTCCGCCGTCTGCGTCTGGGTCAGGTGAACCGCGTGGGTCGCCGTTCGCTGCTCGACGATGACCGCCAGCACGTTGACGCCGACCGAGGCGCCCAGCATGCGGGTGAAGTTGAGCGTGCCGGCGCCGTAGGGCACCAGGTCGGCCCGGAGCGACTGCAGCGAGCCGACCGAGAGCGACGGGAAGACGAAGCCGAGCCCGATCCGCCCCAGCGTCAGCCAGAGCGCCAGCGTCCAGAAATCGGTGTCGAAGTCGGCCTGCGCGAATTCATGCGTGCTGATGGCGAAGGCGAAGAGGCCGAAGAGGATCGGCCAGCCCGGCCGCACATGCTGGGCGAGGCGCCCTGCCAGAGGAAAGATGACGAGCTGGGCCAGACCCGCCGGCAGCAGCATCAGCCCGGCCTTGACCGCGGTGAAGCCCGCCACCGTCTGCACGAAGATCGGCAGCAGGTAGGTCGATCCGAAGAACCCGGCGCCGAACACCAGCGAGACCACGGCGGACGCAGCATAGGTGCGGCTGGAGAAGAGCTCGAGGTTGACCAGGGGCTCGCGCGAGGAGAGCTCGCGGACGACGAAGGCGACGCCGGCGACGGCGGCGACCAGGAGCGATCCGGTGACGAAGACCGATTCCCAACCCAGCCGCTGGCCGTTGGAGAGACCGTTGAGCAGACCGGCCACCGTCGTCACCATCAGGAGCAGGCTCTGCCAGTTGAGCTTGCGAGGTATCGCGTTCGGGTCCTTGGGCGGAACGAAGCGGAGCGCCAGCGCCGACGCCAGCAGCGGCAGCGGCAAGGTCGCGGTGAAGACGTAGCGCCAGCTCAGATTGTCGACGATGAAGCCGCCGAGCGTAGGCCCGAGCGCCGGCCCCAGCACCACGCCCATGCCGAACAGGCCCATGGCGACGCCACGTTCATGCGGACGGAAGGTGAGGAAGATGACGCTCATCGCCATCGGTTGCAGCACCCCGGCGCAGGAACCCTGGATGACGCGGGCGATGACGACGACCTCGTAGTTCGGCGCGACTTCGCCCAGGACCGAGGCGGCGGCGAACACCATCATCGCCGCGATGAAGCTGTTGCGCGCGCCGAAATTGCCGAGGAACCACGCGTTCAGCAGCATCGAGACGGTCATCGCCGAAAGGAAGCCGCTCGACATCCAGTGAGCGCGATCCTGGCCGATGCCGAAGGCGCCCATGACGTCGGGGATGGCGATGTTGGCCATGGTCGAGGACATGACGGTGCCGAGCAGGCCCATCATCACCGTGAACATGGTCATCCAGCGGAAGAGGCCGGCGTGCGGCGCCGCCTCGGCGGACCCCGGCACCGCGGCCGCAGTCATCGCCGGTCGATGTCGACGTAGGCCTCGACCATCATGCCCGGCCGGAGCCGCCCGTCCCGCTGCTGGATGGCGATCCGGACCGGCAGCCTTTGCGTCACCTTGGTGAAGTTGCCGGTCGGGTTCGGCGTCGGCAGAAGCGCGAACTCGCTGGTCGCGGCATGGCCGATCCGCTCGATCTTGCCTTCGAAGGTCTCGTCCGGGTAGGCGTCGATGGTGATGTGGACGTGCTGACCGACCGTGAGCCGGCGGATGTCGGTCTCGCGAAAGCGCGCCTCGATCCAGATCTTCGTCGGATCGTGCAGGAGGAGGAGGCGCTGGCCGGCCGAGGCATATTCGCCGGCGGCGATGAAGGTGCGGCTGATCACGCCGTCGACCGGGCTCACCACCTGGCGGAGCTCGATGTCGGCGCGCTGGCTGTCCATCCGCGCCAGCAGCTCCTGGCGCTTGGCCGCCAGGGTCGCCCGGTCGGCACGCAGCACGTCGAGGCGCTGGCGCTCGGCCCGGGCCTCGGCCAGCATCGCCTCGGCGGTCCTGACCTGCGCTGCGGTCCGCGCCAGCTCCTGCTGCTGCTTCAGATAGTCGGCGCGGGTGCGATCGACGCGGCTGGCGGTGATGGCGGCGCCGCCCTGCAGCGCCTGGCTCCGCTGGAACTCGGACTCGGCGTAGCGATACTCCTGTCCCATCGCCTCACGGGCGGCACGGGCCTCGACCAGACGCGACTCGGTGGAGGCGATACGGGTCGTCGTCGACTTGTCGACCAGCGCGATCTCGGAATCGACCCGGTCGAGGGCAGCCTCGGCGCTGACCATCTCCGCTTCGAGCTCGTTGAGCTTGAGGCGGGCCTGGCGCGAGTCGATGGTGGCGACCACCTGGCCCGCCGTCACCCGGTCCCCCTCCTGCACCGGCCGTGTCGCCACCAGCCCATCGACCCGGCTCGCCAGCGTGATCATGTCGCTGACGATGCGGGCATCCGTCTCATGCACGTAAAGCAGCGTGGTCCGGGCCCAGTTGGCCGCCCAGAGGAAGATGCCGCCGGCCACCACCGCGAGCAGCGCCAGACGGGCGAGCGGGCGCCTGCGGGCGGCGCTCAAGGTCGTCCGCCGGTCCTGGCCCGGGGAGCTGTCAGCGTTCATTCAATCGGTCGCGGCGGGCTCAAGGGAGGCGAGCCGCCATTAGAGACCCTGTTTCAGGGGCTTGGCAATATTTCCGCAGCACTCCCCGCCGAAAATCAGCCCTTGTGATCGTAGGTCCCGTGATCGGCTGGAATGTTGATCTCGATCGCTTCGAGGTCGTCGGAGCGGCCGACGACGTTGTGCGGCACGCCGGTCGGCTGGCTGATGCAGGATCCGGCCTCGACGGTCACCGCATCGGCCATGCCGGCATAGGCGAAGCGGACCCAGCCGCGGATGACGAAGACGATATGGGCGTCCATGTCGTGCCAATGCCAGCCGGTCTCCTTGTCGAAGGGAGCGATGGCGCGCGTGTGCTTCATCAGGATGCGACCCGAGGTCGCATCGGCGATGCCGAGGTCGCGGGATTCGACCGTCGCCTTGCCGTCCTCGCGCTTGAACGGCCGGTCGGCGAGCGTGACCAGGGAGAAGGCCGCGATGGCGGAGTTGAGATCGAGCGGGCCGACATAGCGCGGCTGGGCGGTCATGGCTTGGAGTCCCTAAGGCAGGTGGTGTCGGGCAAGCCTAGCAGGAGACGCCGGCCCAAAGAAGAAAGGCGGCCCCGAAGGACCGCCTTTCCTCAACCGCATGCGGCAACCGGCGCGGGGCCGATCAGTCGCAGGCGTTGGTCACACCCGGACGCGACACGTCGTACGGGTTGCAGGGCCGCGGCGCGACATAGACCGTGGTCGCCACGCTCGGCTGCGAATAGACCGGCGCGGTGTAGGTCACCGTCGGCGAGGTGGTGGTGTAGGTCGTGGTGGTCTGACCATAGGGCGACGTGCTGTAGGTCGTGGTGGTCGACGGCGCCACCGGCACCATCGTCGGCGCCACATAGGCCGGGGCCGTATAGGTGGTCACCTGGGCCGGCGCCGGGTTCGTCATGTAGGTGTAGCCGCCGTTCGGATAGGTCGTGTAGCCGTAGCTATAGGTATAGCCCTGGGCATACGGACCGCCGGTGTAATCGCCCGGCTCAAGGCCCTCGCCCTGGGCGAAGACCGGGGCCGCAAACGCCGAGATCGCCAGCACGCCGAAGGCCGCTGCAAGGGTGAGCTTGCGCATGGGGGATACTCCTCTGTTCATTGTCTGCCGAGGATATGGGGGTGCCCACCGGGCTTACATCCCACGGTCCCGATTGGTCACCGAAAGCATCGGTCCGGGTACATCGCACGCGACCGCGGGAACCAAATCTCCGCCACGGCTTCGCCAAAAACGCGAAGGGCGGCCCGCAATGGACCGCCCTTCGAGACTGACGAAGGCTCAGCTGATCCAGAAGCCGAAGCCCGGCCGCGGGGGTGGCGGCGGATAGTAGGGACGATAATGCGGGTAATAGACAACCGGCGGCGGCGGCGCCGGCCGATAGTAGTACGGGCGATGCCAGTAACCACGATCCCGCCAGCGACGATCACGCCAGTTGCGATCGGCTTCAGCCTGGACCTGGATCAGATTGGACTGCTCGGCGAGAGCAGCGGGAGCGGCAACACCGAGCGCCGATGTGGCAATCGCCGTGCCGACAGCGAGAGCGAGTATCGAAGCGCGCATGGGAACACCTCGTTTGAGAAATGACGCCTGTGCAATTGACACGGGCGACCGAGGCAGATCCCGCGCGGCTCAAAAGCCGTCACCGAAAAGTCACGCTGTTCCGCGTCGCGGCGCCTTCAAGGAGCCGGGCTCGGTTCAACCACGACATTGTTCGGGGCTAGCGCGCGAAAGCGCATGAGGGCGCAGGCGCCGTGGTGACGCGCCGCGCCCTCTAAGGCAGGGGGCCGGGAGCCGGCACCCTCAAGGTCAGCTCAGGCCGCCCAGCGCCCAAACGACGAGGATGATCGGAAGCGGGATCCCGATAAGCCAGAGAATCAGGCCGCGGCCCATGTGTGTCTCCTATGTGAAGGTCACACGGTCAAACACACGTTCCGGCGAAGTCGTTCCGCTCGCCGCCGATCAGGCTCTCTAAAACTCGCGCTCGAGCTTTTCCAGCAGCCAGGGATCGGTGAAGTCGGCAATCGTCCCGGCGGCGCCGACGCCCCGCAGCGTTGCCGCATCCAGGCCGGTCGTCATGCCGACCGTCTCGAGCCCGGCTGCCGTCGCCGCCTGCACGCCCGAACGCGAGTCCTCGAAGGCCAGCGCCGCCTCTGCCTTGGCGCCGAGGCGGTCGAGGGCCGTCAGGTAGGGCAGCGGATCGGGCTTGCCGCGCGCCACCTCTTCGCCGATCACCAGAACCGGAAAGCGCTCGGCGAGACCGATCGCCCCCAGCATCATCTCGGCGTTGAAGCGCGGCGCATTGGTCACCACCGCCGTCTTGATCTCGTTCGAGTCCGCCCAGGCAAGCAGGTCGATAAGGCCGGGAAGCGGCTGCATGCGACCGGCGATCGTGCGGAACAGACGTTCCTTCTCATCGGCGAGCGCACGGTGACGGGCAATCGGCTCGTCGGGGAACAGCCAGGCCATGATCGCCTCGTTGGCCGCCCCCATGATCCGGGCCTTGTAGGTCTCGTGGCTTACGGCCTTGCCGAGCGGCGTCAGCAGGATCCGATACGCTTCGTAGTGAAGCGCATCGGTATCCGTCAGCGTGCCGTCGAGGTCGAAGAGAAGCGTGTCGCGCCGGGCGATCAACTCAGAACTGGAACCCGACGACGATCTGGCCGAGGAAGATCGTCTTGTCGCCGGTGCGGCCGGTGCCGGTGTCGACCTGCTTGTAGCCGGCGCCGGGGAAGGCGACGCCCAAGGTCGGCACGATGGTGATGGCGTCGTTCACCTTCCACTCGGCGTAGAGGTTGATCTCGTCCATCGCCCGCTTCGAGGTGACCGGCGTGGCCCCGGTGTTGATGAGCTGGTTCACCTGGCCGAGCTCGTTGAAGTTGGTGCGGTAATAGATGAGGCCGAGGCTCAGATCCTCCCTCGGCGTGACGCGGGCGCTGACCTGGTGGACGTTAATGTTGGTCAGGCCCTGCTGGTACTGGCCGTAGATCTCGCCGAGGAACCAGGTGCCCGGGCCAAGGCCGCGGACGCCGGAGCCGAAGAACAGCGAGTCGAAGGACTTCTTGGTGGTGCCGCCGTTCGGATCGGGATCGCCGCTGAAGGAGCCGTAGCGGTAGGTCACGATCGGATTCCACGGATGGGAGGAGAAGTTGTAGCCCGGCTCGACGTACCAGCCGTTGGCGCGCGTCCGGCGGCCGGTGTCGTCGTTGCGCTGGGCGACATACTCGCCGAAGAACAGGATGTCGCGGTTGAAGGGCAGGAACGAGCCGGCGGCCCGGGCGGAGAAGACGTTGAGACCCTTGCGGTTGCCGGCGGTGTTGCCGGGAGGCGGCGTCTCGCCGTCATAGATCCGGAAGGCGGTGCCGGTGAGGGTCCAGAGATCGGTGATGTCGCCGAGCGCTTCCTCGCGCTCCGGCCCGTACCAGTCGAGGCTGCCGCCATACAGCTTGGCCTGCGGCTGGTCGCCCTCGCGCATCAGGTCCTGGTCGCTGACCGCCTGCAGGTGGAAGAAGGTGCCGCGGACCGGCGCGATCTCACTCGGATTGACCTTGAGCACCATGGTGCGGTGGAAGGCGCCGCGGGGCGCGGTGTAGTAGGAGGCGCGATAGAGGCCGTTGGTGGTGGCGCCGTTGATCAGCAATCCGTCGCCGATCGTCAGCGACTGGTTGCCGAAGGAGAAGTCGATCGCGTCCTCGCCCATCTCGAACAGGTCGCCGGACTTCCAGCCGAGATACGCCTCTTCGAAGTCGCCATGGGTCGGCTGGAACGACGTCGTCGACGTCGCCTGGACCGCGTCGCCCTGCCCGCGCGTCGCGGTGACGATGGCGCTCAGGCCGCCGTAGAACGACGAGTTCTTGCCGAGATAGATCGGCGAATCGTCGAGGACGTACTCGAAGGTGAGCGAAGGCTTGACCCAGCCTTCGAACCAGCTGCGGTTCGTCCTGAGCTCGGACGACCCGAAGTTGTTATTGCCGCGCCCGAAATCGACGTTGTTGACGCGGAAGCCGGCCAACGCGCCTTCGACCCCGACGTTCAGCGAAAGATCGCCGTCGTTATAGAAGGTCATCTCCGCCATGACGGTCGCCGGCGTCAGCGACGCAACCGCGCTACCCATCAACAGGGCAGCAACCAGCCTTCCGAATTTCATCCCAAGCCCCCGCTCGAATTGCGTCCACCCGCACGGCCACATCGCCGTGACGAAGCACAATAGTGAGAATGAATATCATAAACTATCTTGAATCGTCCTAGGTGTCCTGGTAATCACGAAGAAGGCATTGCGCGCGGGGGACTCGGGACTGTCGAACGGTCCCAGGCAAGCGGGCAGTGTTTGTGTTCAGAGTGGCGTCCGAAGAATTTCGCCCGAAATTGACCTAAATGATCGTTTGGGTAGCCTTGAGCTGCCCCGGTCAACACTTGAATGGGGGCTCGCGTGAATCAGAAGACCTTCGTGACGGCGGCCCTCATGGCCCTTCTCGGAGCCGGGCCGGCGCTGGCGCATTTCCAGGAGTTGCTGCCGAACGAGCCCATCATCGAGGAGGAGTCGCAGAAGTCGGTGACCCTTCGCGCCGTGTTCACCCACCCGATGGAGGGCGGGCCGATCATGGACATGGGCCAGCCGAAGGCCTTCGGCGTCATCGGCCGCGAGGGCCAGCGCACCGATCTGCTGTCCTCGCTGCAGCGGACCACGATCGGCGGCAAGACCACCTACACCGCGCAATACGGCCTCCGCGGTCCCGCCAACTACGTCTTCTTCATCGAGCCCGCGCCCTACTGGGAGCCGGCCGAGAAGAAGATGCTGGTCCACTACACCAAGGTCGTCGTGAACGCGTACGGCGCCGACGACGGCTGGGACGCGATGACCGGCGCGCCGATCGAAATCCGTCCGCTCACCCGGCCCTTCGGGCTGTGGACCGGCAACGTGTTCAACGGCATCGTCATGTACAACGGCAAGCCGTCGCCCTTCACCCGCATCGAGGTCGAGTACAAGGCCGACGGCAAGATCAAGGCGCCGGCCGATCCCTTCGTCACCCAGGTGATCAAGTCCGACGCCAACGGCAACTTCTCCTACGCCATGCCGAAGGCCGGCTGGTGGGGCTTCTCGGCGATCGTCGCCGGCGCCAAGAAGATCGCCAATCCGAGCGGCGAGATGGTCGACCTCGAAGAGGGCGGCCTGATCTGGGTGCAGACGGTCAACATGCGCTGAGGGCCACCGCCCTCGCGTCATCCATCCCTTGAGTTGACCTTGGGGCTCGGCGATTGCCGGGCCCCAAGTCGTTTTAGGGCTTCATCGCCGCCAGCAGGCGCTCGAGATTGGTGCGCAGCACCGTGACGAACCCATCCGGGTCGGTCTTGCCGTCGGCGCCGGCGAGGCCCGGATCGATCGGATCGAGCACCGCCAGCCGCCCGCCGGCCTTGGCGATCGCCGCCGCCACCGCATCCTTCGGCTTCGCCATCGCGACCACGCCTTTGACGCCGCTCGCGGTGATCTTCTCGGCAAGCGCCGCTGCATCGGCGTCGTTCCAGTCGAATCCCGGCTTCGAGAATGTGGCCGCGACATCGACGCCGAGCCCGCCGGTGAGATAGCCGAGCGCGGGGCTGAGCAGGATCACCGAGGGATCGTCGAGCTCGGCCAGCTTCGCCTCGAATTCGGTCTTGAGCGCCAGGATGCGCTGCCTGAACGCCACCTGGTTGGCGTCGATCGTCTTGGCGTCCGCCTCGCTGAGCCGGCGGAGATCCGCCGCGACGATGTCGGTCATGCGGATCGCGTTGGTCGGGTTGAGCCAGATATAGGGCGAGACCGCGCCCTTAGCCCCGTCCTTCCCGGCCGGGAGCAAGGCGACGCCGGCAAGCTCCGGCGAGAGCGGGCTCGAGGCGTCGATCTCGATCGTCCGGATGTTGATGCGCCTGACCGCCGGGAACAACGGATCGGTTTCCCAGGTCTTGCGGATGGTGACGACGGCGGCGGCCTTCTGCGCGGCGGCGATGAAATCCTCGCGCCGGCGGCGGGCCAGGTAAGGGGACTGCTGGTCCATGCCGATATCGGCGGGGAACGCCTGCTGCACGTCGATCGCGGTGCCTCGAGCGAGCGCATGCGCGATCGAATATGTGGGCTGCAGCGAGGTGAGGACGAGCACGCGGTCGGCTGCGGACGCCGGAGCCGCGGCAAGAGCGAAGAGGGCGACGAACCCGCAACGCAGCAGCGTCGATCCCAACATATGAACCTCCCGGAAGCCTACATCGCCTGGCGGCGGAACAGCCTCGCCACGGTCGCCAGGCAGAAGAAGACGGCGGCGACCAGCACGATCGCGCCGCCGGAGGGGATCGGCAGATTCCACAGCATCGGCGCGATGATGCCGACGATGCAGCTGATCGTCGAGATGACGATGCTGACGAAGAAGAACCCCCGGATGTCGCGGGTGAGGATACGGGCGGCCGCAGCCGGGATCAGCAGCAGCGCCTCGACCAGCATCGCCCCGATGATCTTGACCGAGGCGACGGTGATCACCGTGATCATCAGGATGAACAGGTAGTCGAGGAAGCCGACATTGACGCCCCGCACATGGGCGAGCTGCGGGTTGAAGCTGGCGACCAGCATGCGGTTGAACCGCATCACGCCGAGCACGCTGACCAGCGCCGAGATGACCACCAGCACCGTCATGTCGAGATTGTTGACCGTGAGGATCGAGCCGAACAGCACCTGATCGACGATGTGGATGTTGACCTTGGCGGCGACGAAGATCAGCAGGCTGGATCCCACCGCCATCGAGATCGACAGGAACACGCCGATCAGCGTATCGGTCGACATCCGCGTGCGGTTCTTGGTGAAGTTGAGCACCAGCCCGAAGAGGATGCAGAACCCGAACAGGGTGACGTAGGGCGAGGTCAGCGGCTCGCCGAGGATGATGCCGAGCGCGACGCCGGTCAGCGCCGCCTGGCCCACCGCCTGCGAGAAGAAGGCCAGGCGCTTGGTCACCACCATGGTGCCGACGCCACCCAGGATCGGGCCGATGAACAGGCCGCAGATCAGCGCGTTGACGACGAAGCCGTACTGGAAGGCATCGGGCAGCGTGCCGGCGAGCGCCCAGGCCTGGATCTGCGCGCGGATCGGATCGAAGAGCCAGCTCATGCGGCGGCGCTCCCCGAGGCCAGGCCGCGTCCGCCGGCCGGCGAGAACACCTCGAGGATGCTTTCCCGGGTCAGCACCTCCTCGGGAGTCCCGGAGAAGGACACTGTCCGGTTGATGCAGGTCACCTTGTCGGCGATGCGCTTCACCTCGGCGAGGTCGTGATGCACCCAGACAACGGTGACGCCGCGCGAGCTCAGGTCCTGCACCAGGCCTGAGATGATCTCCGCCCCGGCGCCGTCGACGCCGGCCAGCGGCTCGTCGAGCACCAGGAGATCGGGAAAGGGGATCAGCGCCTGGGCGAACAGAGCGCGCTGGCGCTCGCCGCCCGAGAGCTCGCCCATGCGGCGCCGGCGCTTTCCGGCGAGACCGACCATCTCGAGCGCCTGGTCGACCGCGGCACGGTTCCGCTTGGCGATGCCGAACACCGCCATCCGGTCCTGGCTGATGATCGCCATGAAGTCGTCGACCGTCATCGGCAGGTCGCGGTCGAAGTCGAGGATCTGCGGCACGTAGCCGGTGCGGCGGCCGGCCGGCCAGTCGATGCGGATCTCGCCGGTGTGCGGCATCTGGCCCAGCA
>CAXNIC010000085.1:0-14892 GCA_964201945.1 Alphaproteobacteria bacterium
TTCTTCGGGGCCGGCTTGGCGAAGTAGTGGTTGTAGGCCATCTCGCGGCGGACGTTGTTGTCGAAGTCCCACTTCACGACGCGCTCGGCGAACTTCTTCTGCGAGGCCTCGATCTCCTTGAAGAGGGCATTGCCTTCGCCCTTCTTCGCGGCGGCCTCGTCATAGGCCTTGAGCTGCGCCTGCAGGATCGAGTTCGGCGTCTTGAAGAAGCGGACCTTGTCCTTAGTCTGCAACTCGACATAGTCCTGCGAGTAGCGGTCGATCGACTTCCACACCAGATCCTGGGAGGCGGCTTCGACGCCGTTGTCGATGATGGCGCGCAGCTTGGCCGGCAAGGCGTCGTACTTCGCCTTGTTGAACATGATCTCGAACTGCTCGGCATTCTGGTGATAGCTCTGCAGCATGCACACTTTGGAAACGTCGGGGAATCCGAGGATGCGGTCGGAGGTCATGTTGTTGAACTCGGCTGCATCGAGCAGGCCGCGATCCATCGCCGGCACGATCTCGCCGCCGGGCAGCGCGTTGACCGCGACGCCCATCGCCGTGAACACGTCAATCGAGAGGCCGACGGTGCGGAACTTGAGGCCCTTCATGTCCTCGGCCTTGGTCACCGGCTTCTTGAACCAGCCGAGCGGCTGCGTCCACATCGGGCCGTAAGGGTACGACTTCACGTTGGCATTCACAGAGGCATAGAGCTTCTCCATCAGCTCCTTGCCGCCGCCGTATTTATGCCAGGACATCAGCTGCTGCGCGTCCATGCCGAAGGCAGGGCCCGAGCCCCAGAGCGCCAGCGCGTTCTGCTTGCCGTAGTGATAGACCATCACGCCGTGGCCGCCGTCGAGCGTGCCGCTCGACACCGCGTCGAGAAGGCCGAAGGCGGGAACGACGGCGCCGGCCGGAAGCACCTCGATCTTGAGGTCGCCGCCGGTCATATCGTTGATCTTCTTCGCGAAGTCGTTGGCGTATTCGTGGAAGATGTCCTTCGCCGGCCAGGTGCTCTGGAAGCGCATGGTGACCGGGCCGGTCTGCGCGTGAACCTTGGGGGCGGCGAACGCGGCGCCGGCGGCGGCACCGGCCGCGGCGAGCTTCCCTAGGAATGAGCGGCGGCTTTTCGCCACGCCCGTGGTGGTGTCCTTGGTCATTGAGCGTCTCTCCTCCGGATTGTCATGAACGCGAGTGCGGCCGTTCTTCACGGCTGTACATAAGATTGTGCATGTTCTTCGGACCCTGACAAGCAGACGAAGGCGCACGCAGGCCTATACGAATGGACACTGGCATTTCTTCCAGGTGACCAAGAATTAGGCAGTATGGGCTCAGCTGCCTTCGAGCGAGCGGGCCATCTGCGGCAGTCGGCGAGCGAACCAGGCATAGAAGCAGAGGGCCAGGATCGCGCCGCCGGCGACTGGCCAGCGCAGCCCCCACCATTCCGAGAGCACGCCCATGATGAGCGCGCCCAGCGCCGGTCCGCCGCGGAAGATGATGCCGTAGAGGCCGAGCACGCGGCCCCGCATCGGGGCGGCGACCGCCGACTGGACCAGGGTCTGGCCGGCGGTGCCGTTCATCACCATCATGCCGCCGCCGACCCCGATCACCGCCATGCCGAGATAGATGTTGTCGGTGGCGGTGAACAGCAGGACGAGGAGGGCGACGGCGATGCCCGACACCTGGTTAAGCCGGGTGAGGCCGGTCAGCCGGTCGCGCTGGGCCAGGAAGATGCCGCCGATGATGGCGCCGACGCCGATCGCGGCCGAGAGCTGGGCCAGGCCATGCGCGTCGCTCTTGAAGACGGCGCCGGCGAAGGCCGGCATCAGCTCGACCACGGGGCGGGTCAGCATGCTGGAAACGATCATCAGCCACAGCATCGGGCCGATGCCGGGATGGCTCATGGCGTAGCGCCAGCCCTCCATTATTTCGACGAACAGGCTGGTGGTGCGGCCGTCCCGCGGCAAGGGTGCGGTCGAGGTGATCGGGCGGACCCGGGTCAGCGCCAGCTGCAGCCAGGCATAGGTGAGGGCGTTGGCAAGGAACGCCCATGACGTGCCGCCGGCGACGATGACGAAGCCCGCGATGGTCGGGCCGATGAAGCGGGCGGTGTTGAAGGTAATCGAGTTGAGGGCGACCGCCACCGGCAGGTCCTCGCGCGGCACCAGGTTCGAGATCAGCGACAGCCGGGCCGGCTGTGCGAAGGCCTGGATGATGCCATGGCAGAGGACCAGGGCGGCGAGCAGCCAGATCGTGAGCGTGCCGGTGAATGCGGCCAGCGTCAGGAGGACCGAGGTCAGCATGGACAGGCCTTGGGTGACCTTGACCATGGCCAGACGGTCGCGGCGGTCGACCAGCGCACCGCCGATCGGGCCGAAGACGGTCGAGGGGAAGAGCTCCATGAAGGCGAGAGCCCCGATCCAGGCGCCCGAATGGGTCAGCTCCCAGGCGAGCCAGCCGGCGGCGATGCGCTGGATCCAGGTGCCGATCACCGAGACGCTGTTGCCGATCGCATAGTTGCGATAGCTCGGATGGCCGAGCGCGCGGGCGAGCGGGCGGAGGCGGGCAAACAGGAACATTCGGATCGGGCGGCAATCGGCCACGGAACGGCCGAGGGGTCAAGGGCGCCCGCGAGGCAATTCGCTTGATGACACGAGGCCCGGTCGTCGGGCAGCATGCCGCCCGAATTTCCCATAGGAAAGCGAGCGATGGCCGAGAAGCCCGAGGTTCTGTTCATCGGAAGCATGCCCGACTGGTGGGTCGAGCGGATGGAGAAGGACGTGACCCTCCATCACCTGGCGAAGGCGACGGACAAGGACGCGTTCCTGAAGGAGCTCGCTCCGAAGATCCGCGTCATCATGGCCGGCGCCGGGATCGACGAGGCGCTGCTGTCGAAGCTGCCGAACGTGAAGCTGATCGCCAGCATGGGCGCCGGCTACGACAAGATCGACGTCGACGCGGCGAAGAGGCGCGGCATCGTCGTCTCCAACACGCCCAACGTCACCGACGGCTGCGTCGCTGACATGGCGATGGCGCTGCTGCTGGCCCATGGCCGCCACATTGTCCAGGGCGACAAGTTCGCCCGCTCCGGCGCCTGGCTGAAGGGCGGCTATTCGCTGGTGCCGCGGGTCTGGGGACGGCGCATGGGCATCTTGGGCCTCGGCCGCATCGGGCTGGCCATCGCCAAGCGTGCGGCCGCCTTCGACATGCCGATCGCCTATCACAACCGCCGGCCCCGGACCGATGTGCCCTATTGGTACTATCCCAGCCTGGTCGACATGGCGCGCGACGTCGACATCCTGATGGTGGCGACCCCGGGCGGGACCGCGACGCATCACATTGTCACCGCCGAGGTGATCAAGGCGCTGGGTCCGAAGGGTCTCATCGTCAACATCGCCCGTGGTTCGATCATCGACGAGCTGGCGATGGTGAAAGCGCTGAAGGACGGGACGCTCGGCGGCGCCGCCCTCGACGTCTTCGAGTTCGAGCCGAAGATGCCGGCTGAGCTGCAGACGCTGGAGAACGTGGTGCTCATGCCGCACCGCGGCGGCGGCACCTACGAGACCTGGGAAGACGCCTGCGATCTCGTCCGCGACAACGTCTACGCCTTCTACAAGACCGGGAAGCCGCTGACGCCGATCGCCGAGACGCCGATCGATTGAGGATTGCTTCGATCCCCTCTCCCGGCAAAGCCGGGAGAGGGATCAAGGATCTGGCTGGTCGAGGAAGGGCGCGACGACTTCGTGCGTCTCCTTGCTGGTCACGACGGGCACGATCTCGATCTGCACGCCCGAGCCGCGCCAGCTCAAGACCCATTGCTGGAGCAGGCGGAGGTCGTCGCACTCCATGAGCTGAAAGCAGCGGTCGAAATTAGGCTCGACCCAGCTGTCGACATATTTGAGCCCGTCGGGAAGCTTGCGGCCGCCCTCGCGTACGCGCCGGTAGACCGGCACCGCGTCCTGGTTCGGAAACCGCTCGATGATCATGAAGAGCATGGGATCTCCCGCAAAGTCGGCGGGAGTTTAACGGAAGCGACCCCGCGAGCGAGGGGGGCGCTCGCGGGGTGCTTGTCAGGTCGGCCGGGAGGGGGCGGGCCGACCTTGGATCAGGAACGCCAGAACGGCTTGGCGGCCTCGCGGCGGGCATCGACGCGGCTGATGCCGAGGTCTTTCAGCATATGCTCGGACATCTCCCCCAGGGTCCGGCGCTCGCGCGCGCGGCGCTCCCAGGCGACCAAGGCGTCGGCAATGCGGACCAGCACGCCGGCCGGGCTCGGGAGGGAGGGAAGGGACTGGGTCGAGGCCTTGAGGCCACCCTTTGAGTTTGTGAGCATACAATTCTCCATCGCCTGCGGTTTATTTGGCGTCTTTCAGTAGGATTGAAATATCTCAATCCCTGCTGCATTGCAAGATGACAAGCGGCTCAATAAGCCCCATCTCGACAATGATCGCTCGCTGTTGTAAGCATGTACTATGACAAATTGGACAACCGATCTGGATGTCCGTCCCGGCCCGCGGTATTTGGCCATTGCCCTCGCTTTGGGCGAGGCGATCGCGCGGGGCGAGTTGCGGCCCGGCGACCGCCTGCCGACCCATCGCGATCTGGCGCAGCGCATCGGCGTCACCGTTCCGACCGTCAGCCGCGCCTATCGCGAGGCGAGCCGGCGGGGCTACCTCTCCGGTGAGGTCGGCCGCGGCACCTTCGTCCGCGGCGCCGTGCAGCCCAAACGCGCGCCGGTACCGGAGCAGGAAGACCAGGGGCCGATCGATTTCGATATGAACCGGCCGACGGTGGACGCGCCGCACGCGGGCTATCTGGCCGAGAGCCTGGCGCGGCTGGCGCGCTCGCCCGAGCTCGAGAACATGCTGCGCTACCAACCCAACGCCGGGCTGCCCTCGCACCGGGCCGCCGGGGCTGCCTGGATCACCAAGGGCGGGGTCGAGGCCGCGGCCGAGCGCGTCGTCGTCACCTCGGGCGGTAAGCACTCTCTCTTCGTCGTGCTGCACGCCATCGCCAAGCCCGGCGACACCATCCTCGCCGAGGAGCTGTCCTGGCCCGGCGTCCGCAGCGTCGCCCGCTATCTCGACCTGAAGCTGCAGCCGGTCGCCCTCGACGATGACGGCCTGATCCCCGAGGACTTCGAGCGCGCCTGCCGCGAGCACAAGCCGAAGGCGCTGATCTGCACGCCGACGGCGCAGAACCCGACCGTCTCGATCCTGCCGATCGCGCGCCGACGCAAGATCGCCGAGATCGCCCGCGCGCATGAGATCGCCATCATCGAGGACGAGGTCTATGGGCCGCTGATCGACGATCCGCCGCCGCCTGTCGCCACGTTCGCGCCGGAGCGCACCTTCTACATCACCAGCCTCTCCAAGGTGTCGGCGCCGGGCCTCCGGGTAGGGTTCGTGCTGGCGCCGCAGGGTCAGGTCGGCCGCGTCGCCCAGGGGGTGAGCGCCACCACCATCTTCACCCCGCCCCTGATGGTCGAGATCGGCGCGCAATGGATCGCGTCCGGCACCATCCAGGCGCTGGTCGACTGGCAGCGCCGCGAGGTCTCCGAGCGCACCCAGCTTCTTCGCCAGGCACTGGTCGGGGTCAAGTTCCGGATCGAGCCGCACGCCATGCACACCTGGATCCAGCTGCCGAAGCCCTGGCATCCGGCCGAGCTGGTGGAAGCCGGCCGCCGCCGCGGCCTCTCCTTGAGCCAGACCGAGAATTTCTGCGTCGGTGTCAAGGAGCCGGACGCGATCCGCCTGGCACTCTGCGGCCCGGTCAGCCGGGCCCGCTACCAGGAAGGCCTGAAACGCCTCGCCGATGCGCTTGCCGCCGGCCCGGAATTCACCGCGACGATGGTCTGAGGCTCACGCCAGCTCGCGCTTGATCGTCGTATCCCATGTCCGGGAGAAGACGCGGGTTCCGGACTCGAAGGCCTCCAGCTTGGCGGTGACCAGGAACGCCTCCCTGGTCGCTGTGACCGTGGTGTCGGTCTCGATCGCGACCTGCCACTCGCCGCGGCCGTGGGTGATCGAATAGAGCGAGCGCGCTTTCGCCGAGAGCGGATCGCCCTGGCGGATCGAGTATCGCTCCGTCCCGCCGCCCGAATATTCGAGGTCGATGTCGGTCAGGTGGATCTTGCCGCGATCCTTCACCGCGTCGACCACGTGCTCGCCGGTGATCATGTCGCGCGAATGGCGGCGGCTCCGGGCGTAAGCGCGGCGCTCGGTGCGGGCCTGGGCCGCCGAGGCCTCCGGCGGTGCGAAGGCGTGCAGCTTCGCATCCTCGTCCCGCGGTGCGCGGACCGGAAGATCGAGAGTGCTGGCGCCAGTGAAGACCGTCAGCGTCACGGGTTCCGGCGCCGGCCACATCAGTGGCCAATAGGCGGTGGAGATGGCGATGCGCAGGCGATGGCCGGGCGGGAGGGCATAGCCCACGTCGTTGAGCTGGACGCGCACGCGATAGCGCCGGCCGGGGACCAACGCCTCCGGATGCTCGTGGCTGTTGCGGTGCGTGAGGTTGAGCACCCCATAGGTGATGCGGGTCGAGGCGCCGTCCGGCGCGATGTCGTTGAGGCGCACGGCGATCTGCGCCACCGGGCGGTCGACGGAAAGATCGAGGGTGACGACGGGGGCACCGAGGAACTCGATGCGCTCGCTCAGCACATCGGAGTCGAAAGAGAGCGAGTTGCCGTCGTCCTCGCGCTGATCGCCGGGCATCTCCGCCTGGTAGCCATAGGGGCACCATTCGCCTGAGGCTTCGCCGGTGGTGAGCGGCGAGGCGTGGGTCAGTGCCTGCTCCGCTTCCGTACGATCGCCGAGCCTGAAGGCGTTGAGGTGCCAGCGGCGAGGCGCGATCTTCGGGCTCGGCCACGACGCCTCGCCGACCCAGCGGCCCGGACGCTCGGCATAGAAGGTCTTTGGCGGCACCGACTCCTGCATCCAGGCGCGCAGCATGGGCTCGGCCATGATGCCGGTGTCCTTGCCCTTCAGCCAATGATCCCACCAGCGGAGGGCTTCCTGCAGGAAGCCGATGGCGGGGCCGGGCACGCCCTGCTGGGCCCAGCGATGCGCCCAGGGGCCGATCAGGCCCTTTCGCGGCGCCTTCAATCCCTTGAGCAGGCGAGGGATGGCGTTCGAGTAGCCGTCGGCCCAGCCGCCGGTGGCGAAGACCGCGCACTGGATCTGGGAGAAGTCCTCGCAGACCGAGGCATGCTTCCAATAGGCGTCGCGCCTCGGATGCTGCATCCAGGTCGCCACCAGCGACTCCGCGTTCTCGAGGCGCTCCATCCACATCTCGCGCCAGCGCTCGCCGGCCAGAGCGGGATCCGGCGGCCGCGCCATGAAGCTGAACGCGGTCGAGCCCCACATCAGATTGTCGTTGAGGAGGCAGCCGCCCATGTAGTGCATGTCGTCGGCGTAGCGGTCGTCGGTCGAGCAGTTGGTGATGATCGCCTTCAGCGCCGGCGGACGGAGCGCCGCCACCTGCAAGGCGTTGAAGCCGCCCCAGGAGCTGCCGAACATGCCGACATTGCCGCTGCACCACGGCTGCTTTGCCAGCCAGGCGATCACCTCGGCGCCGTCGGAGAGTTCCTGGGCGATGTACTCGTCGTACATCAGCCCGTCGGAGTCGCCGGACCCGCGGCGGTCGACGCGGACGGCGGCATAGCCGTTGCCGGCGAAGTAGGGATGCATCTGCGAATTGCCGACCGCGGTGAAGTCGCGCTTGCGATAGGGCAGGTATTCGAGCAGCGCCGGCACCGGGGCGGCCTCGGCATTCTCGGGCAGCCAGATGCGGGCGGCGAGGCGGCAGCCGTCGGCGAGCGTGATCCAGGTATTCTCGATTTCGTGCACATGATGCGGGAAGCTGGTCACGATCCTCATGGCGTATCCTCTCTCGGTCGGCGCAAGGCAGAGTGACCGGGTGCTTCGACACATTCCCAGTGAAACGAGCGGGACCTGAAACCATGGCGGATGAAGCAGAGATCAGGGAGCGGCGCCGGCGGACCAACGAGCTGATCGCAGCACACCAGGCCGAGGCGCTCCGGTCGTTCTTCGACCCCGAGGTCAAGCTGATCCGGGGCGACGGCACGCTGGTTGTCGGCGTCGACGCGGCCGTCCAGGTCTTCGAGACCCAGTTCAAGGACCCGGCCTTCGTCACCTATGACCGGACGACGGCGAACGTCACGATCGACAAGGCCGGGGCGCGGGCGGCGGAGACGGGGACCTGGGTCGGGTCGTGGCGCGCGGCCACTGGCGAGACGACACGCACGGGCCAATATCTGGTCGTATGGAAGAAGGTCCGGAACGTCTGGATCATCGAGTCCGAGCTCTATGTGGCCTTGAAGTAGGGGCAGCGTCATGACGGCGACAGGCTTTGCGCTTTTCGACACGGCGATCGGCGCCTGCGGCGTGGTCTGGGGCGAGCGCGGCATCGTCGGCATGCAGCTGCCGGAGGCGCGCGACGCCGAGGCGCGGGCGCGGCTGCTCCGGCGATATCCCGATGCGGCGGAGGGACCGCCGCCGGCGGAGGTGGAGCGCGTGCTCGACCGCGTCCGCACGCTGCTCGAGGGGAAGAAGATCGACCTCGCCGACGTGCCGCTCGACATGGACGGCGTGCCCGAGTTCGAGCGGCGGGTCTACGAGGTGGCGCGCAGCATCCCGCCGGGAGCGACGCTCACCTATGGCGAGATCGCGACCCGGCTCGGCGACAAGGCTCTCGCCCGCGACGTCGGCCAGGCCTTGGGCCGGAACCCGTTCCCGATCGTCATTCCCTGCCATCGCGTGCTCGCCGCCGGGGGCAAGACGGGCGGCTTCTCAGCCCGCGGCGGCGTCGACACCAAGATGAGGATGCTTCAGATCGAAGGGGCGAAGACCAGCGAGGAACCTCTGCTGTTCGACAGCCTGCCGGTCGGCGCTAGGCGGAAGCGGTAGGGAAGGGACCCCTCCCCCGCACGAAGCAGGGGAGGGGTGTCGAAGCGCCTTAGGACTTCTTCTCGATGTTCCAGAACGGCAGCTTGCCGCCGCCGAGCACGCCCGAGACGTTCTTGCGATAGGCGATCTTCTGCTGGAAGCGGCCCATCGGCACGTAGGGCACGATCTCATAGAAGCGCGCCTGGAAGCGCTCGACGATGTTCGTCCGCTGCGCATCGGTGGTGGCGGTTGCGAACTCGGCGCGGATCTTCTCGAGCTGCTCGTCGCAGGGCCAGCCGAACCAGTTCTTGCCGTCGCATTGCGTGGCGACGGTGTTGTTGGTCATCGGGTTGGCCGAGAGCGCGTTGCTGCCCCAGGTGTAGAAGACGTGCCAGCCCGACTTGTTGGTCGCAGGATCGTCCTTGATGGCGCGGCGCTGAACCAGCGTCGCCCAGTCCATGTTCTGCAGGTCGACGTTGAAGCCGGCGGCCTTGAGCTGGCTCGCCGACATCACCGCCATCGCCGAGATCTGCGTGTCGGTGGTCGGGTTCATCACCACGATCGGCTCGCCCTTGTAGCCGGCCTCGGCCATCAGCGCCTTGGCCTTAGCGATGTTGGCCGGGCTCGGCGTGGCGAAGGCGCCGACGCCGGACTTGGTATCGAGCGGCGTCTGGCAGCCGAACACCGCCCAGCAGATCGACTGCAGGTCCTTGTTGCCGATCATGGCGTCGAGTACCTGGCCCTGGTCGGTGGCGTAGAGCATCGCCTGGCGGATCTTCGGATTGTTGGTCGGCGCGATCAGGTGGTTGGGACGGAGGATGTTGCCGAAGCCGAACTTGTTGGCGATCTCGACGACGATGTCCGGGCTCTTCTGCAGGATCGGCAGCAGGTCGACCGGGGGATACTCGTAGAGATCGAACTCGCCGGTGATCAGCGCCTGCACCGAGGTCGCCGGGTCAGGATTGTAGCTGAACTCGATGCGGTCGAGCTTGGCCACCTTGCCGCCGGCATAGCCGTCGGGCTTCTCGGACCGCGGGGCGTAGTCCTTGTTCTTGGCGTAGCTGAACTTGCTGCCAGGGACCCACTCCGCCTTGTTGAAGATGAAGGGGCCGGAGCCGATGGTCTCGGTGACCGCGGTGAAGGGGTCGGACGTGGCCTCCTTCTCGCGCATGATGTAGAGCGGCTGCGCCGAGGCGCCGAGCAGCTCGATCACCGGGCCGAACTTCTCCTTGAGCTTGATCTCGACGGTCTTGTCGTCGACCGCGTTCACCTCGGCGACGCGCGACATCAGGCTCTGGCCGGCAGCGATGCGCGAACCCCAGCGCTTGATCGACGGCGCCACATCCTTCGCGGTCACCGGCGTGCCGTCATGCCATTTGAGGCCGGGACGCAGCGTGATGCGCCAGGTCATGCCGTCGGCGCTGGCGTTCCAGCTGTCCGCCATTTGCGGATGGACCTTGAGGTTGCTGTCCTCGGAGAACAGCTGGTCATAGATCATGAAGGCGTGGGTGCCGGTGATCTGGTCGGTGGTCCAGATCGGGTCGAGCGCCTTGAGGTCGCCATTGATGACGGCCTTCAGCGTCTGTGCCGAGGCGCCGCCGGCGGCAAGCCCGAGCGCGGCGGCAAGGGCGAGGGCAATATGCGGTCGTTGCGCGGTCATTGAGTCACGGTCTCCCTGTTGTGATGAGGACCATTCGACCGTCGTGCATTCGAAGCCGTTCTCGACGCGGCCGCGGCGGGCGAACTGGCGAAGCAACTGGGCGAACGCTAGGATGCGATTCACAGCGGGTCAAACGACCGGCTGGCCCCGCGAAACGGAGCCCTTCATGTTCGACGTGGTGATTGCCGGCGGAACGATCGTCGACGGCACCGGCCGCGCCGGCTATCGCGGCGATGTCGGCCTCAAGGGCGAGCGGATCGAGGCGATCGGCGATCTGTCCCAGGCGGAAGCCGCGCGCGTGATCGACGCCAAGGGGCTTTCCGTGGCGCCGGGCTTCATCGACACCCACACCCATTCCGAGGGCGCGCTGCTGGTCGACCCGCAGCATGCCAACGGCATCAGGCAAGGCATCACCACCGAGTTCCTCGGCATCGACGGCATGTCGTATGCGCCGCTCTCGAGCTACAACTTCAAGGCCTATCGCCACTGGCTCGGCGGCTTGCTGGGGGATCCCCCTGAGCATCTCGACATGAGCAGCGTCACCGCCTTCCGCGGCCACTATCACAAGAAGGTCTCGGTCAACACGGCCTACTTCGTGCCGCACGCGACCGTGCGGCTGCAGGCGCTGGGATTCTACGACAAGCCGTTGCGGGGCGAGCCTCTCGACGCGGCGAAGCGCCTGGTCCGGGACGGGCTGGAGCAGGGAGCGGTCGGCTTCACCACCGGCGGGCGCTACTACCCGGGGCCTTGGGGCGACACCGACGAGATCGCCGAACTGTGCAATGTCGTGCGGGAGGCCGGCAAGGTCTACATGTGCGAGCCGCGGGCTCCCCATGTCGCCACCCGCGCGTTCGGTCAGAACGGCGTGAGCGAGGGCATGGAGGCGGCCAGGCGAAGCGGTGCCAAGCTGCACTTCGCGCACTACCGGACCAACGAGGAGTCGGCCGGGCGCATCGACCGGATCATGGCGCCGATCGAGAGCGCCCGCACGGCCGAGCACGACATCACCTTCGACATCTATCCCTATCCGACCGGCAGTTCGATCGCGATCTCGTATCTCCCCGACGACGCGCAGGAAGGCGGGCCGCAATCGATCCTGCAGCGCCTCAGGGATCCCGCCGAGCGGCGGGCGATCGCCGCGGTCATCGACGCCAAGGAGGAGCCGCGGCTCCTCAGCATGGTGTTCTCCTACATGCCGAGCGCGCCGGAGCTCGAAGGAACCACCTTGCGTGATCTCGCCGCGAGGCGAGGGCGAACCAAGGGAGAGGTTCTTCTCGAGGTCCTGCTCGAGCAGAACCTGAAGGTGGGATACCTCGCCGAGCCGCCGGCCGATCAGGCGGTCTGGACGCAGCTCGGCCGCGATTTCATGGAGCTCCTGGCGCGTGACGACTACATGGTCTGCAGCGACATCACGCCTGCCGGCAACATGCCCCATCCGCGCTGCTTCGGTGCCTTCCCGCGCTTCCTCGGCCGGCTCCGCCGCGAAGTCGGAGGCCTCAGCCTCGAGGCGATGATCCACCGCATGACCGACCGGCCGGCGCGTCGCTTCGGGCTGACGCATCGCGGCCGCATCGAGAAAGGCTGGTTCGCCGACCTCGTCGTTTTCGACGAGGCGAGCGTCAACGATACGGCGACCTATCGCGAGCCGAAGCAGTTCCCGATCGGCATCCCCTACGTGATCGTCAACGGTGCGGTCGCCGTCGACAACGAGCGCTGCACCGGGATCTTCGCCGGCCAGGCGGTGCCGTAAACGTCAGGCCCATGCGGTCGAGACCGCCTCGATCGGTCCTGGATATCCACCGCGCGGAGCCTATGTTTAGGCTTGGCGGAGTGTGGAGCAACGAAGGATCCCATGGTCTCGGCGTCGCCCTTTCCCACCGGTCCGCACCTCTCCAACCCGATCCGTGAGCTCGGCCTCAAGATCGCCGGGACACCGTTGGAGCCGGTGCTGGTGGAGTTCCGGACGGAACTGGAGCGGGCGGGCATCGTTCGGCTTCGCCCGGATTTCTATCTGTCGACCGAATGGGGCGTGCCGTTTCCCAGCATCTCGATCGGCATCCCTTTCTACCTGGCGCATCCGGATCTGATCGCTTTCCACGCCGAGCGGAACGGCTATCTCGAGGGCGTGGGCCGCGCCGACCTCCTGCGCTTTCTGCGCCACGAGATGGGGCACGTCGTGAACTACGCTTATCTGCTCTACGAACAGGAGGACTGGATCAAGCATTTCGGTTCGATGACCCAGCCCTATCTGGAAGAGTACCGGCCCGCACCGTTCAGCCGCCGTCATGTCCGCCATCTGGACGGCTGGTATGCGCAGAAGCATCCGGATGAGGATTGGTCCGAAACCTTCGCCGTATGGATGACGCCGGGATCGGATTGGCGCCGGCGCTACGCAGATTGGCCGGAGGCGCTCGCGAAGCTGGCCTATTGCGACCGGACCATGGCCGACCTCAACGCGCGGGAGCCCATCGTCACGACCATCGACCATGACGAAGACGTGAGCGAGTTGCACCGATCGGTGGAAGACTTCTATGGCGACGCGGAGAGCGGGGAGACGGATGCCTTTCCCCCCGGCCTGGATGGTGCCCTTCAGGCGATCTTCGATGATTTCGAGGAAGCCGGTGCCGCTTCGTCGAGCCGCCCGGCGTATGAACTGATTGCGCGCATCGAGCGCGAGCTGGTTGCCAACGTCTATCGCTGGACCGGTCACTTCCCCGAGGCGGCGCGGCCGCTGGTGCGTCATCTCGCAGCGCGCGCGAAGGCGTTGAACCAAGTCTATCCGGCCGCCGGCGAAACCTCGGTCGTCATCGCCTTCACCGCGCTGGTCACCTCGCTCGCCATGAACCACGTGCTGGGCGGCCGCTACCTTCCGTGATCGGTTACGCCTTTCCCCAGGGCGGCTTTGCGCGCTTGTCCTGGGACCAGGGCGGCCGGCGCGCCATGTAGTCGTCCTTCTTCGCCTGCCAGAGCGCCAACTCTCGCAGCACCTTCTTGGGCGCACCTCGGCCGGCGCGTGTCGCCAGCGCTCCCCAGAGAGCGGGATGAATCCGATGCCGGTGCCACTCCATGGGATCGGTCGAATGCCCACGCTTGTCGACAGTCGCGGCCTCTTCGACGCGCTGAAGGAAGCCGCCGATCGCCTCTACCGCAATGGCGGCCTTCTCGCCCGGCGGCAGAACCTTCCACGCCTCCCAGAACAGGACTTCCGGCTCGATCCAGTCCGACTTGATCCGTCCGCGCGACGCTTCGAGATTTTCCTTCCGGGCCGCGCGATGCAGGCGGGCCAGGGTCTGGGTGCCGCCAAGGCGTTTCAGCGTGCGGACCGCTTCGCCCAGCGTCTGATCTTGAAGCAATGTCGCCTTGACGCGCACATGCGGGTTGGCCTGGAGATACTGTGCATGGTGCACCTCGAGCAGGAGCGCCTCGACGAAGTCCCTGGCGCTGGTACGGCACATCTGCGCGCGGTTTTCCCAGCTGGCTTCCGTCGCCAGCATGGACAGGTCCAGGGGGGCGTCGAATTCCGGAATCCGCTCCGGCTCCAGCACCTTGTCGCTCTTGACGTGCAGCTCGCCCACGATGTCGAGGCGGGTCAGGTTGCCCTCGCTGTAGCGCATGATCTGATCGGGCCGATAACCCAGGTCCTTCGGATGGGCGGATTGCCAGTAGCCGGGATGCACGTTGAGCGCGTTCCATCGCGCGACGCGACCGAAGGCGAAATTGGTCTGAAAGACCTCCCGCGCCGTTCCCACCGGCCCCCGTCGCGGATCCATGAGGTTCTTGTGAGCGGAGGGGGCGGGCCCGAAGCCGCGGTCCAGATAGGCATTGGCGGCCGTCAATGCGCCGATGGCCCGCGGATGGAACCTTCCGTCCCAGTACTCGTCCAGGATGGTTTGAAAGGCCCGGCGACGCTCGCGCGTGGCGCGGAAGACGCGGTCGTCCGGCTGCGGGTAGTCCATGATCCAGGACGCGAGCTCCGGGTGGTTCAATCTGTCGGCGATATCGTCGGCGAGCAGGCTGCCGCCGAGGAAGGTCTTGGCGGAGAGGTGAAACTGTCCGCCGCCATGGGCGATGGAGCAGGTGAGACCGAGATCGAGCGGAACCTTCCACAGGAAGTCTTCCAGGAAGCTTACGAAGCGCTCGTCGTAGAACCAGGCGAGCGGCACCGGCTTGATGCTGTATTCGAAGGTTTCCGGATCGATGCGCATTCCGACGATTGCGACCACCGATTCCGACGGATCGCGACCACCTGTTCCGATCGATCGCGACCAGTGTGGCGCGGGCGCTTGCAGCGCCGTTGGATGTTGATGGTGATGTCAGTCTTCCGTGGGTTGGTCAAGCACGGCA
>CAXNIC010000086.1:0-14852 GCA_964201945.1 Alphaproteobacteria bacterium
TGATCGCGTCGGCCTACAAGGCCGGCCTGGAGCAGATCAAGGGCAAGGGGAAATAGGCCGATGGCGAAGCGCGTCCTGGTCGGCGGCATCTGGCACGAGACCAACAGCTTCTCGCCGGTCCCGACCGACCTCGCCGCCTTCCGCCGCTACCTTTACTTGGAAGGCGAGGCGGTCATCAGCGGATCGCGCGGCACCAACACCGAGATCGGCGGCATGATTGCCGCCGCTCCCGCGGCCGGCCTCGAGCTCATTCCCTCGATCTACATCGGTGCGGCGCCCTCGGGCATGGTCAGCCGTGAGGTGATCGACCTGCTGATCGCCCGGCTCAAGGCCGACATCGAGGCGAATGGTCCGCTGGACGGCGTTCTTCTGGCCCTTCATGGCGCGATGGTGGCGGAAGGCATCGACCAGGCCGATGCTTTCGTCGTGCAGGCCGTCCGCGACCTCATCGGCCCCGACATGCCGCTGGTCTGCACCATCGACTTCCACGCCAATGTCGAACAGGCGCTGGTCGATCCGGCCGACGTGCTGGTCGCCTACAAGACCCTGCCACATGTCGACATGGGGGCGCGTGGCGAGGACGCGGCACGGATCATCGCGGATCTGATCTCGACCGGCCGAAAGCCGCACAAGGTCTTCCGCAAGCTGCCGATCATCACCGTGCCGCAGCGCCAGCCGACCCATGAGAGCCCGATGCGCGAGATCATGGCCGAGCTGGCCGAGGTCGAGCAGGCCTCGGCCGTCGTCACCGCCTCGGTGATCGGCGCCTTTGCCTATTGCGACGTGCCTCAGCTCGGCATGGCGATCCTCGCCTATGGCGAGCGGGCGGCGGCAGAAGCGGCTGCGGACCGGCTCGCCGACGCCGTCTGGTCGCGCCGGGCCGAGTTCAAGCCGGATCTCGTGCTGCCGGAGGAAGCGGTGCGCCGCGCGATCGCCGCCAATGCCGGGCCGATCTTCCTGGTCGAGCCGGCCGACAACATCGGGGGCGGCGCGCCCGGTGACGGCACCCATCTTCTCAGGGCGCTTCTGGAAGGCCGCGCACGCGAGGCGGCGACGGTGATCTGGGATCCGGGTGCTGCCGCTGCCGCTGCCGCCGTTGGCGTCGGCAGGCGCTTCAAGGGCAAGGTCGGCGGCAAGACGCTGGCGCTGCATGGCGAGCCGGTCGAGATCGAGGGCACGGTCACCTTCGCGGCGCCCGTCGCCTATCGCCGGGACTCGACCTGGATGACCGGGCAGCCGGCCGATCTCGGGATGGTGGCGACGGTGGACACCGGCGGGATCAAGGTCATCCTGACCAGCGAGCGCGCCATCCCGTTCGATACGCTGCATCTGCGCATTCCCGGCATCGAGCCGGAGACGGCGAAGATGGTCACCGCCAAATGCGCCAGCGCCTGGAGCGGCATCTTCGGCAAGATGGCCGAGGGTCACGTCTACGTCGATACGCCCGGCGTCTGTTCGTCCAATGTCGAGCGCATGCCCTATACGCGCCTTGAGCGAGCGTTCTACCCGCTCGATCCCGACGTCCAGTATCCGTGAGCTGAAAATGGATCGAGCGGGCTTTGGGCCCGCTCGATCTGGCGACGGGAACTAAGCGGTGACGCTTAGTTCTTCTCGATGTTCCAGTAGACTGCCCACGGCACTTCCATCACGCCCGTGAGGTTGGAGCGGTAGGCGACCGGCGAGAAGAACTGGCCGAGCGGCACATAGTGGACGAACTCGACGGCGCGCTTCTGCAGGCTCTCGGCGATCGCCTTGCGCTTGGCGAGGTCGCCTTCCTTGGCGAAGGCGTCGCGGAGGGTCTCGGTTGCCGGATCACACGGCCAGCCAAACCAGCTCTTCTGCTCGCAGGCGCCGGAGATGTTGAAGTTGGCATTCGGCGGCCCGAGCTCATAGCCGGTCGAGTAGGTGTGGTACATGCTCCAGCCGCCCTGGCCGATCGGCTCTTTCTTGCCGCGGCGCAGGATCAACTGGCCCCAGTCGATCGACTCGATCTCGATGTTCATGCCGATCTCACGGAGCCGCTGGATCGTGACCTCGGTCAGGTCGCGGATGACCTTGAAGTCCGACGGCTGCAGGATCACGACCTTCTGGTTCGTGTAGCCGGACTCCTTCAGCAGCGCCTTGGCCTTGTCGAGATTGGGCTTCCGGAAGTCCTCGGTGCCGGCCTCGCTCGCGTATTTCGTGCCGCAGACGAGCCAGGCGTTGCACTGCTTGTAGAGGGTGGGATCGCCGCCGATGGCCGACGCCATGTAGTCCGACTGGTTCACGGCATAGAGCAGTGCCTGCCGCGCCTTCGGGTTGTCGAAGGGCGGATGCAGGAAGTTCGGCCGGAGATAGGCCATGAAGCCGGACGGATTATGGACGGCGATCTTGATGTCTTTGTTGCGCTTCAGGATCGGGATCAGGTCGCCCGGCGGCGACTCCCAGAAGTCGACCTCCCCCTGGGTGAGCGCGGCGCTCGCGGTGGCCGTGTCGGGAATGATGATCCATTCGACACGCTCGATCTTGGCGAGCTTGGCGCCGGCATAGAAGTTCGGCGCGTCGCTGCGCGGCACGGCGGTCGGGCTCTTGGTGAACACGACCTTGCTGCCCGGCACCCACTCGTCCTTCTTGAACAGGTAGGGGCCGGAGCCGATGATGTCGGTGACCGCGGTGTTGACGTCGACATTCGCCTCCTTCTCGCGCATGACGAAGGTCGGCATCGACACGGTCTTGGACAGCGTGTCGAGCGTGAGGCCGAAGGGCTCCTTCAGCCTCAATGTCATGGTGCTGTCGTTGGTCGCCTCGAAGGTCGCGCCGAGCTCGACCATCCGCTTGCCGGCGATGTCGCGGCCGGCCCAGCGCTTGAGCGAAGCGGCGACGTCGGCGGCGCGGACCGGCGATCCGTCCGAGAACTTCTGCCCCGGTCGGAGCTTGAAGGTATAGGTGAGGCCGTCGGCCGACATCTGGAAGCTCTCGGCCATCTGCGGCTGCGGGCGCTCGTCCTTGTCGACGGCGAGCAGCGTGTCATAGACCATGTAGGCGAACTCGGTGGTGATGCCCGAGTTGTTGACGAAGGGATCGAGCACGCGGACATCCGCCTGCGGCACGACCTTCAGCACCTTCTGGGCCGATGCGGGCGGAGGCGCGATCAGCGCCGCCGCTGCAACCGCGCCCATAAGATAGGCGACGAGTCTTCCTGACATGAGATCACTCCCCGGTGGAATCATTTCCCATCGGAAAGTCTGCGCCCGCGGCCACGGCGTGGCAATAGGGCCCGGCTTGGCTGGTACTAGTCCGCCGTCTGCGCCCGGCGGTTGCGGGGGCCGCCATGGCCGCTGACCTCGGCGCCGGCGTCGGGGGCGAGCGGCAGGAACAGGAAGACCGACGTCAGCGAGATCAGGCCGACGCCGATGAAAGCCGGCAGGAAGTCCTGGGTGGTGAGCTGGGCGCCGTCGCGGAAGACGACGGAGAGGTGGAGGATGAGCGCGCCGATGGCGACGCCGAGGCTGAGCGAAAGCTGCTGCATCATCGCCGAGAGGCTGGTGGCCCGGCTCATCCGCTTCGGCGGCACGTCGGCGAAGGTGAGGGTCGCGGTCGCGGTGAACTGGAGCGAGCGGAAGAAGCCGCCGGCCAGCAGGGCCAGGAAGATGACGAGGTGCGAGGTGGTCGGCTCGAAGAAGCCGTAGGCGAAGAGGAAGATGCTGGAAAGCCCGACGTTCCAGAGCAGCACCCGGCGGAACCCGAGCGCGCGGATGATCGGCCCGGCGGTGAACTTCATCGTGAGCGCGCCGGCGGCGCTGGCGAAGGTGATCAGGCCGGAGGAGAGGGGGGAGAGCCCGAAGCCCACCTGCAGCAGCATCGGCAGCAAGAAAGGCAATCCGCCGATGCCGACCCGGAAGAGGAATCCCCCGACCACCGCCGCCCGGTATGTGGGAACCGCGAAGAGGCCGAGATCGATGATCGGTTGCTCGACCCGGCGCGCATGCGCCAGATATGCGAGCACCGCCAGCGTGCCGGCGGCGAGGAGGGCGAGAGTGACCCAGTCCGGCACCGCGCCGCGTCCGACGGTCTCGAAGCCGAAGACCAGCCCGGCGAGGCCGAGTGCGGCCAGCGCGAAACCCGGAAAATCGAGGCGGCCGGGATGAGGTTCCCGCGCCTCGGGGATGTAGAGCGTCACCAGCACGATGCCGAGGAGCCCGATCGGCACGTTGATGAAGAAGATCCAGTGCCAGGAGACGAAGGTGACGATGAGGCCGCCCAGCGGCGGGCCGATCACCGGGCCGACCAGCGCCGGGATGGTGAGGTAGGCCATGGCGCTGACCAACTCGGACTTCGGCACGCTGCGGAGCAGGACCAGGCGCCCGACCGGCACCATCATCGCCCCGCCCATGCCCTGGACGATGCGGGCGATGACCAGCTCGCTCAGCGAATTGGCGAAGCCACAGCCGATCGACCCGACGATGAAGCCGAAGATCGCGGCGCGGAAGACGGTGCGGGCGCCGAAGCGGTCGGCGGTCCAGCCGCTCAGCGGGATGAAGATGGCGAGGCTGAGTAGATACGAAGTGATGGCGAGGTTGAGGCGGAGCGGATCCTCGCCCAGCGACTGGCCGATCGCCGGCAGCGCCGTGGCGATCACCGTCGAATCCAGGTTCTGCATGAAGTTGGCACAGGCGACGATCATCGGCACGACGATGTTGCTCGGCCGGCGTGACCTCACGCGGCAAACTCCCGCCGGATCGCGTCCGTGTGCTGGCCGACGGTCGGCACCGGGCCGAGCGCCAGCGTGTCTCCGGCGATCGCCACCGGCGGCGCGATCAGGTCGATGGCGCCGGCCGGGGTCTCGACCGAGGTCGTGCGCAGCTGCGGGTGCCGGGCGAAATCGGCGACGGTGTTGAGGCCGCCATAGGCGACCTGGGCCTGCTTCAGTCGGCGCTCAACTTCGGCCCGCGGCAGCTTCGTCAGGATCGCTTCCATCCTCGCCTTGAGCGCGTCGCGATTGGCGACCCGGGTCAGGTTGTCGGCGAAGGCGGCTTCAGTGGCGAGGCCGGGCGCCTGCAACACGCCTTCGCAGAGGCTCTTCCACTCGCGCTCGTTCTGGATCGAGACCAGGACCGCGCCATCGGCGCAGCGATAGGGGCCGTAGGGAGCGATCGAGGGATGATCGAGGCCGCTCCGCTCCGGTGCCTTGCCGCCATAAACCAGGTGCAGATAGGGCACCGTCATCCAGTCGGCCATGCCGGCGAAGAGCGAGGTCTTGATGCCGCGGCCTTTGCCTGAGCGTTCGCGTGCATAGAGCGCCTGCAGAATCGCCGCGTGCGCGGCCATGCCGGCGGCGATGTCGCAGACGCTCACCCCCACCCGGGCTGGCGCCTCGGGGCCGCCATTGATCGAGCAGAGACCGGTCTCGGCCTGGACCAGCAGGTCATAGGCCTTCATGTCGGCGTAGGGACCGTCCTCGCCGTAGCCGGAGATGTCGCAAGTGATCAGGCGCGAGTTGCGCTTTCGCCACTCTTCCGAGCCAAACCCGGCACGCTCGGCCGCTCCCGGCGCCAGGTTCTGGATCAGCACGTCCGCCTTGGCGAGGATGCGGGCGAGCAGGGCCTGGTCGGCCTTGTCCTTGATGTCGAGGGTGAGCGACTCCTTCCCCCGGTTCAGCCAGACGAAATAGGCCGACTCGCCCTTTACTACCTTGTCGTAGCGGCGCGCGAAGTCGCCCTCGGCACGCTCGATCTTGATGACGCGGGCGCCGGCATCGGCGAGCCGGCCCGAGCAATAGGGTGCGGCCACCGCTTGCTCGAGGGTGACGACGAGAAGGCCGGAGAGGTCGTTCATGGGCTATCGGACCGGAAGGGCGAGCGCAGCGAAAATGCGCCCGTCCTCCGGCCTGTGCAAGCGACGTCCTACTGCGCGCTCGCCCGCGCCACTTCCAGGATTTTGTCGACGTCGGCTTCGTTGTTGTAGAGGTGGAGACCGAAGCGGACGAGGCCGCGGCGGACGGTGAACTTGACGTTCGCTTCCTTCAAGGCCGCCGAGAAGCGGTTGAGGCGCGCGTCGTCCGAGGTGTAGGCGTCGCCGGCACCCAGCGTGCCGATGGTGACGATGTGGCTTCGGGCCCATTCCGCCGGCGGCCGGCAGACCGGATAGCCCAGCTGCTCCAGCCCGCCGGCCAGCCGCTTGGCGAGGCCGACGGCATGGCGTTCGATCTTTTCCGGGCCGATGCCGAGGATCATGTCGAGCGAGGCGTCGAGAGCGGCGATGCCGATCCAGTTGTAGTTGCCGATCTCGAAGCGGCGCGCGTCGGGCTGGAGCCGCAACACGCCGTCGCCGAGATCTGACTCGTGCTTGCCGGTGACGACGCTGAAGCGCGCGACCCAGGCCGGCTTCAGCCGCTCGACCCAGCGGTCGCTGACATAGAGCATGCCGAGGCCCATGACGCCGAGCAGGCCCTTGCTGGTCGAGGTCGCCAGCGCGTCGATGCCCATCGCCTCGACGTCGATCGAGAGCACGCCGGCCGACTGCACCGCGTCGACCAGCATCAGCGCACCGACCTTCTTCGCCGCTTTGCTGATGGCGGCGACATCGGTGCGATAGCCGGGGGTGAAGGTGACGGTCGAGACCGAGACGATGCGCGTGCGCACATCGATGGCCTCGGCGATGGTCGCCGCCTCGATCATGCCGTCCTTGGACTTGACGCCCCGGACCTCGACGCCGCGATCGGCCAGGTTCATCCAGAGATAGACGTTGTTCGGATGCTCGAGCTCGGTGCAGATGACGACGTTGTCGCCCGGCTTCCAGTCCATCGCCGAGCCGATGGCGTTCAAGCCTTCCGACACGTTCTTGGTGACGGCGACCTCGTGCGGCTTGGCGCCGATCAGCTTGGCGAAGCTGGATCGGACGCGCGTGAGCGTATTCGCATACTCCTCCTTGATCTCCTCGCCCGTCATCTGGGCGTCGGCGACCTCGTCGATCGCGCCCCGGCTCGCCTTCGAGATGATGCCCTTGGAAGCGACGTTGGCGTAGACCCAGCGCTCCGCCCCCGGGAACTGGGAACGGGCGTCGGCGATCGTCAACGGGCGGGCGGCTGCATCATCGGTCATTTCGGCCTCGCGGACATGGCAAGAGTGAATTCATCGGTACGCGGCGTCCAGGTGATGGGACCGCGGGTCGCCCAGGTGTTGACCTGGAAGTACATCGGGATGATCGCGCCATCCTCCATCGCCATGCGGGTCGCCTGCTGCAGCAGGGCTTCACGCTTCTTGTCGTCGATGGTGCGGAGCGCTTCAACGATCACCGCGTCGATCTTGGGGTTGGAATAGCGCCCGCGGTTGGACGCGCCGGCGCCGGTCGCATCCCGCGTCTGGATCAGCGCCTTCAGCGGCGAGGCCGCCTCGCCGGTGTCGGTGCCCCAGCCGAACAGGCCGACCGAGAAGCCGAACTCGTTGCCGCGGGTGCCGAAGACCGCGCGCGGCAGGGTCTCGACCTTGGTGTCGACGCCGACGCGGACGAACATCTGGCCCAGCGCCTGGGTGATCTTGGCGTCGTTGAGATAGCGGCCGTTGGAGCCGTGCAGCGTCAGCTGGAAGCCCTTGGGATATCCGGCATCGGCCAGCAGCTTCTTGCCCGCGTCGAGGTTCTGCGCCGGCGTCTTCAGCGACGGATCATGGCCGAACATGCCGGGCGGAACGAGCTGGCCGGTGGGAACGCCTTCGCCTTCCATGATCCGGTCGACCAGCGCTTCCCGGCTGATCGACAGCGAGAGCGCCTGGCGGACCCGCGCATCCTTCAGCGGGTTGACCGTCATCGCCTTGCCGTCATTGTCGCGGACATGCTCGGCGACGTCGCGGTGGCTGTCGATGATCAGGTAGATGACGCGGTTGGAGAGCGACGGCCAGAGGCCGACGCCGGCGGTGGTCTTCAGCCGCGCGATGTCCTGGGTCGCCACCGTGTCGATGGCATCGACGTCACCGGCGAGGAACGCCGCGGTCCGCGACGCCTGGTTGGCGATCAGCGAGAAGGTCACCTTGGCCCAGGGCTCTTTCGCGCCCCAATAGGCATCGTTTCGCTGGAAGATGATCTTCTCGTTGGGCGAGTAGGAGACCAGCTTGTAGGGGCCGGTGCCGATGGCGGCCTTGCCGGAGTTGTAGTCCTCGGTCGCCGCCGTCTCGCCGTGCTTCTTCGAGATGATGCCGAAGGTGGAAATGTCCCAGGGCAGCAGCGGTGCCGCCTCGGCGGTCTTCAGGTGGACCAGGTGCGGCCCCTTGATGACCACTTCCTTGATCGTGTTGACGTAGAGCGAGAAGGGCGAGCCCGACTTCGGCACGTCGACCGCGCGCTTGACGGTGAAGGCGACGTCGTCGGCAGTGAAGGGCGAGCCGTCATGGAAGGTGACGCCTTCCCGCAGCTTCACCTCCCACGTGGTCGCGTCGATCGCCTTCCACGAGGTGGCGAGGCCGGGGATCAATCCCTGCTTCTCGTCCTGCAGGATCAGCTTGTCGTAGACGTGCAGCATGTTGGCGACGTCCGGACCCGAATTGTAGAAGTGCGGGTCCATCGAGCGGGCCATGGCGCCGAGCCCGATCTTCAGCTCCTGGGCCGAGGCCGGGGCGGCAACGAGGATGGCGGCGATCGCCAGCCAGTGTCTGAGCATTCGAGAGTCTCCGTTCAATCGAGATCGCAGAAGCGGTCGGTTGCCGCCACCAGTGCCGTCCGGATGCCGGGCTCCATCGCCGAGTGGCCGGCGTCCGGCACCATGGTCAGGGCCGCCTCGGGCCAGGCGCGGGAAAGCGCGATGGCCCCTTCGGCCGGGCAGATGACATCGTAGCGCCCGTGGATGATCGCGGCCGGCACATGGCGGAACCGCGGCACCGCCTCCAGCAGCGCGCCTTCGGGCAGGAACACGTTGTTCCGCATGTAGTGGGCCTCGATCCGCGACATCGCCAGCGTGCGCGGGCTCTGCGACTTCTCGCTGCCGGGCTTCGGGATCAGCGAGGCGATGCGGGATTCGTAGGTCTTCCAGTTCGCCGCCGCCGGCATGTGCACGGCGGGATCGGGGTGAACCAGAAGCGTGAAGTAATTCTCAAGGATGTCGCCGCGCTGGGATTCCGGCAGGTAGTTGGCGAAATCATCCCAGAACTCGGTGAAGATGGTGCGGACGCCGTAAAGCCACCATTGCAGATCGGACTTCCGACAGAGCCAGATACCGCGGAGCACGATCGCGGTGCAGGCTTCCGGATGAGCGGCGACATAGGCGAGGCCGAGCGTCGAGCCCCAGGAGCCGCCGAAGACGACCCAGCGCTTGACCCCGATGTGGCGCCGGAGCGCCTCGATGTCGGCGATCAGGTGCTGGGTGGTGTTCGCCTCGATCGAGGCGGTCGGGCTCGAGCGGCCGCATCCGCGCTGGTCGAACACCAGGATGCGGTAGCGCTTCGGATCGAAGAACCGCCGGTGGTCGGGCGAGCTGCCGCTGCCGGGGCCGCCATGGAGGAAGACGACCGGTTTCCCCTTCGGATTGCCGCAGAGCTCGTAATAGAGCTGGTGGCCGTCGCCGACCGGAAACATCCCGGTCTCATAGGGTTCGATCGCCGGGTAGAGATCGGCGGGAAGGGCTTGATCGGGCACGCGCGGACCTTTGATTTCTTAAGGGAAAAGTCTCGGGCCGCGGTCCGGGCCTGTCAAGGCGAGCCTTGGCTTCAATCGAGGCTGGCGAAGCGGTCGGTGGCGTCCAGAAGCGCGCGCCTGATGCCCGGGTCGCCGATGTCGTGGCTCTCCCCCTCGATGAGGGTGAAGGTCGCCTCGGGCCAGGCTCGTGCCAGGGCGAAGGCGCCCTCGATCGGGGCGATCATGTCGTAGCGGCCATGGATGATCACCCCCGGCACCTTCCGGAAGCGGCCGACGCCGCGCAGCAGCTCGCCGTCGGCGAGGAAGGCCAAGTGGCGGACGTAGTGGTTCTCGATCCGGGCCACTGCCAGGGTGCGGGGGCCGGCAGGCGCCGGATCGCCGGTCTTCGGCAGCAGGGCCGAGCAGCGCTGGTCGAAGCTGCGCCAGGCGATGGCCGCCGGCATGTGGATCTTCGGATCGGGATCGCCTAAGCGCCGGCCATAGCCCTCGACGATGTCGCCGCGTTCCCAGGGGTGGAGGTGCCCGGCAAAGGCCTCCCAGTAGTCGGGGTAGATGCGGTTCAGACCGTAGATCCACCAGTCGATGTCACGCTTGCGGCCGAGCCAGATGCCGCGCACCACCAGGGCGACGCAGGCTTCCGGATACGCGCCGGCATATGCCAGCGCCAGGGTCGAGCCCCGGGAGCCGCCGAGGACCAGCCAGCGGGCGATGTTGAGGTGGCATCTCAGCGTCTCTATGTCCCGGACCAGATGCTGCGTGGTGTTCGCCTCGAGTGAGCCCGACGGCGTCGACTGTCCGGCGCCGCGCTGGTCGAACAGCACGATGCGGTAGCGGGCGGGATCGAAGAAGCGGCGTTGCAGCGCCTGGGTGCCGCTGCCCGGCCCGCCATGCAGGAAGAGGGCGGGCTTTCCTTTCGGATTGCCTGAAACCTCGTAGTAAAGCGTGTGCCCGTCGCCGACCGGCAGCATGCCGGTCTCGTAGGGCTCGATCGCGGGGTAGAGCTCGCCCGGGGGCTTCGGTTCGGTCATGCCCCAAGGGACCCCAGCTGTTTCAGGAGTGTCAAGGCGAGGCTTCCGGTACCGCCGCAATCGGGCTATGCGGAGTGTCATGACGCTCGTGCTCGACGACAGGCTGCGCGCCGATTTCCAGGCCGATGGCGACTGGCCGATCCTGGTCCGCCACCAGGTGCGCTGGAGCGAGGTCGATGCCTATGCGCATGTGAACCACACCAGCTATCTCGAGTGGTACGAGGACGCCCGCATCCGGGCGTTGGACGAGGTCGGCATTGTGCTCAAGCCCGACGCGGTCGGGCCAGTGCTGGCCAAGATCGAGGTCGAGTACCACAAGCCGCTGCATTACCGGGACGAGGTGCTGATCGGTGCGCGCGTCGTCAGCTTCCGGACCAGCAGCCTGGTCATGCACTACGCCACCTGGGCTCTGGGCAAGGGCCTGGTCAACAAGGCGAGCGCGCTCTGTGTCATGTTCATCAACTCGACGGGCGAGAAGGCCGCGGTGCCGGAGACGGCCAAACGGATCTGGCGCGACCGCCACGGGGCGAAGGGGGGCTGAGGATGTTCAGGATCGGATTGATGGGGCTGGGCGCGATCGGCGAGCAGGTCTCGGCCGCCATCGCCGCCGGCGTTTTGCCGGATGTCGAGATCGCCGCCGCCCTGGTGCGAAAGCCCCGTGACGGCAAGTCGCCGTATCTGGTGACCAACGACGCCGACAAGTTCTTCGAGGTGAAGGTCGATGCCGTGGTCGAGGGCGCCGGCCACCAGGCGGTGCGCGATCACGCCGAGCGGGCACTCAAGCGCTCGGACATGCTGGTGACGTCGGTCGGCGCGCTCACCGACGATGCCTTGCGCGAGCGCCTGATCGCAACCGCGAAGGTCAACGGCCATCGCCTGATCCTGCCCTCGGCAGGCATCGGCGCGCTCGACACGCTGTCCGCCGCCGCCATCGGCGGCCTGGATGAAGTGGTGATGACGGTGCGAAAGCAGCCGTCGGCCTGGTTCGGCACCGAGGCCGAGACGATGGTCGATCTCAACACGCTGAAGGCGCCGTTCACTGTCTACGAAGGCCCGGTGCGGGACGGCGCGCGCCGCTATCCGCAGAACGTCAACATCTCCGCTGCCGTGGCGCTGGCCGGGGCCGGCCTCGACAAGACGCATCTGATCATCATCGCCGATCCGACGATCACCACGCATGTGATCGAGGTCCGGGCCTGCGGCGCCTTCGGCAGCTTCACCTTCGTCGAGGACATCCTGCCGACCGTGAGCAACCCCAAGACCGGCATGATCGTCGGCATGGCCATCGTCAAGGCCGTGCGACAGCTGTCCTCGCCGCTGGTGATAGGGCTTTAGGCGGCCTCCCGCAGCTTTCGCGCGCCCATGGCGCCCGGGCGGGTCAGGCAGCGATCGAGCCAGTCCTTGAGCTTCGGCGTCGCCGAGAAATCGTGCTTGTTGAACCAGGCGCCGTAGAGCACCGAGGCGACGCAGAGGTCGGCGACGGTAAAATTCTGCCCGAGAAGATACGGCCCTTTCGCGAGCTGGGCATCGACCGCGGCGAGCGGACGCTTCACCGCCTCGAAATTCTCCTTGGCGACCGACTCGTTTCGCTTCTCGGCCGGCAGCACGTAGGTATTGGCGACGAAGAGGCCCATCGAGCGCTCGAGCGAGGTTGCGGCGAAGAACGCCCACTGCCAGCACTTGGCCTCGCCTTGGAGGTCGGAGGGGTAGAGGCTCCCCTTGCCGTACTTCTTGGCGATGTAGAGGTTGAGCGCCATCGACTCCGACAGCGTGAAGCCGTCATCCTCGATCGCCGGGACCTGGCCCATCGGGTTGACCTTCAGGAACTCCGGCTGCTTCGAGTCCTCGCCGAAGGTGGTTTGGATATGATCGAACGCGACGCCGGCTTCTTCGGCAACCCAGAGTGTGCGGAACGCCCGCGACTTGGCGATGCCATAGATCTTCAGCTTGGCCATGAGGTCGTCTCCTTCAGGATATCGGCACGCCCAGGTGACGGGCGAGCAGCGGGAATTGCGAATCCAGCATGTGGCGGCCGAGATGGATGCGGCAGCCGCGCTCCCTGGCGAGCGTCAGCAGCCGGGTCATCTCCGGATTCATGATGATGTCGACGACGGTGGTCGCCTTCTTGAGCCCGGCGGTCTCCAGCGGCAGCGGATCGTCGGGCTTGAGGCCGGCCGAGGTCGTGTTGACGATCATCTGGTGATCGCCGGCTTCGGCCGAGGCGACCTCGACCGCGAAGTCCGGAAAGAACTTCCGCGTCGTCGCGGCCAGGCTCTCGGCGTTGGCGCGGGTGCGGTTGGCGATGGCGAGCCGGCGGACGCCGGCCTCGGCCAGCGCGAAGGCGATGGCGCGGGCGGCGCCGCCGGCGCCCAGCATCAGCACGTCCATGCCCTTCGGCTCGATGCCGTCATGGCGGAGCCCGTTGACGAAACCGGCGCCGTCATAGTTGCCGCCGATCAGCCGTCCGTCGGTCTCGCGGCGGACGACGTTGACGGCCTGCAGTCGCGTGCCCGAGGCATCGACCTCGTCGCAGAGGTGGAACATCGCGAACTTGTGCGGGTTGGTGACCAGCCAGCCCTTCAGGCTCTCGATCGCGCGAAATCCCGCGACGGCGCGCTGCAGCGACGTCGCGCTGACATGGAACGGCACCATTGCCGCATCCATGCCCAGCGTCTCGAACAGCGGGTTGAAGATGGTCGGCCCACGGACATGGCCGATGGGATCGGCGATGATGCCGTAGACCGCCGTCTTGCCTGATATCGCCATCAGAATCCGACCGTGTCCCCGCCCTTGAGGTCCAGCATCTTGCGCGCCTCGTCCGGCGTCGCGATCTCCATCGACAGCTCTTCGATGATGCGCCGGATCTTGGCGACCTGTTCGGCGTTCGACTTGGCGAGCTGGCCCTTGCCGAGCCAGAGCGAGTCTTCCAGGCCGACGCGGACATTGGCGCCCATGGTCGCGGCATGGGTGAGGAAGGGCATCTGGAAGCGGCCGGCGGCCAGGATCGACCAGTAATAGTCCTCGCCGAACAGCTTGTCGGCGATCCGCTTCATGTGGTCGACGTTCTCCAGGTCCGGCCCGATGCCGCCGAGGATGCCGAAGATCGTCTGCACGAAGAACGGCGGCTTGATCAGCCCGCGCTCGACGAAATGCGCCAGCGTGTAGAGATGGCCGACGTCGTAGCACTCGAACTCAAACTTGACGCCGTGACCCTCGCCGAGGGTCTTCAGCACCTGCTCGATATCCTTGAAGGTGTTGCGGAAGATGAAGTCCCGGCTGTTCTCCAGATGGACCCGCTCCCACTCGTGCTTGAACTCCTTGTAGCGGTCCAGCATCGGGTAGAGGCCGAAGTTCATCGAGCCCATGTTCAGCGAGCACATCTCCGGCTTGGCCCTGAGCGGTGCCGCCAGGCGCTCGGCCAAGGTCATGCCATGGCCGCCGCCGGTGGTGATGTTCACCACGGCATTCGAGGCCTGCTTGATCCGCGGCAGGAACTCCATGAACACGTCCGGCGAGGGCGTCGGCCGCCCGTCCTTGGGATCGCGGGCATGGAGATGCAGGATGGCGGCGCCGGCCTCGGCGGCGGCGATGGCGTCCTTCGCCACTTCGTCCGGGGTCAGCGGTAGGTGCGGCGACATGGTGGGCGTGTGGATCGAACCGGTGACGGCGCAGGTGATGATGACCTTGCGCTGCTTCGCAGCCATGGGCGTGTCCTCGTGTCTGGAAAGGCGGGCGTCAGCCCAGGGTTTCGACGTTGCCGCAGACGCTGAGCGCCTGGCCCGAGATGCGGCAGCCGGCGGGCGATGCCAGGAACACCGACATCGCCGCGATGTCGTCGGCGGTGACCTCGGTGCGAAGCGAGATCTTCGAGAGAAGGATGCCGCGCTGGGTCTCGAAGGAGTTGCCGACGGCCTTGGCGCGGGCGGAGATGACGCGGTTGATGCGGTCGCCGGCGACCATGCCGGGCTGGATCGCGTTCACCCGGATCTTATGCGGACCCAACTCCATCGCCAGGCTCTTGGTCAGGCCCACCACCGCCCATTTGGTCGCGGCATATGGGGTGCGCAGCGGAAACCCTAGGCGGCCGGCTACCGAGGAGAGATTGATGATCGAGCCGCCGCCGGCCTTCTTCAGCAGCGGCACGGCGAGCCGGGTGCAGTGGAACATGCTGTTGAGGTTCACATCGACGGTGCGCAGCCATTCCTCGGGCTTGATCTCGTGGAT
>CAXNIC010000087.1:0-14730 GCA_964201945.1 Alphaproteobacteria bacterium
CGAGCAGCTGCTTCGCCTTGGCGATGTCCGGCTTGGCGTAGGGCTCGGATCCCGCCTCGCTGCCATAGGTGGTGCCGCAGACGAAGTAGGAGCCGCAGGTCCGCCACCAGCGCTGATCGCCATAGGCCGCCTGCATGAACTCGGTCTGGTCGAAGGCATAGGCCAGCGCCTGACGCGCCTTCACGTTGTTGAACGGCGGCAGCAGCGCGTTGGTGCGACCGATGTTGATGAAACCCAGCGGATGCAGGATCTGCAGGGTGATCTCCGGATTCGCCGCCAGGATCTTCACGAAGTCGGCCGGCGGATTGTTCCAGTAGTCGACCTCGCCGCGACCCAGCGCCGCCGCCGTGGTGTTGGCGTCGGGAATGATGGTCCACTCGACCTTGTCGAGCTTCACCACCTTGCCGCCGGAGAAGAAGCTGGGTGCCTCGCTGCGCGGCACGTAGTCCTTGTTCTTCTCGTAGAGCACCTTGGCGCCGGGCTTCCATTCGGAGGCCACGAACTTGTACGGGCCGGAGCCGACCGAGCTGGTGATCGACGTATTGGGATCGGTCTCCGCCACCTTCTGCGGCATGTAGATGGGACCGGCGAGACCGAGCGAGTATTCGGTCAGCGCATAGGGCTCCTTCAGCTTGATGACGAAGGTGTTCGGGCTCGGCGCTTCCATCGAGGCGACCGACGGCGCCATCTTCTGGCCGACCGGGGCCCGCGCCATCCAGCGCTTCACCGACGGCACGATGTCGGCGGACGTCACCGGCGTGCCGTCATGCCATTTGAGGCCGGGCCTGAGCGTGAAGGTGTAGGTGAGCTTGTCGGCCGAGACCTGGACGCCCTGGGCCATCTGCGGCTGCGGCGCCAGGTTGGCATCCAGCGCCATCAGGCTGTCGTAGATCATCAGGCCATGGATGTAGGTGATGGCGGCGGTCACGTTGACCGGGTCCAGCACCTTGAGGTCGGCATGCGGCACGACCCTCAGCACCTTCTCCTGCGCCGTGGCCGGCTGGGCGGCGAAGGCCGCGAGCGCGGCAGCGCCGATCGCCAGACGAGATAGATATTTCATAGTCCTTGCCTCCTTAAGAGTGAGAGATTGTTCGCCGTTTTATTGTATTCGCCTCAGTTTATCCTTGGCGTATTCTGAAACCGACAAGTATCGTCGCGGCCGTTCATTCGAACGGAGACAGTCATGGCAAGCCATCCCCCATATCCCGACATCGAACCCTGGGAGACCGGCTTTCTCGACGTCGATCCGCCGCACCGCCTCTACTGGGAGCGCGTCGGCAAGAAGGGCGGCATTCCGGCGGTGCATCTGCATGGCGGTCCCGGCCGCGGCTCGGTGCCGGCGAACCGGCGCACCTTCGATCCCGCCGTCTACGACCTGATCCTGTTCGACCAGCGCGGCGGCGGCCGCTCGCTGCCCTTCGGCGAGATGTCCGGCAACGACACGCAAGGGCACATCCGGGACATCGAGCGGCTTCGCCTCCATTTCGGCTTCGAGCGCTGGGTGGTCGGCGGCGGTTCCTGGGGCGCGTTCCTGGGCCTGGCCTATACCGAGGCGCATCCCGACAGCGTCTCCGGCCTGGTGCTGCGCGGCGTCACCACCGGCGCCGACGCGGCGATCCACTGGTGGTCGAACGGCGTGCAGAACCTGTTCCCCGACCTGTGGGCGCCCTTCGCCCGCGCCATTCCCGAGGCCGAGCGCGGCGACCTGGTCTCGGCATATCACCGGCGCATCGCCGATCCCGATCCCAAGGTCCATGGCCCCGCGGCGGAGGCGTTCTGGGAGTACTCGACCCGCCTCTCCAGCTTCAAGACGCCCGCCAAGTCGCCCGACGCCACGATCGAGCAGAAGCGCCAGGGCACGCTGATCTTCTTCCACTACGTCGCCAACAAGTTCTTCGTGAAGCCGGGCCAGCTCTTGGCCGAGATCCCGAAGATCCGCCACATCCCCTGCATCATGGTGCAGGGGCGCTACGACGTGGTGACGCGGCCCTTGAACGCCTTCGAGGTCAAGGAGGCATGGCCGGAGGCCGAGCTCCGCTTCGTGCATGCCGCCGGCCACGACGCCAGCGAGCCCGAGCTGATGGCGGCGCTGACGGCCGCCTTCGAAGACATGAAGACGCGCGCGCGGCGCTAACGCGCTCACGCGAACGCCCCGCCCAGCGGCGGTGTCCGCAGAGCCTCGGCAACGATCTCGGGCACCGCATTGGCGCCGGAGACGACCAGCACCACGCGCTTGCCGCGGATCATCTCGCGTTCCTTCCAGGCGCCGACCAGGGGGGCCGCCGATCCCAGCTCGATCAGCAGATGGGCGCGGGCGAGATAGGTGTGCACCGCCGCCAGCATCTCTGCGTCGGTGACCAGCAGCGCGTCGTCGACCGCGGCGATCAGGGTCGAGAGCGCCTGCGCCGCCGGAATGCGGCAGACGAGGCAGTCGGCGCGGGTCGCGATCGGCCGCTCGACGGCGCGGCGGGCGAGGAAGCTCTCGACCATCGCCGGCGCGCCGGCCGCCTGGACCGCGACCACGCGCACGTTGGGCTGCACCGCCTTGATCCCGGTCGCGGTGCCGCTGGCGAGCGAGCCCGAGCCCATCGGCACGTAGAGCACGTCGATGTCCTCGATGCTCTTGCCGATCTCGAGCCCGACGGTGCCGGCGCCGGCGATCAGATGCGCAGTCTCGCCGTCGTCGACGAAGGTGCCGCCGTGCTTCGCCTGATGCGCATAGGCGCGCTCCTTCGCGGCGTCGATGTCATGGCCGCCGACATGGACCCGCCCGCCCAGCAGCTCGATCATCCGGACCTTCACCGGGTTGGGATCGACGGGGACGAAGATGTCGGCGGGGATGCCGAGCCGGCGAGCGGCCAGCGCCACGCCCTGGCCGTGGTTGCCGGTCGAGGATGTGAGCGCGCTGCCCGGATTCTCGACCGACATGAGCGCGTTCAGCGCGCCCCGAAGCTTGAAGCTGGCGATCTCGGAGGCGGTCTCCAGCTTCAGCCAGATCTCGGCTGAGAGGAGATCGGAGAGCGCCGGCGAGTAGACCAGCGGCGTCGGCGACATATGCGGGGCGAGGCGACGAGCGGCCGCCTCCACGTCGCGCCCGGTAACCTGAACGACCTTCGGAGCCAGCTCTGTCATGGATGAATGCTACCCCCGGCCGCTCACCGGAGGATTTCGGATTTGTCCGGATTTCAGACCAATAGTTCCGAAATCGACGGCAACATGGAATCCATGATCGAACTTGATGCCGTCGACCGGCGAAGCCTGGACCGCCTGCAGCGGGACAACCTGGTCACCAACCTGGACTTGGCCCAGCAGGTGGGGATCTCGCCGCCCGCCTGCCTCCGGCGGGTCAGGCGGCTCCGCGAGGCCGGGGTGATCCAGGGCGACGTCTCGGTGCTGGCGCCGGCCTACGCCGGCCGGCACATGACCGCCCTGGTCGAGGTGACGATGGAGCGCGACCGCATCGACATGATCGACAACTTCAAGCGGGCCGCGATGGCCGAGCCGGCGGTCCGGCAATGCTACTTCGTCACCGGCGACCCGGACTTCGCGCTCGTGGTGCAGGTGCCCGACGTCGCCGCCTACGAGGCCTTCACCCGCCGGTTCCTCTACGCCAATCCCGACGTCGCCAAGTTCCGCACCATGGTGGTGCTGGACCCGGTGAAGTTCGAGTTCCGCTACGACGTCCTGGAGGAGCCGGCGGGCTAAAAATTGTTCCGAAGCCTGTCGAACGCCCGCGACCTCGAACGTCATCAGAGTCGGCGGCGCATGAGGCCCGCCTCAAACGCGAGGGAACCGACATGAAGTACATGCTGCTGATCTACAGCGACGAGACCGGCTACGACAAATCGACCAAGGCCGACATCGAGAAGGTCATGGCCGCCTATGGCGCCTATGGCGAGGCGATGCGGAAGGCCGGTGTCTATGTCGGCGCCGATCGCCTGAAGCCGACCGCGTCGGGATCGACGGTGCGGGTCTCCGGCGGCAAGACCAAGGTGCAGGACGGGCCTTATGCCGACACCAAGGAGCAGCTCGGCGGCTACTACATCGTCGACGTGCCCGATCTCGACCAGGCGCTCACCTGGGCCGCGCGCTGTCCTGCCGCCGCCCATGGCGCGGTCGAGGTGCGCCCGATCTGGGAAATGTAGCCATCGCGCCGCGAGGAACCGGCGACGACGCCCGCGCCGCCGCCGAAGCGGTGGCGCGGCGGAGCTACGGCCGGCTCGTCGCCTTCCTCGCGGCGCGGACCCGCGACGTCGCCGGTGCCGAGGACGCGCTGGCCGACGCCTTCGCCGCCGCGCTGGCCCATTGGCCAGTCTCGGGCGTTCCGGAGAAACCGGAGGCATGGCTGCTGGCGGCGGCGCGCCGCAAGCTGATCGATGCGTCGCGGCGGCGGCGGACGGCAACGGACGCGACCGGCCATCTCCAGCTGCTCGCCGACGAGATGAGCCAGGGCGACGACATGCAGATTCCCGACGACCGCCTGGCGCTCATGTTCGCCTGCGCGCATCCGGCGATCGACCCCGCCATCCGCGCGCCGCTGATCCTGCAGACGATCTTGGGATTCGATGCGGCTGCCATCGGCTCGGCCTTCCTGGTCTCGCCGGCGGCAATGGGCCAGCGGCTGGTGCGTGCCAAGACCCGGATCAAGGACGCCGGCATCCCGTTCCGGATGCCGGACGCGGCCGACCTGCCCGAGCGCCTGGAAGCGGTGCTGGAGGCGATCTACGCCGCCTTCGCCGAGGGCTGGACCGATCCCGCCGGCACCGAGGCGCGCCGCCGCGATCTCGCCGAGGAGGCGATCTGGCTCGGACGCCTGGTGGTGTCGCTGCTGCCGGACGAGGCGGAAGCCCAGGGCCTGCTGGCGCTGATGCTGTACGCGGAAGCGAGACGAAGCGCACGGCGGACGGCCGAGGGCGACTACGTGCCCTTGGCCGAGCAGGACCCCGCGTCCTGGGATCCGCAATTGATCGAGGAAGCCGAGCGGTTGCTGAGCCACGCCAGCCGCGCCGGCGTCACCGGACGCTATCAGCTGGAAGCGGCGGTGCAGTCCGCGCATGTCGTCCGCCGCGTGACCGGCCGTGCCGACTGGGAGGCGATCGCCGCCCTCTATGGTGCGCTGCAGGCGATGACGGGGTCGCCGGTGGTGGCGATCAACCGTGCCGTGGCCCTCGCCGAATCCGACGGCGCCGAAGCCGGTCTGGCGGTGCTGGACGAAGCGGCGGCGGATGCGCGTCTCGCCGACTATCAGCCCTATTGGGCGGCGCGCGCCGATCTCCTCGCCCGCATCGGCAACGCGAAGGCGGCCGACACGGCCTATGAGCGCGCCATCGGCCTCGAAGCCGATCCCGCCGTCCGCCGCTTCCTGCAGCAGAGGCGCGACGAGCTCAGCTAGAGGCGCGCAGCGAGCGGCTGCAGAGCCAGAGCGCGACGATGCCGGCGACGTTCAGCAACGCCACGCCGCACAGCACCGCCATCGTCCCGTCGGCGCCCGTCGCCTCCAGCAGCAGGGCGCCGGCCGATGGCGACACCGCCTGCGCGATCAGGATGGGCGTCCCCAGGCGCCCCATCAGCACGGCGTAGCCGCTGGGGCCGAACAGAGCCAGCGGCACGGTGCCGCGCGCGATCGACCAGATGCCGTTGCCGGCGCCGTAGCTGATGAGCGCCACTGCCGGCAGGGGAAATCCCAGCCAGAGCAGCGTCAGCCCGGCGGCGATGAGGACGACCGCGGCGGTGAAAGTCCACATCGGGTGATGCCGGCCGCCGAACGCCATCTCGACGACCCGCGCGCCGACTTGCGCGGGACCGATCAGCGCGCCCAGCGCCACCGCGGCCGCGAGCCCGATGCCGCTCGCCTGCAGGATGTCGATGATGTGCACGGAGAACAGCGCCGAGATCGCGCCGCCGCCGGTCAGCACCGCCGCCAGGATCGCGAAGGTCGCGGCGCGCCGGACCGGCGGTGCATCGGCAGCGCGTCCCGCCTCATCGCCGGACGCGGTTGCGAGGGGATCGCGCCGCTCCTCGCGTGGAAGCGCGAAGAGATGAAGAGGCACGACCACGAGCAGGTGGATCGCCGCATAGACCGCTGCGGTGCCGCGCCAGCCGACGGTCTCGACCAGGTATGCGGAAAGCGGCCAGCAGACGGTGCTGGCGAAGCCGCCCCAGAGCGTCAGCGTGGTGATCGCGCTGCGCGCGTTGGCGCCGAACAGGCGGCCGAGTGTCGAGAAGGCGGCATCGTAGAGACAGGCCGCCATGCCGAGGCCGGTCACGATCCACGCAAGCACGTAGACCGGGAGGTTCGGCGCCAGCGCGAGGATGAGGAGACCGAGCGCGATCGTGGCAGCGCCGGTCGCCAGCACCGGACGGCCGCCATGGCGTTCGATCGCATGGCCGACGCGCCGCGAGGCGAAACCCGCGACCAGGAGGCCGAGCGAGAGGCCGCCGATCACCCAGGCGAAGGGCCAGCCGGTGTCGGTCGCCATCGGCCGCGCCAGGATCGCCGGCAGGTAGAAGGTGGCGCCAAAGGAGAGGATCTGGGCGATGCCGAGCGCCGCGATCACCCAGAGGCGCCGGCCTCTCGGCATCGTGCCCATTACACTCCGACGTTACGGCTCAGTCGCCGCCGCAGCAACCCGAACCGCCGGCGGGAACCTTGACCCGCGGCTTCACCGCGACGACCACCGCGGCCGGTGTCGGTGCGGCACAGCCGCAGCCTTCCTCGCCCGCCGCCTTGGCTTCGACATCGGCGACGCAGCAGGCGTCCGCCCCGGCCGGCGCCGGGCCGCCGCAGCATCCGGCCGCTTCAGCCTCCGCGCCCACCAGCGCCTTGCCCACTTTCGGCGTCGAATGGCAGACGCCGGTCTCAGGCAGCTCGAGCTCGACGCGCGCCGCCGCCTCGTGGTCGCCGGCCAGCGATGCCGCGATCGAGCGCACCTGCTCGTGGCCGGTGGCCAGGAGGAAGGTCGGCGCGCGGCCATAGCTCTTCATGCCGGCGATGTAGAACCCGGCCTCCGGATGCGCGAGCTCCCTGGCTCCGTGCGGACGCACGGTGCCGCAGCTGTGCAGGTTGGGATCGATCAGCGGCCCCAGCGCGCGCGTGGACTCGAGCCACGGATCGAGATCGAGCCGGATCTCACGCAGGAGATCGAAGTCGGGACGGAAGCCGGTGGCGACGATCAGCCGGTCGGCCTCGACCGACACCGGATGATCGCGCAGCGTGCCCGCGACAGCGATGCGGCCATCGGCCAAGCGCGAGAGCGCGGAGACGCGGAACGGCGACAGCACCTCGATGCGGCCGTCGGCGACGGCACGCTTCGCCCGCGTGCCGAGCGCGCCACGCGCCGGCAACGCATCACCCTCTCCGCCGCCGAAGGCGCTTTCGACCTGGTCGCGGCGGGTGACCCAGAGGATGCGCGTCGCCAGCGCCGACTCCTGAAGCTCGGTCAGCTCGAGCAGCGCGTTCAAGGCCGAGTGGCCGGCGCCGACCACCATCACCGCCTTGTCGCGATAAGTGTCGCGCTCGACGCCGAGCAGATCGGGAATGCCATAGGCGATGCGGTCGCGGCAGTCGGATTCGCCCGGCACCGGCAGACCGCCGGAGCCGATCGGGTTCGGCGTCGCCCAGGTGCCGGACGCGTCGATGACCGCGGCGGCCTCGACCGACGAGCGGGTGCCGTCAGCGCTTTCGATCTGCAGCACGAAGGGCTGGGCGTCGCGGCCGGCGGTCTTCACCTTGTCGAAGTCCTTGCGGCCGACGGCAACCACCTTCGCGCCGAAGCGGAGATGCGGCGCGATCGCCGGCAATGCCGCCAGCGGTTCGAGATACCGCGTCACCAGATCGCCGCCGGTCGGCACCTCGTCGGCGGCCGGCGCGGTCCAGCCCGAGGCTTCGAGCAGCGCGCGGGCGGCGCGGTCGATGGTGAAGCCCCAGGGCGAGAACATGGAGACATGCGCCCATTGGCGGACGGTGTGGCCGACCTTGGGGCCGGACTCCAGCACCAGCGGCGTGAGGCCGCGGCCAAGCAGATGGGCGGCAGCGGCGAGGCCGACGGGGCCGGCGCCGATGATGGCGATCGGAAGCGGGTTCATGGGGACGTCCTCTGTTTCAGGCAGCGCGGGCGCGCGGGGCGGCCGGCGGGATCGAGAAGGGAGCGAGCGCGGCGACGACTTCGGCGAAGGCGACAGGCTCGAGGCGGTAGTACATCCAGCGTCCCTGCTTCTCGCCGCTGATCAGCCCGGCCTGGGTCAGGATCTTCATGTGATGGCTGATCGAGGGCTGGGAGAGGCCGAGCAAGGTCTCTATGTCGCAGGCGCAGACCCGGTCGGGCTGCGCGCAGCAGCCGGCATCGGGCTGACGCAGGAACTCGACGATGCGGAGCCGGGCCGGGTCGGCGAGGGCCTTGAGCTGGGGGCTGATGTCCATGCCGGCTAATATATAGATGAATTCGAATGTGTCAATGTGTACGCCCGAAATTCCCCTGCGGCAACGGACGGGGTCGGCATGGGTTTTGTAGGAGCGACCGATCACCGGATCGCATCCAAGGACCGCCATGCCTGCCAAGAGCCTCGCCCTCTACCTGGGAATGGCCGCATTGACCGCGGTGCTGGCGGTCGCTCCCTATGCCTGGAAAGGCTCCTTCGAGCCGTCCTCCGTCCTCGCCGCGGGCGCCAAGGACGAAGCGATGGCCAAGGCCGCGCATGCGCTCGGCAGCCTGAACGCGGCCCGTGCGTCGACCTCGGCGCGCCAGAACGCCTCGCTGAACGCGATGGTCGGCTACATCGAGGCGTACGAGACGGAAATGAAGGTGGCGCTCCGCCTCAAGGACTTGGCTAGGCAGTTGACCGCGATCAAGGTTGCCCGCGAAAACCTGGCGCTCACCGCCAACAAGCAGCTGACGCCGGCGGCGATCACACGCGTCGACAGCCTGATCGGGCTCCCGGAATCACCAGCCGCCCTGGGTACGACGGGGCGGTAGCGCGGCTCAGCCGGCCGGCTGGAACAGCTCGATGGGATTGCCGGAGGGATCGTCGAGCAGGATCTGGCTGCCGCCCGGGCCTTTAACGATCGGCCCCCGGAACGCCAGTCCGGCGGCCTTCAGGCGCTCGACCTCGGCGGCGATGTCGGCCACCTGCAGGACGATGCGGTTCCAGCCGCCGGGAGCCGGCACCCGCCCGTCGGCGAGCGTCCGGCCGGCGGAGCTCTTCGGCCCGCTCAGCCAGACCTGCAGGCCGCCGCGGGTCACCGCGGCGAAGGCCGGCCGCGCGTCGAAGCCGACAGCAAATCCGAGATGACCGGTATAGAAGGCGAGCGCCGCATCCACGTCGGCGACGATGGTGCGAAAGCTGGTCAGGGCTTCGGGCATGGGACCTCTCCCGCTCTTGCGATGGGATCAGGGATACATCGTCAACGCGCCGACCGCCGGCGCGGTTTCATCGCCGCGACCTCTCGCGGCTTCGGCGCACAGGCCGCCGCCGGCAAGCAGAGCTCCGGACGGCCGCCGCAGCAATCCTCGGTGAGGAAGCGGATGAGATCGTTCACGCGCTCGGCGTTCACCGCATAGATGACCAGCCGGCTTTCGCGGCGCGACACCACCAGGCCGGCATGGTTCAGCTGCATCAGGTGGAACGACATGGTGGCGGCGGGAACGCCGAGCCGCTCGGCGATGCGGCCGGCGGGTAGCCCCTCCCGCCCCTCTTCGATCAGCAGACGGAAGATGGCGAGGCGCGTCTCCTGGGCGAGCGCGCCGAGCGCAGGCACCGCATCCTTCGAGTCCATCATGCGGCGATCATACCGCCTTGTGGAGCCAGCGCAGAAGCCAGGCGGCGGCGAGCGCGCCGACCACCTGGGCCGCGATGAAGGCCGGCACCGACGCGGGCGCGATGCCGGCAAAGGTATCACTGAGCGAGCGCGCCACGGTCACCGCCGGATTGGCGAAGGAGGTGGAAGCGGTGAACCAGTAGGCCGCGGTGATGTAGAGCCCGACCATCATCGGCACGGCATCGGCGCGGGCGCGCAGCGTGCCGAGGATGGTGAGAAGCAGACCGAAGCTCGCAACCGCTTCGGCGAAGGCCTGCGCCGGCCCGTCCCGCAGCTTCGCCGAGACCTGGAAGACCGGCTCGGCGAACATCAGATGTGCGGCCCAGACGCCGATCACGGCGCCCACCGTCTGCGCCGCGGCATAGGCGGCGGCGAGGCCGCGGCCGATCTCGCCCCTGAGCGCGAAGACCAGCGTCACCACCGGATTGAAATGCGCGCCCGAGACCGGCCCGAAGACGGTGATCAGCACCACCAGGCCGGCACCGGTCGCGAGCGTGTTGCCGAGCAGCGCGATCGCCGCGTTCCCGCCGGAAAGACGCTCGCCCATGATGCCGGAGCCGATGACGACCGCGAGCAGAAGCGCGGTGCCGAGCGATTCCGCGACCAACTTCCGGGGAAGATCGGCGGGCATCCGGATCACCCGAGCTCGTCGATGCGACGCCGGATCTCCAGCTTCGACAGCTTGGAAAGCGGCAGGTCGACGAAGAGCCGGATGCGGCGCTCGATCATGCGGAAGACGTCGGCGGTGAAGGCGGCTTTCTCGGCATCGCTGCCTTGGAAGCTGGAGGGATCGGGGAATCCCCAATGCGCGGTCACCGGCTGGCCCGGCCAGACCGGGCAGGATTCGCCCGCCGCCTGGTCGCAGACGGTGAAGACGAAATCCATCACCGGCGCGCCGGGCTTGGCGAACTCATCCCAGTCCTTCGAACGGATGCCCTCTGTCGGAAGCTGCATCGAGACCAACAGCCGCTCGACGAAGGGATTGATCCGCCCCGAGGGATGGCTGCCGGCGCTGAAGGCGCGATAGCGCCCCTGCCCATGCGCGTTCAACAGCACCTCGGCAATGACGCTCCGCGCCGAGTTGTGGGTGCAGAGGAACAGGACGTTTCTGATGGGGTCGGCCATGAGGGGGTCCGGAGGGGTGGTTAGGATTTGATATTTCGATAAATATCAAATTATAGGCCGCCCTTCAACCGGCCCAAGTGGATCGGGCCGCGTCCTGCTTCTGGTGAAGAGCCCCCATCATCTGCACGTAATGCTGATGGGCCTCGGCGAATTTCGGATGATTGAAGTAGATCGTGTTGCCATCGGCGACAAACATCCGAAAGATCGGATCGACGTCGATATTGATCGCGCGCAGCTCCTGGGTATTCCATCCCTGGCCATAGCGCGCGCCCCACAGGCCGAGAAACGTGTCCATGTCCCGCTTCAGGGACTCGTTGCGGGCGCTGTCGAGACGCATCGCCGTATCGGCAAAGCCGGCGGTCTCGCGCGGCTTCCTTTCGACGTAGTCGCGCTCGGTGTAGCCGCAGGCGCCGCCGATCGACCAGATGCGGAAGGCGAAGTCGGCATCGGTGAAGTGATGCTTGTAGTGCGGCGAGAAGAACCCGCCGACCGCATCGAGCGTCGAGCGCCGCACCATCGGGAAGAACGGATAGTAGATGCCGAAGACCGTCCCGACCATTTGGTTGATCTGTCCGATCCCGATCGCATAGGGGCGGCCGTTCTCGAATTTGACCAGCGCCTGAAGACCTTCGGTCGCCCAGCCCGGCTTGAATTCGGCGTCATCCGCCAGCGGGCAGACGATGTCCCCGGTCGAGTGCTCATAGGCCGTCGCCGACGCCGCAGCACTTCCTCTCGGCGTTTCCTCCCTGACCCACCGGATGTCAGGTCCGCTCACCTCGAACGGCCCGACGACGACGATCTCGTAGTCGAGATCCCGCACCGTCGCGCGCACGTTCTCGATGATGCGCGCCGCCGGCCCCGGAAAGAGCGTCGGCAAGGTCAGGCTCAGCTTCATGCCGGCAACTTCATCGAGCGCGGAGCCGGGGTCAAGCGCGGCCGCGTCATCCCTCGCGCTGGATCGCGCTCTCGTGCCAGCGGCGCAGCAGCAGGTTGGTGAGGGCGGTGAAGAACAGGAAGATCAGGATGCCGGTGGCGGAGATGAGGAAGAGGGCGGCGTACATGCGCGGGATCTCGAGCCGGTAGCTCGCCTCCAGGATGCGGAACGCCAGGCCCGATCCGGCACCGGCACCGCCGGCGACGAACTCGGCGACGATGGCGCCGATCAGCGCCAGGCCACCCGAAATCCGAAGGCCGCCGAGGAAGAACGGCAGAGCGCCCGGGATGCGGATGTAGCGCAGCACCTGCCAGCGCTTGGCACCATAGAGCCGCATCAGGTCGAGCAGGTTGTGGTCGGCCGAGTTCAGCCCGATCGTGGTGTTGGAGAGGATCGGGAAGAAGGCGACGATCCAGGCGCAGACCAGCAGCGCGATGGTCAGGTTGTCGATGTAGATGATGATCAAGGGCGCGATCGCGACGATCGGCGTCACCTGCAGGATCACCGCATAGGGAAAGAAGCTGAGCTCGATCCAGCGCGCCGAGGCGAAGAGGACGGCGAGCGAGAATCCGCCGACCACGGCGACGATCAGCGCCAGCACGGTCACCCTGAGCGTGCCCAGCAGCGACGGCCACAGCATGTGCCAGTCGCGCACCAGCGTCTTCGCGATCGCGATCGGCCCGGGCAGGATGTACCAGGGGATCTCGTTGACCCGGACCATCGTCTCCCAGCCGGCCAGCGCCAGGATGCCGATCAGGAGCGGCGCGCCGAATTTGAGCCAGAGGGGATCGCCGCGGCGCCGGGGCAGAGGCTCGTCGCTCATGCGGCGATCGCCTCGTGCAGGTGGCGCGAGACGACACGGCAGAGATCGCCATAGGCGTCCGAGACGCGGAAGCGGTCGTCGCGGGGATAGGGGGCGTCGATCGGCACGTCTGCGACGATGCGTCCGGGCCGGGCCGACATCACCAGGATGCGGTTCGAGAGATAGACGGATTCGAAGACGCTATGGGTGACAAAGACGACGGTCCAGCCGAGGCGCTGCCAGAGCTCGAGCAGGTCGTTGTTGAGCTTGAAGCGGGTGATCTCGTCCAGCGCCGCGAAGGGCTCGTCCATCAGGAGCAGCTTAGGCCGCGTGACCAGCGCGCGCGCGATCGATACCCGCATCTTCATGCCGCCGGAGAGCTCGCGCGGATAGACATGGGCGAAGCCCTCGAGGCCGACCATGGCGATCGCCTCGTCGATGCGCTTCTTCACGTCGGCCTTGGCATAGCCCGCCACCTTGAGCGGCAGGGCCACGTTGTCGGCGACGTTGGCCCAGGGCATCAGCGTCGGCTCCTGGAAGACGAATCCCAGCTCCGGATGCCCGCCGGTCGTCCCCGCCTCGGGCAGCCCCGGCCGCTCGATGCGGCCGGCGCTGGGCCGGACCAGCTCAGCGATCATGCGGAGCACCGTCGACTTGCCGCAGCCGGACGGTCCCAGCAGCGTGACGAAGCTGCCGGCCTCGATCGCGAGGTCGACATGATCGACGGCCAGCGTGCCGTTCGGAAATCGCTTGGCGACGCCCGTCAGCCGGACGAGCGGGTCCATCTTCAAGGCGCGATCAGAGACCGACCTTCTTGTTCACGAACTTGGTGGTGTAGGCCTTGGTGAAGTCCATCGACGGCGCATAGACGCCGAGCGACGCCGCGTCGTCGAACTGCTCCTTCCAGCGCTTGTCGGTCATGGCGCCGATGCCGAGATCCTTGGCGTCGCCGGAATCGACGATGCCGTACTTCTTCATCGCCTCGATCGAGAAGGCGATGAGCTCGTCGGTCATGTCCGGGTTGTCTTTCTTGATCAGTGCATTGCCGGCCGAGGGATCGCCGTAGATGTAGTCCTTCCATCCCAGGATCGAGGCATCGACGAAGCGCTGCACCAGGTCGGGCTTCTCGTCGATCATCTTCTGGCTCACCTCGATCGTGGTCGAGTAGGTGCGATAGCCGTTGTCGGCCAAGAGATGCACGACCGGGTTCACGCCGGCCTTGATCGCCTGGAACGGCTCGGACGTCGCATAGCCCTGCTGGCTGATCTGCTTGTCGGCGAGGAAGGGCGCCAGGTTGAAGGTGTAGGGCACCACCTGCTCGTCGGTGAAGCCGAACAGCTTCTTCAGATAGGGGTAGTAGCTGACCTGCCCCGCCTTGCTGACCAGGATCTTCTTGCCCTTGAGCGCCGCCAGGGTGTCGTTGCCGACACCCGGGTGGGACATGATGACCTGCGGGTCCTTCTGGAAGATCGCGGCGATCGCGCGGAACGGCACGTTCTTCTCGGCGAAGGCGAAGACGCTGTCGGAATTGCCGCCCATGTTGAAGTCGATGCGGCCGGCCAGCATCAGCAGGTTGTTGTCGATCTGCGGGCCGCCCTGGCGGATGGTCACGTCCAGGCCGTACTTGGCGTAGATGCCCTTGGCCTGGGCCTGATAGTAGCCGCCATGCTCGGCCTGGGCCTTCCAGTTGGTGGCCTTGGTGACCTTGTCCTGGGCAAGCGCGGGAGACGAGGCGGCGATCGCGGCGAGGGCCGCGAGAAGGGCGAACGAGCGGGTCATAGTGCCTCCATGGCATTCATGGGTCGGGGGATGACGCTCGGTCCTGACTGGTGACCGTCGCGGTCGGGAAACTATCGCCGGGTTCGGCCGGCGAAATCAACCGCAGTCGCCCCCCTGCTCAAAGTTAAGCCGACATTTCCCAGATGGCCGGTCGATCCGGCCACGGTGGCGGAAGGATAGGGCCGCCTGAGGCAAAATGAAAGCGCGTGGGTGCCATATTTGTCCCCGTCCCGTTTCTGCCTCCGCTCAATCCATGACCTTGCCGCCGAAATCGGC
>CAXNIC010000088.1:0-14697 GCA_964201945.1 Alphaproteobacteria bacterium
GCCTGCCGCAAGCGCAATCCCGGCGTGAAGGTGGTCTTCGCCTCGACCCGCCAGCTCTACGGCAAGCCCGACTACCTGCCGGTCGACGAGCGCCATCTGCTCCGTCCCGCCGACGTCAACGGCATCAACAAGATGGCGGGCGAGTGGTATCACATCCTCTACAACAACGTTTACGGCCTGAAGGCGACGGCGCTCCGCCTCACCAACACCTATGGGCCGCGCATGCGCATCAAGGATGCGCGCCAGACCTTCCTCGGCGTCTGGCTCCGCCTCGTCCTCGAAGGCAAGCCGTTCGAGGTCTGGGGCGGCGAGCAGCTCCGCGACTTCACCTTCGTCGATGACGCCGTCGACGCGCTCTTGCGGGCGGCATGGACGCCGGAGGTCGACGGCCAGGCGCTCAACATCGGTGGCTTCCCGCCGATCTCGCTGAAGACGCTGGGCGACGCCCTGATCCAAGCCAATGGCGGAGGCGAGATGGTGATCCGCGAGTTCCCGGCGGAGCGCAAGCGCATCGATATCGGCGACTACTATGCCGACGACAGCCGCTTCCGCGGCCTCACCGGCTGGGAGGCGAAGGTGCAGCTGGAGGAGGGCCTCCGCCACTGTCTCGCCTATTACCGCCAGAACCTGGACAAGTACCTCTGATGATCCCCCAAGCCGATCCAAAGGCGGGTTACCTCGCCCACAAGGCCGAGATCGATGCCGCCGTCGCCAAGGCTCTCGCCAGCGGCTGGTACATCCTGGGCGAAGAGGTGAAGGGCTTCGAGGCCGAGTTCGCCCGCTTCGTCGGCGTCGGCCACGGCATCGGCGTCGCCAACGGCACCGATGCTCTCGAGATAGCGCTCCGGGCACTCGGCGTCGGTCCCGGCGACAAGGTGGCGACGGTTTCGCACACCGCGGTCGCGACCGTGGCGGCGATCGAGCTGGTCGGCGCCGTGCCGGTGCTGCTGGACGTCGATCCCGAGCGCTACACCATGGATGCGGACGAGCTGGCCGAGGTGCTGAAGCGCGACACCATCAAGGCCGTCATCCCGGTCCATCTCTATGGCCAGCCGGCGGCGATCGACCGCATCGTCCAGCTCTGCGATGCCGCCAAGGTGCCGGTGATCGAGGATTGCAGCCAGGCGCATGGCGCCATGCTGGGTAACCGCCAGGTCGGGGCCTTCGGCCGCATCGCCTGCTGGTCGCTTTATCCGACCAAGAACCTCGGCGCCTTCGGCGATGGCGGCATCGTCGCCACCGACGATGCGGATCTCGCCCAGCGCGTCCGCGAGATCCGCGAGTACGGCTGGCGGGAGCGCTACATCAGCGCCATCACCGGCATGAACACGCGGCTGGACGAGCTGCATGCGGCGATCCTGCGCGTCCGGCTCCGCCATCTTCCCGCCGACAACGCGCGGCGCCGCGCGATCGCGGCGATCTACGATGGCGAGCTCCGCCACATCGGCAAGCCACGGCTCGCCGCCGGCGTGACCCACGTCTATCACCAGTACGTCGTCCGCCACCGCCTTCGCGACGGGCTCCGCCAGCGGCTGAAGGCGATGGGGGTCGCGACCAACGTGCACTACCCGATGCCGGTCCACCTGCAGCCGGCCTATGCCGGCCGCGTCGCCCTGGGACCCAAGGGCTGCAAGGCGACCGAGGCACTGGCCTCGGAGATCCTCAGCCTGCCGATGTTCCCCGAGCTCAGCGACGAGCAGGCGAAGCGGGTGGTCCAGGCCATCCATTCCTGCATCCAGCTTCTGCACTAGGAAATAATTCTCAAATACCTACCGGCATTGGGAAATTCAGCCGTTTCGATTATCTGATCTGCGGTTAAATATTTAAATACCTGTATTCCATCCGGCAAAGCTTCTATGCTGGTCGCAGGCAGAATAATTGCCGCTTTCGCAAGAATTTCATGTGACCGATGCCGGGGCCGACGAGCCCAAGCCGCATGCCGCGGCTGCAGCGGTCGTTCAATCGAAACAGAGATCGGGTAGGGAGATCACCATGGACTTTCTGAAGGGCCTCGGCGCCAAGTGGCGCGCCAACCGGTCACTCGTCTACGTTTTCGCCCTCGGCATGCTGGTCGGTCCCTTCGTCTCCAGCTATTTCGGCATCCAGGTGACCAGCCGGACGGCGCGGGCCGAGCTTCATGCCGGCATCATCGACCTGCAGGCCTCGCTCTGCGATGCCCGCGCCCGCGTGGATAACAAGGAGCCGGGCAAGCTCGACTGGAATGCAAGGCGCGACCTCGCCGACAAGTTCGCCACCATGCCGGGCAAGGACAAGCCGGACTCCGAGGTCGCGAGCCTCTGCTCCAACAAGCTCGCCGGCTGATTACTCGGCGGCGCGGCTGACGAGGGTTTCAGCCGCCGCCTTGACGGTCAGGACGGCTCGTCCCGACGGCGTCAGTTCGATCACGCGGCTGACGCAGTCGTAGCGGACGAGGCCGTCGAGGACGGCGTCCTCCCAGATGGAGAGGCGCGGGCAGGAACTGCGCCACGTCTCCATCAGGTCGGCATGATTGCGCCGGCCGGCCGCCACCCATTCCAGAAACTGCAGCGTCAGCGCGCTCACGTCCTTTGGCATCGTCGTTGCTCGCGAACGAAGGCTGGGCTCAAGTCTATGCCGTTCGTCCGGCGGTGGCGATGCCCTGGCGATGGCGATCGAGCGCCTGCTCGAACCGCGGCCGTCGGAGGAACTCAGGCGGCCGCATCCTGACAGCTACGGCAAACTGGCGGAGCGCCCGGCCTTCCTCTGCGTCCGAGCCCGCAAACCCTAGTTTCGCCGTGCGTGGACCAGGATGCCGGCGATCATGGTCTCGCCGAGCGCCTTGCAGGCTTCCAACCGGTGCAGGCCTTCGACCAGGACGAAGCGTTTGCCGTCGGCGCGCACCATGATCGGGGTCAGCTGGCCGGAGGCCAGCATGCTCTCGGCGATCTGGTCGACCTTGGCCTGATCCAGCGTCGTCCGCCGCTTGGTCGGCACGTAGATGTCGCCGACCGGAAACTTCTGGACCTTCAGCAGCTCCGCCATTTAACGCCTCACTGGCAAAGACGCATCCTAGCACCGGCTAGGCCGGCTCCCTGAAACGCTCTCTCGGAACCTCGGCGACGGCGGTGATCTCGACCAGGATGTCGCGATGGTACAGCCGGGCCACCTCGACGGTGGTGGTCGTCGGGTAGGGCTCGGAGAAGAACTCCTTCCGGAGCGGGCCGGTCGCCATGAAGGCGCGGATGTCGGTGACGTAGTGGGTTAGGGAGATGATGTCCTTCATCTCACCGCCGACATGGGCCAGCACGTCCCGGATGTTCTCCAGAACCTTCCGGGTCTGAATGGGCATGTCGCCACGACCGACGACCTGGCCGCCGAGATCGAGGGGAACCTGGCCTTTCAGGTGGACGATGCGGCCATCGCCCTGGACGGCGCCCATGGAGAAGGCGCCGAAGGGCTTCCAGACGGTCGGCGGATTGAAGAACCGCGGCATGGCCGCTCCTCCGTCAGGCCTTCCAGTAGAGGAGCCCGATGCCGCCGGTGATCATGGCGACGGCCGCGATCTGCTGGAGGCCGAGCGGCTCGTCCCAGAGAAGGTGGGCCGCGACGACGACGATGACGTAGCTCGCCGACACGCTGGGATAGGCTACCGACAGCGGCACCCCTCGGAGCGCCAGCGTGTAGCAGATGCCGGCGATGCCGTAGCAACCGAGGCCGGCGATGGTGGAGAGGCGGAGGAACTGCTCGACGACGCCGCCGGCGTCCGAGCCGCTCTTCAGCAGGAACTGGCCGCCGACGCCGAGCAGGATGCCGAGCCCGAGCAGCAGGTAGTGCGTCATGCCGGATCGGCCTCGGCAATGACGCGCCCTTCGGGATCGCGCTTGAAGATCTTGCGGACGATCGCCTGGGGCTTCCGGTTGAGGGTGAGGTAGATGCGGCCGAGATACTCTCCGAAGATGCCGAGGATCATCAGCTGCATGCCGGAGAGGAAGAGGACCGCCGCCATCAGCGAGCCCCAGCCGGGCGGAGTGTCGCGGCGGATCATCGCCTCGATGAAGACGAAGATGACGCCGAGCAGCCCGATGCCGGCCAGCACCATGCCGGTGACTGTGGCGAGCCTGAGCGGCATCACCGAGAAGTTGACGAACATGTTGAGCCAGAGCCGCACCAGCCGGCGGAGCGTGTAGTTGCTGCGCCCGATGGCGCGCGGCAGGTGCTGGACCTTGAGCCGGCCGATGTCGCGGGTGATCTGCAGGATCAGGCCGTCGATGTAGGGGAAGGGGCCGTGGTAGTCGAGGATGCGCTCGACCAGGAAGGCGCTCATGCAGCGGAAGCTGGAGAGATAGAGGTCCTTTGGCTTGTCGAGCAGCTGGGTTGCGCACCAGTTGGTGAACTGGCTGCCGAGATTGCGCCAGCCGGCGTGCTGCTTCTCGTCGTAGTAGGTGTAGACGACCTCGAACTTGTTCTCCTGGGCATAGTTCAGGAGGCGGACGACCTCCGACGGCGGGTTCTGCAGGTCGTCGTCCATGTTGATGACCCACTTGCCGCGCGCGTGGCGGAGGCCGGTCATCACCGCGTTGTGCTCACCGTAGTTCCGGGCGTGGTCGACCAGGGTCACCGGGATCTTGGCGGTCTTCACCAGCTCGACGCAGACGTCGCGGCTGTTGTCGGGACTGCCGTCGTTGACCAGCACGATCTCGTGCCCGCCCGGGATGTCGAGCGCCTCCAGCGCCTGGACCAGCTCACCGACCGAGGAGGCGCCGTTGTAGACGGGAACGACGATCGAGAGGGTATAGGGCCGATTATCCATCCTTCACTCCGACCGCCAGAACCGAGCCACCGAAGGGAAGCGGGACGCCCCGCGAGGTGAGCCGGCTCTCCAGCAGCACCGCCTGGCGGAAGATCGCCTCGACCGGTCCCGGCATCAGCCGGACGTCGCCGGTGTCGCCGCCGGAAAAGAGGAGTCGTCGCGCCACCATCAGGGGAAACAGGATGGTGTTCCAATACGTCGTAAAGATGGCGCGGAAGCCGGCCGCGCCGAGAAGGCGGGCGACGCCGCTTCGGGTATAGCGGCGCGGCTGGTGGACGCGGCGGTCATGGTCCGACCGGAGCCAGGCATAGGCCGGCAGGTTGACGACGACCACGCCTCCTGGAGCCAGGCAGCGGCGCGCCTCGGCGAGCGCCCGCGCCTCGTCGACGCTCTGATGCGCCAGCACGTCGGCCGAGACCACGGCAGCGAAGGCGCCGGCGGCAAACGGCAGGTCGTTGACGCTCCCGACCACCACCGGATGCCCGCTCTTGGTCCGAGCGTAGCGGGCAGCGACCTCGGCGTAATCGAGGCCGACGGGCTTGCCGGCAAGCCGCTTCAGGAGCCCGCCGGTGCCGCAGCCGGCGTCGAGCACCGGCGCCTCAGCGCGTGCATGGCGGGCGAGCTGGCCGAGCAGGTTGGCGTGGAGGCCGCGGTACCACCACATCCGTTCCTCGACCGCGTGCATCTTGTCGTATTCGGCCGGCTCCATCGCCGGTCAGCCCTTGCGGTCGTGGTCGCCGGGCTCGTCCTTGCCCTTCATCCCGTCTTTGAAGCGGGAGATCGACTTGCCGATGTCGCCCATCACGTCCGGGATCTTGCCCGAGCTGAACAGCACCACGACGATGAGAAGGACGATCAGCAGCTCGAGCGGGCCGATCATCCTGGCTACCTCAGTCTCTGGTTCATGTCGGCAAGGAAACCGTTGGCCGGCAGGCCCCATTTCTCCTGGAGGGAGAGCAGTTGGCCGGAGCGGTGCCAGTCGGTGACGATGTTGGAGATCAGCTGGCCGAAGGGGCCGTCGCGCTCGGCCAGCGGCACCCCGATCGCCCAGGGCCTGGGCTCGTCGGTCACCAGCGCCAGGGTGTGGCCCGACCAGCGGGCCTTCTGCGAGAGGACCCCCGCCAGCGTCGCCTCGTCGAAGACCCAGCCGACGCAGCGGCGCCCGAGCACGGCATCCTCGGCCTCGGGGCTGGTGGTGAAAGACGCGATCGAGGCGCCGTAGCGCTCGGCCACCCGGTTGTAGGCGCTGTTGCGGAGCCCGCAGACCTGCCGGTTGGCGAGGTCGCGCCAGGTCCTGAGGCCGACCTCGGCCGGGGCCAGCACGGCGACGCCCGAGGCGTAGTAGGGCGGCTCGATCAGGCCGACCTCGCTCCGCCGTTCCTCGGTCACTGGCATCGAGGCGAGAATCAGGTCGATCCGGCTTTGGCGAAGCCAGGGGATCCGGTTGGCGGCGGCCACCGGCACCAGGCGCGCCTTCACACCGAGGAACTCGGCGATCGAGTGCGCCAGGTCGATCTCGAGGCCGGCCATGCGCCCGTCATCCTCGACATAGCCATAGGGCCGGAAGGTGTTGGTGACGCCGATGGCGACCTCGCCCCGCTCGGCAACGCGTTCCAGGGTCTGGGCCGGCGCCGAAACGGGAGACAGGGCCGCCAGCAGAGCCAGAACGAAAGAGGATCTGAAGGCCCGTCCGAACATGCGCCGGACGCTACAGGGAGGGTCGATCCCTTGCAACACGGCCCTGCTTCGCGCGGAGCGGTCTTCCGGCCTATGCTTTCGCCCGGCAACCGGGAGGAGATCGATGTCGAAGCCTTTCGCCTCGCAGGCGGATCTCGTCGAGAAGAAGGCCACCTTCGCCGAGCTGGCGAAGGGGGTCTACGCCTATACGACCGAGGGCGACCCCAACACCGGCATCATCGTCGGCCCCGACGGGGTCATGGTGATCGATGCCCGGGCCACGCCGGTCCTGGCGCGGGAGCTGATGGAGGTGATCCGCACGGTCACCGACAAGCCGGTGACCCATGTGCTGCTGACCCACTACCACGCGGTCCGGGTGATGGGCGCCTCGGCCTATGGCGCGCATACGATCATCGCCAGCCGGAAGACCCGCGACCTGATCCGCGAGCGCGGCGCCCAGGACTTCAAGAGCGAGGTCGACCGCTTCCCCCGGCTCTTCCGCGCCGTCGAGACGGTGCCGGGCCTGACCTGGCCGACCGTCACCTTCGAGGACGAGATGACCGTCTGGTTCGGCGAGCGTGAGATCCGCATCTGGCATCCCGGCGCCGGCCACACCGCCGGCGACACGGTGGCCTGGCTGCCGAAGGAGAAGGTGCTGTTCTCGGGCGACCTGGTCGAGGAGGGGGCGACCCCCTATTGCGGCGACGCCCATCTCGGCGAATGGCCGCGGACGCTGGAGAAGATCGCGGCGCTGGCCCCAAGGAAGCTGGTGCCCGGCCGGGGCGAGGCGATGACGACGCCGAAATCCTCGCTGCGCGCGATCGAGGCGACCCGCGGCTTCATCCGCGACATGACCGCCGAGGTCAGGAAAGGCGTCCGGGCCAGGCGGTCGCTGAAACAGGTTTTCGACGCCACCCATGCTCGCCTCAAGCCGGCCTATGGCGGCTGGGTGATTTTCGATCATTGCCTGCCGTTCAACGTCAGCCGCGCCTATGACGAGGCGACGGGTGTTTCGCATCCACGGATCTGGACTGCCAAGAGAGACAAGGAGATGTGGGCCGATCTTCAGAAATAATCTTAAGGTGCGTTTACGGAGTTTTACATCCGGAGTAACCGTTCCTTAAGAAAATCAGGGCATGGTTCGGCGGGTCAGGGACGTCACCCGGAGTTGCCGCCATGCACGAAGCCACCGCCAAGCTCATCCCGCTTCCGAACCGCCTCAAGGATCGCGTCGCCAACGGCGCCGAAGGTCTCAGCTTCGAAGAGATCCTGGCCAAGTCGGCGACGATCGTCTCCAGCCTCAGGGGCGAGTGGCGGATCGGAGCCCTCCACGATGTCGCCGAGCTGACCAAGCTCGCGACCCAGATGCATGCCGACCTCCTGGCGATGGGCCCGTTGCTGCCGGCCTTCTTCTCGCTCGCGCACGGTATCCAGGGCCAGGCCGGCACCTTCGGCTATACCTCGGTCAGCGACGTCGCGGCCGAGCTCTGCGGCTATCTCGCCGACCTCGACGCGGAAGCCGGAAATCTCGGCGACCCCCGCCGCCACCTGGCGATCTTCGACACGCACCTCGCCCGGCTCCGTACTTTGCTGATCAACGACATCAAGGATGCGGTGGTGGATCTTCGCCAGGCGGGCTGAAAGGCCTCCCTTGTTGCCTCCGGGACCTGCCGCTAGGGTTTGAGCCGCGCGCGGGCAGGCCGGACCGGGACCGCTCGTCATCCGGAGCGGCTCGTTCATGATGAAATGGATCGACATCGTGTCGCCGAACCTGCGCAGGCTCCACCAGACCTGGGTGGGCTTTCGCGGTACGCGCCTCATGGCCCACCTCAACGACTACAACCGCTTCGTTGGCCACGCCCCGGCCGAGGCATCGATGACGGTGATCCTGCCCGCCGACGGCACCGGCCCGTTCGTCAAGCATGCGGGAGAGGTGATCCGCCAGTCATTCCCGACGGTCTGGAGCGGCCTCAGATTCGAGGATGTCGGCTCGACCGTGACCCGGACGATGCTCGCGACCCCGTTCCACCAGGTCGGCACGGGGCGCCAGCCCGACTGTCGCCGTGGCACCTGGCGCCTGCCCGGGCAGATCACCAGCTACGAGCAGCTTCTCCTGCCCTTCGACAACGACCATCTGCGCGTCTGCGTCGTCCACGCGGTCTACGAGATCGGCCGCAGCCAGAGGATCGCCGCATGAAAATCCCCCCGACGCCTGCGAACGAGAGCCATCGGCTGGAGGCGCTGAGATCGCTCGACATCCTGGATACGCCGCCTGATCCCGATTTCGATGCGATCGTGAAGCTGGCGCAGGAGCTGTTCGAGGTTCCGATCTGCCTGATCTCGCTGATCGACGCCGAGCGCCAGTGGTTCAAGGCCTGCATCGGTCTCGATGTGCCGGAAACGCCGCGGACCGTGTCCTTCTGCGGCCATGCGATCCTGGAGGAGCAGGCGCTCGTCATCCTGGACGCGACCAAGGACGAGCGCTTCGCCGACAATCCGCTGGTCACCGGCGGGCCGGAGATCCGCTTCTATGCCGGCATGCCGATCCGGCTGCCGTCGGGCTATTCGATCGGCACCGTCTGCCTGATCGACCGGACGCCGAAGGCGGCGTTCGGCGAACGCGAGCGTCGTCGGCTCGGCCTCCTGGCGGACCTCGCGGTGAGCGCCATGGCCATCCGCGGCCTCCGCGGCGAGGTGGACGCGGCCCGTTCCCTCACCGACCGACTGCGGGCGGCGATCCAGCTCGTGCCCTCGCCGGTGGCGCTCGTCGAGGATGATGGCCGCATCGGTGAGTCGAACGACGCGTTCAACGCGCTTTGCCGGGACAATCCGCTGGAAGGGGGGAGGGCCGCGGAGCTTCTCGCGGTCGCCCCCGAGGCCTGGTCCGAGGCCACAACGGATGTCTCGGGCGAGGCCGTCGTCACCACCGGAACCGACGGCCAGCGCCTCCGCGTCGTCCAGGAGCCGGGCGGATTGATCCTGGTCGCCGGTCCCGAAGGCGAATCCGCTTAAGGCTCCTTGCGCGCGGCGGCGATCAGGCGCTTCAGGGTCTCGGCATCGCCGATCTCGGCCGCGAGCAGCAGGATGAGGCGGGCATCGGCACGGCGGCTCGCCTCTTCGTCGAGCCCGCGATGCAGCTCGATCAGTGCCTCGTAGACGTCGTCCGGACGCTCGATGCCCCTGGTCATGCGAACGCTCCTTCAGCCCGTGCGAGGGCGGCGGCGATGCCCTCCTGTGTCGGATGCCGCCAGCGGGCGGCGACATGCTGGTCCGGCCGGATCAGGTAAACGGTGCCCGAGGTGGCGTCGTAGCGCTCGGCCGCGAGGCCCGAGGCCGGCAGGCGGACCGACGGCAGCGGTGCCTCGATATCGACGCCGAATCCGAGCAGCGTGAAACCCTCGCCGCCGAGGCGGGGCAGCAGCCAGCCGTCATCGAGCGGTGCGTCCGGGGCGACCGATCCCGGGCTCGACCGGCCGGCGAAGACATCGACGTCGGCCGTGTTCAGCGGCGATGCCCGGTAGACGCTCGGTGCCGACAGGCGGCCCGAGTTGATCAGGTTGCGGGCGAAGGGATGATCGCCGGCCAGTGACAGCGCCGCCTCGCGGAACCGCCGGCTCGCCCCGGATTTCGGCGTGATGAAGTCGGTCGAACGGGTGGAGTTGAGGATGTTCTCGTCCGCCGCCGGTCCGCGCTCGGCATCGTAGCTGTCGAGCAGTGGTTCAGGGCTTGTGCCTTTCAGCACGGCGGCGAGCTTCCAGGCGAGATTGTCGGCGTCCTGGATGCCGCTGTTGCCGCCGCGGGCGCCGAAGGGCGAGACCGTGTGCGCGGCATCGCCAAGGAAGATCACCCGGCCGTGGCGGAAGCGCTCGAGCCGCCGGCGGTGGAAGGTATAGACGCTGACCCAATCGAGCTCGAACGGCCGTTCCGGCCCGAGCATGGCGCGAAGGCGCGGGATGACCCGTTCGGGCTTTCTCTCCTCGACGGGATCGGCGTCGGGGCCGAGCTGCAGGTCGATCCGCCAGATGTCGTCGGCCTGGCGGTGGAGGAGGGCGGAGCCGCCGGGATGGAAGGGCGGATCGAACCAGAACCAGCGCTCGGCCGGGAAGTCAGCGCTCATGCGGACATCGGCGATGAGGAAGCGGTCGTCGAATACCTGGCCCTTGAAGTCGAGGCCCATCAGCCGGCGGATCTGGCTGCGAGCGCCGTCGCAGGCGAGCAGCCAGTCGGCCTCGATCGTGCAGGGACCTGCGGGCGTCTCGACCGCCAGCGTCGGCAATTCACGGACGTCGAGGCCGACCACCCGATGTTTCCACAGACACTCGACGCCGAGAGTCTCCGCTCGGTCCACCAGCATCTGCTCGACGAGGTTCTGCTGCAGATTGACGAAGGCGGGGAATGCGTGGCCCGCCTCGGCCTGGAGGTTGAACTCATAGACCTGCCGGTCGCGATGGAAGACCCGGCCGGTGTTCCAGGTGACGCCACGCGCCACCATCGGGCCGACGATACCGAGGCGATCGAAGATCTCGAGGCTGCGCTTGGCCCAGCAGATGGCGCGGCTGCCGGTCGAGACGGTGTCGTCCTCGTCGACCAGGGTGACGTCGAGGCCCTTCAGCCGGAGGTCGATGGCGAGCGTGAGGCCGACCGGACCGGCGCCGACGACCACGACTTTGCGGTGGACGCGCGCGGCACCGAGCGGGCGGAAGGGGAAGTGTATCGGAGGCATGCCGACGCAGTTGCTGATAGCATCGAAGGATCTCATCAATACCGACGCCGGTACAGAGACCGGATCGTGCCCGCTGAACCCGCGCCCAAAAGAAAGGAACATCGGACCATGAGCCAATCGATACGTGAGGCTGCCGATCGCCGGAATATCCTGGTCGGAGGTGCCGCCTTGCTGGCCGGCGCGCTCGCGACCCGCGATGTCGCCGCGCAAAGCGCGGCGCCGGGTCACGACTACGCAGTGTTCACCGAGCTCTCGCCCGAATCAAAGCTGTGCAAGGCGGGTTTCAACACGCGCGTCTTTACCGACACCGACGTGCGGAAGGGGAACTCGATCCAGTGCGACATGGCGACGGGGGTCATCACGCTGGCGCCCGGCCTCTATCACATCACCGGCATGTCGATCGCACCGTATTTCAGCCCCAACGAGCCGCCCGAGATGACCACAATCCGATCGCCGGCATCGGCGGGATATTGCCGGCTGCGCACATACGACCCGAACTTCGTTGTGCCTCCCGGCATGCGCGGCATCGAGAACAGCGACCCCAGCATCATCTGCGTCGGCAGCCCGGCGTCCGCCAACCTGACGCCGAGCCTGATCGACACCTATTTCGAAACCGACAAGACGGCGCAGATCATCCTGGAACATCAGTCCGGGTCGAATCCGAGCCAGATCTATCTCAGGGTCTACAGCGAGAATTCGAAGTGGCATGCGATGGCCAGGCTCGCCATCCGCCGGATCTGACTCTCGCGCGGCGGCTAGCGTCGGATCGGCGTGATCTCGCTCCAGTAGGACCAGTCCCAGCCGCAGTCGCCGCGGCAGTCGGTCTCCAGCACGATCCGCTCGGTGCCGATGGGGAGCGGCACGGAGGCCTTCTGCCGCATCCGGTCCGCCTCGACCTTCAGCGGATCGAGGCAGCGCTCCCAGAGCGCCGCCTTGCCCTCGCCGTCGAGGATGCGGAAGCACACGCCGTTGGTGGTGTTGCCGCCGCTCCAGCTTCCCGGCATCAGGCCGAAGCCGACTTCGAGAGCACCGGCAATGGTGACGTCGAGAGGCAGTCGGCGGGGCGCGTGAACGAACAGTCCTTCGTTGATGATCATGAGCCCGGGGCCGGGCGCGCCCGACGTCGCGATGATGGCTTCGAAGGTCCGCTGGCGATCGAAGGAGATCGCCTGCTCGGCCGTCAGCGACCAGTCGCGCCCAGCCGCCAGCCTGGCGCGATCGATCCGCTGCACGGTGTAGGTGATCGTCGGCTCATAGGTGAACTTGCCGCCGAAGCCGGCGAAGACACGCATGGATTTGATCCGCTGCATGTTCTCGGCCGAGGTGCCCTCGGCGAGGCGGACGAAGTCCCGGTTCGTGCGCACGACCGGAGAGGCGATGAAGCCCTCGCGCGCGATGGCCGGGATCAGCCGGAAGATCTGCTCGGTCCCCTGGGTCGTGGTGACGCCGAGATAGAGGAACGACGGCTTCAGCAGCAGGTCGGCGATGCGGCCGATCAGGGTCGGCTTCACATCGAGGGAGAGGAAGACCGGATCAGGCCCGAACTCGATCGTGAGCGGGGCACCGAGCTCGCCGCTGCCGCCCACCGGCGCACCGAGGAGATCGGCGAGGGGAGCCTGACGGCGGCGAAGCAGCACGTCGTTGTTGACCATCCTCTCGGGCGCATAGGCCGAGAGGAAGACCGGCCAGGACGCTCCCTCGGCGAGGCCCGGGAAGCGCTCATCGATCGCGGACGCCTCGAACAGGATGTAGCGGGGACCGTTCGCATCGGCGAAGAAGGCCCGGTTGCGATGGATCAGGGCCTTCGTATAGGTCGTGTATTCCTGGATCGTAGGGCGCGGCAGATAGGCGAGCCCGGCGGCGATCAGGCTCGCCTGGATGGAGCCGATGCTGTCGATCGTCCCTTCGATGCCGGTGAGCGGACTGGTCCTGGCCATCGCGGCGAGCGATGCCGCGCGGTCCTGCAGGCGGCGGGAGAGCCATCCTTCCGGGTCTGAAATCGCGCCCGCCGTCCGCGCCAGTTCCTGCGGGACGGCGACAAGCGAGTCGACGAGAGTCTCCTTGATCGGAAAGCGGATGCCGGGATCGGTCGCGAGCCGGACATGCGAATAGAAGGAGCCGGCGACCACTACCACGGCCAGCGCGGCCGCCGACGCTCGTCCGATCCCGGAGGGAGGGAGGCGGCTCATGCCATAGATGCAGATCGCGATCGTCAGTCCGGAAAACGCGGTCAGCACGTGGAGGTCGTGGCGCACGAAGCCGATCTTGATGGTGAGCCAGACGAAGAGGAGGGTCGCCAGGACCTGCGCGGCTGCGTTCCAGCCGAAGGTCCCGCCGGCCGCGACGCGCCGGCGTTCCATGACGAAGAGGGCGACGAGAGCGACGCCGGCGACCACGGCATAGGCGGCCACGTCCCGCCAGGGCCCGACGACCGACATCGCCGCCGAGTAGCCGGCCGAGGTCTCGATGCTGCCCTTCAGGTAGGAGACGAAGTCGCTGCCCTCGGGCGCGAGAAGCGCGAAGGACAGGTAGAAGGCGGCGAGATAGGTGATCGTCGCGACGGGCAGCGCGCGCAGCCGGATCCGGTTGAGATCGACTAGGAGAAAGACGCCGATCGACAGCGGAAACACCGAGAACTTGATCAGCGTCGAGATGGATGATGCGACTGCGCCGATCAGCGTGAGGATGACGGTGCCGCGTCCGGTCGGCCGGCCGAGGACGACCAGCGCGACCAGGAGCGGCGTCAGCATCACCTGGACGTCGCGGGCGACGATGAAGAACAGCACCGGCAGCAGGAGGAGCGGGAAGAAGAGTGAGCGTGCGCGCCGGGCGAGGATCGTGAAGGCGACCGCCTGCAGCGCCATCAGGCCATAGACCACGACCAGGACGGCCCGATAGGTCAGCGGATTGAAGAGGCGGGTGTAGATGTCGGCGAGCGGGCCGGAGGTGAAGACGATGTCGGTGCCGAAGCGGTACCTGCCGGCGGCGGCCTCGCTCAAGACCATGATCCACGGTTCCGGCGAGGCATCCATCAGGAAGAGCGGCCGCCACTGGCCGAGCAGCATCAGGAGCACGGCGACGCCGTAGAGGATCGGCGTCAGTACGGCGCTTCCGCTCGGAGACGGTCTGTTCATCGTGTGATGAGGCGAGCGTGAGGGGCCGGGTGACAGGTCATATTGGGAGGCCGGGGGACCCGGTGCCCCGGCTAGGTGAAGGCCTTGAAGGTGATCATCGTGAAGGTGTCCTTGACTCCGCCGAGGCGCTGCACCTTCTCGGTGACGAAGTGCCCGATGTCGTCCTCGTCCGGGAGGTAGCACTTCATCAGAAGATCGTACTGGCCGGAGATCGAATAGACCTCCGACACCTTGTCGATGTTGAGGATGGCCTCGTCAGCGACCTGATAGGCCTTCCCCAACTCGCATTTGACCATGACGAAGATCGTCTTCATGGCCGCAACCGTGCCACGGATCAGCCGCGGACGCTACCGGCCGCCTTGACGGTGCGGAGC
>CAXNIC010000089.1:0-14682 GCA_964201945.1 Alphaproteobacteria bacterium
CCGCGCGGCTTCGCCATCATCGGCGGCGCCGAGGCCAGAGGCTTCCTCGCCGCCCAGCCGGTCGGCCTGATCTACGGCGTCGGCACCGCCACCCGCGAGCGCCTCGCCAAGGACGGCATCACCATGATCGGCCAGCTGCAGGAGCTGCCGGAGGCCGACCTGATGCGGCGCTATGGCAGCATGGGCCGGCGGCTCTTCCGGCTCTCCCGCGGCGAGGACGACCGCACGGTCGAGCCCGAGCGCGATGCCGTCGGGGTCTCGGCCGAGACCACCTTCAACGAGGACCTGAGCGACCGGGACGCCCTCGCCCGAGAGCTGTGGCAGCTGACCGAGAAGCTGTCGCGGCGGCTGAAGCGCGCCGGGCTCGCCGGCGGCGGCGTCGCCCTCAAGCTCAAGACCTCGGGCTTCAAGATCCTGACCCGCCACAAGGCGCTGGAGACCCCGACCCAGCTCGCCGACCAGCTCTACCGCGCCGCCCTGCCCTTGCTCGAACGCGAGACCGACGGCACCAAGTTCCGCCTGATCGGCATCGGCGCCGACCACCTGAAGCCGTTCAACGGCGACGATGCCGCCGACCTCCTCGATCCCGGCATCGCCAAGCGCGCACGGGCCGAGCGCGCCATGGACAAGGTGCGGGAGAAGCTCGGCAACGACGCCGTGGTCAAGGGCCGCGGCTTCGAGGCCGAAGACAGCTGAGAGGACCCTACTTCAACCCGCCGAGGACGATGTTCGCCGTGCAGCCCGTCGGCGTCGAAAAGGCCAGGGCACCTTCTCATCGTCTCCGTAGATGGCGGACCATCATCAGGTTCCGGGCTTGAGGGCGGCGGTCATGAAGCGCAGCAGGATCGCCCGCGCCTCGTCGCGGACCTTGGCGCTGCCGCCGAGCGTGACGCCTCGCGTCACGCAACGGCGGGCATAGGCCTGAAGCCCTTGCGCATCGTTGATCTTGCTGCCGTCCGGAAGCTCGAGCACGCCGTCTTCCTGCATGCGGAAAGGACAGTTCGCGCTGTTGGCATCGGTGCCGAGCCGGGTTCCTATCACTCGGTCGAACGCATGGGCGGCGCCAGCGAGCACATGGATTTCTGCAGGGCGGCCGGCGGCAGCGAGGTCCCGCGCGTAGATCTCGCACGCTTCCGCGGTGGTGAGGTCGTCCTTCTCGCCTGACAGGATCAGAATAGGCGCCGCCACCGGCCTGAGCGGTGTCTGATAGCGATTGCAGCCGCCGTAATAGAGCGCGAACGCGGCAATCCGCTGCGTCGGCCCGAGCCAGCGGGCGGCCAGCGTTTCCGAATTGGCCATCACCTGCGAGGTGCCGCCACGAGAGAAGCCGAGGATGCCGATCCGGGCGGCGTCGATCTCGGGCAATGCCGCCAAGGCTTTGACCGCCGCGAAGATGTCCGCGGCGGAGCTTGGGAAGCTGACCTGGCTCTGATCTTGCTGGGTGTTGATGACCCCTCGTCCCCCGAACCAGTCGAGAAGAAGGGCGGCGATGCCGACCTTGACCATCGCCTCCGCGAATCCTCTCTCCGACGCCGTGATGCCCAAGCTGGCATGGAGGATCACGACCGCCGGCACTTTTCCGGCCACCGATGGCGGCAGGTGGAGCTCTCCGCGCAACGTCACCTTCTTGTGGGTATCGAGGGGACCGGCATAGAGGTCGGTGTAGGCCGGAAGATCGTGGGACTCGATCGTCAACATGCGTTGCGCCGCAGCAGGCGCAATGCCGATGACGAGACCGACGAACAGCAAAGAGAACCGGAACCAGCCGAGCCATCGCGAGAGGCGGGTCGTCATCGTCGTCTTCTCCTTCTGGCTGAACGGATCCGCATTGGCGACGGCGAAGAGCACGCGAGACTGCAGCAGGACGGGAGGAGCCGGCGGTCCCTTCGGATCCTGGAGGTCCGTCCGGGGACTCTGGCCTCCTCCCGCCCCACCTTCCGGGAGGCCTGTCGTCATCCACGCGCGAATTCTGGCGATGTACGAAAGGCTGCTTGTCATCCGTCGATCCTGTCGGCACGCCGTCAGAGCCGCGTGAACGAGGCGTCAAAAGCCGGATTTGAAGGTGCCGTGACGAAAAGAATCGCGATCCGCTACGGACTCAGAACGTGTATCGCGTGAGAGGCACCGGCCTGCCGTTCGGCAAGGTCAGGGTTGCCACGGTGCTGCTGTGGAACAGGATGCTGAGGGCACCTCGATCGGCCCACCCCGTCGTGTCCTGCCAGCGGCCGTTGAGCGTTTGTCCACCCCGATACTCATAGAGGCGACCGCTGAAAAGCTGGCCCGAGGAGAAGGCGGACTGGATGACGGTTCCGAGCGCCGCATACCAGGCTGCCGAGCCATCGTTCTCGTACATGTAGGTCGCCAGAAACAGGGCATTCGCGGCCCCCTGGACCTCGAGGAAGTAACCGCGTCCGCCTTCCGCGGCATTCCACCACCAACCGGCCTCGGGCATCCCCGCACTTGCACCGGCAGAAACGCCGCCGGCGACGATGTCATAGCGTTGAAGCGAGACGCCGTTGCCGTTGGGTAGCGTCAGTGTTCCAGTGGTGGCGCTGGTGAACGATAGCGAGATGCGCCCGGGAGATCCGGCCGACGAGGCCGCCCGCCACGACCCCGACAAGGTCTGGCCACCGCGGAATTCGAGCAGGTCGCCGGAATAGGACGTGGTACTCGTCATCGTTCCGGTCGAGACGTACCAGACCGGCGTGCCATCGGTGTCGTACATGTAGGCGCCGATGAAGGCGCGGCCGTCCTTGATCTCGATGCCGTAGCCGCGCCCCGACTCCGCGGCACTCCACCACCAGCCGGACTGCGGCGAGATCGTCGCGGATTCAGGACGCCATGCTGCCCAGGCCTCGATCATTTCCTGGTGAGCCAAGGTGTTCAGGCGAACCGCTACATTAGGATCAACCCCCGCCCGCCAATCGCTCTGAACACCGACTAATCGATAAACTCCCGATGATGAGAAGGCGAGGATAGGGCCTCCCGGACGGCCACTATCTGTGTCCGCATCGTGATGGATATTGTAGAAGTCGGTCCAAGTCGGAGATGAAGAAACGCTCTGCCACATGGTGGCGAATTCCGCGGTTTCGCCGCGAACCCTCGGCGAAAACCCAACCGCGGTCACGCTGCCCATATTGACGTCCGGCTGAGCAGCCTCGTCGTTGGTGATGATCCGCTGGTAGTCGATCGGCATGAAGGTGGTGAACTGAGAGAATGGCTGATTGAACAGCATGACGGCGACGTCGTAGCGGTGAGACCAGGTCTCATTCTCCCAGTGCGGGACGTGTTCGAAGTAAGTGCTGTCCCGCGATCCATAGGGAGCAATCGGGACATGGCCGGCACCAGCCAACGTCGTTGCGCCCGGCCACGCTGTCGCCCTATAGGCGGCGCCACCGATAGGGTTGAAAAGGCAGCGAGCGGCCGTGAGCACGGCGTAGGGCGAGATCAGCGTGCCTGCGCAATGGTACCTGCCGTTCGGAATGTCCTGATGGGTGAAAGTGACGTACTTCCAGGGTGCCGATGTCGTTGCGGTGACGCGCACCCGAGTGTCCACGCCATACACATCTCCGCGCACCGCATCGCCGCCAGATCGAGCGGCCAGCGAGGTCGCCGTGAGGGCGGCATCCGGGAGATCTGTTGACATCCCGTCCCCAACGGACGCATTGCCGGCCGTGGGGCTCAGACCGAACGCTGACGCGGAGAGCAGGACATCCGCCTCCCTCTCCGTCAGGACTCGCGAAAAGGGCTTGGTGACCTCGACGCACCGCCGATCGCCTAACCCGGCAAGGCGGAGTTCGCGCCACCGGTAGATCGTCCCGTCGATCCACTGGCCGACATCGGCCGTCGTCTCATAGCCGGGCACATCGCCCGCGGCGCAGTCGTAAGTGCCTGAGCCCGCAGCGGACAGCGAGCCCAGGAGCCGCGTGCTCATCGACGTCCAGATGTCCGGGTTTGCAGATGCCGGTCGCGCTGGAAGGCTGGCGAGAACGAAAAGAACGCCGATCCACAGGAGACGACGGACAGTCATGGCTTCCCCTCGCTGCCGGTACGCGGCCGAGAGGATGCTCAAGCGTCGTCAGAGCCGCGTGAACGGGGCGTAAAAAAGCCGAGCCGGATGGAAAAAGCGCGAGAGCGCTCCTGAAATCAGTGGTTCGAGGCTTGCGCCGAGGCCTCGATCCCGGCCTGACGCATGGCATCGAGAAGCCGTTGGCCCTGCTCCTGGTAGGCGGGAGGAACAGAGGTCAGACCCAACAGGCGCCCGGCATCGCCGCGAGGAGCCCTACGCCTGAACTCACGGGCGGCGGTTTCGGCAGTCTCCCGGTTGCCGCGCAGCATCTCGGCGGCCGCCAGCCAGCCGAGCGGCGGCGCCGATCCGGGTCGCCGATCGATCGCGCGCCTGAGGAACCCGACCGACTCATCATAGCGGCCGAGAAGCAGGTGGCCGTAGCCGACCGTCGCCAGCCACTTGCCGAAAGACCCGTCATTCGGGCTGAGGCGCATGGCCTGGTCGAGACGCGCGAGCCCCTCCTCCACCCGGCCGAGCTTCATCATGGTTTCGCCGACCATGGCATGGACATGGGTGAAGCCGTGGTTGAGAGAGAGCGCATGTTCGAGTGCGACCAGCGCCTCCTCGTACCGCTCGCCGGCCCGCAACGTGACGCCCTTGACGTAGTGCACCCGCGCGCTGTTGGGACGGAGCTTCTGCGCCTCGCCGATCAATCGCTCCGCAGTCTCGAGCTGGCCCTTGGGATCGGCAGCGGTGAAGGCGAGCACGTCGATGGCGTTCGTCACCGCGACGCCCTCCATCGCGCCGGCGGACGTCGGGTATTGGGCCAGGATGGCCTCGAACTGTGGCCGGGCCTGGACCGGATTTTCGCCGACGGTCAGCGCCCAGGCCTGCATGAGCAGGTCGTCGAGCGAGGGCGGCGTGGAGCCGGTGGCGGCGCGCACCCGCTCGCTTTCCGCCAAGGTCGCCTGGACCTGCATCGCCCGGCCGAGGCGGGCCAGGACCTCGTTCTGGACCGCAAGGCGCTCGGCCTGATCGCGTTCGAAGCGGTCGGTCCAGATCTGCACTCCGGTGTGCGCATCGACGAGCTGGACGTTGACGCGCATCCTGCCTTCGGCGATGCGCACGCTGCCTTCCAGGACATAGGCGACGCCGAGGATCCGCCCGGCATCCTTGACGTCGGTGACACGTCCTTTGAACGCGAGCGCGCTGCGAAGAGGGGCGACATCCGTCGCCTGAAACCGCGAGAGATCGGTGGTCAGCTCGTCGGTCAGCGTGTCGGCAAGACGCTCGACGTCGGCGGAGCCATGACCGGTGAAGGGCAGGACGGCAATCGAGATGCGGCCGGTCCTGGGCGGCGACGGGTCCTTGCGGCCGTCGGTAATGGCCGGCGGTCTCTCCCGCCCCATTGGTCCCGCAAACCATTCGACCAGCGAGATCGCCGCGACCGCCAGGGCGAGCGCCACCCCGCTCGCCGCGGCAAGCGATACCGGCCGACGCCAGACGGGTGACCGGAGAGGCAATGCCGGAACCGGTTCGCCGCCGAGGTCGAGGGGCTTCGCCGTTCCCTCGCGGGGCTCGGTCACGGCCTCGGGCAGCGTCCTCACCTCCTGGGCGAGGGCGAGCGTCGCCTCGTCCGGGGTGACGTCCAGCTCCCGCCGCAGGATATCGACGCAAGCCTCGAACTGGCGCAGCGCCGCGGCGCGGCCGCGATGACGGGCCAGGAGGCGGATCAGCAGGCGCTGCGCATCCTCGCGCAACGGGTCGAGCCCGACCAGCCGCTGGGCCGCGGCAACCGCCCTGTTGACATCTCCGGCCTGCTCTTCCGCCGCCGCCAGTTGCTGCATCACGGAGCCGGCGACGTCGTGCAGGCGCTGGCGTTCGCGGCTGACCCAGGTGTCGAACTCTTCGCCGAAGCTGAGCCCGACGAGAAGATCGCCGGCGTAGAGATCCGCCGCCCGGCGCAGCGATCCGAGATCCCCGCTCGCGGCGTCGGCCTCGAACGCGGCGACATCAGACCAGACCAGGTCGCGGGCCAAGAGCACGCCGTCACCGGGCGTCTGCAGAAGTTCCGGCCCGCCGTTCTGGATCTCCCGGCGCAGCACCGCGAGGCATTGACGGAGACTCTGTCGTGCCTGGGCTTCGGCGCGGTCGTCCCACAGGAGCGCAGCCAGCGTCTCGCGTGAGATCGGCCCGTTCTTCGAAAGCGCGAGATAGGCGAGCAGGCCCTTGGCCTTCCGGCTGGAGACCGTGACCTCGGCCTCGGTGCCCGCCAGGACCGCCCGCAGTCCCCCGAACAGGTAGAGCCTGAGATGCTGCTCCGCGCCGCTCATCCGACCGCCCCGATCGACATCGTGACCCCCATCACGACCATTCCCGGGCCGACCTTAGCAGTTCGGCTTCAGTTCCTCGATCTCGCGGAGCTTGGCGCGGACGACCATGTCGCCGTAGTCGAGGGTCATCGCCTCGGCGACGCCATTGTCGAGCAGCCGCATGCCGACCTCGTAGTCGGGCTCGGAGCCGGGGGCGTCGGGCTTGTAAAAGGCAAGGCGCAGAGGCCAGCCGCGGCGAGCCAGGATCGGCTTGGCACCGGCCGCTGGCGGCGACGGCTGGCCGATCGCGGCAGTCACCTCGCTCGGCCCCTCGACCTCGCCGCCGTCGAACACCTGGCGGGTGAGGAAGCGCTCGCCGCTCTCGGCCAAGCGGATCAGCAGCAGCGTGTGCTCGGTCGGGAACATGGTCCCGCGCGGGAGGGCGACCGTGGTGGGCTCGGGCTGGGTGAAGACCGCCTCGCCCGCTTCGCCGCGCGCCGTGAGCCGTGCACGGCCGCGCGCCTCCTCGGCGACGTCGCCGTCGCGGAGCTTCCGGATGAAGAAGCGATAGGAGAGCCCGTCCTTGCTTTCCCAGGTCGAGAAGGTGACGACGACCAGGGATTCCTCGGACTCATCATTGGTCACGGTGAGACGATAGCGCTGCTCGATGGTCCAGCCATCGCAGCTGTCGGCCCACTCCACCAGCATCGAGCCCTTGGCGTCGACGACGCCGCTCGACGACTTCGCCGAGGCGAGTGACAGGTCGTAGATGACGCGATGGGGCGACACGTCCACGGCGTGGGCCGCGGTCGAAAACAGCACAATCCCCGCCAGGGCGCTTACCGCACCCTGCCGCCACCGGACCCACGCCTCGACCATCAGGCAACCTCCAACCACGCTCATGCAAAGTATGACATGGGGACTCGGGCAGCGGCAGACGATGCCCCACGCCAGGGAAAATTCTGCCGACCTGTCTCGCCGACGACACAGGTGAGTGCCTGAAGATCAAGCATTTGCGCGGTATTTCCGCGTGGCACGCGCCCTGCTTCTAGAGCGCCAGCCATGACCCGCACGCATCCCCCTTTCCTTCCCACCCTCGCCCTCTCCGCCCCAGAGAGCGCCGAGTCGGGCCGGCCCGTTCTCGCCGAGCGCTTCGCCATGATGGCCGAGGCGAGCGGGATCGCGCTTGCCCAGATCGATCCCCGCGTCCTCGACCTCGCGCTCGCCGCCGTCGCCGAGGCCGAAGTTCGCATGGAAGCGCAACGCCAGCGCATCGTCCATCTCGAGAGCCTGTCGGTCACCGACGAGCTGACCCAGGTCCGCAATCGCCGCGGCTTCCGCAACGAGCTCGAGCGTGCGCTCGCCGATGCGTCCCGCACCAAGAAGGGCGGCGTCGTGCTGCTCATCGACCTCGACGGCTTCAAGGCCATCAACGACACCAACGGCCATGCCGCCGGTGACTTCGTCCTGCAGACGGTCGCGGGCTGGCTCGACGGACATGTCCGCCCCGGCGACACGGTCGCCCGCCTCGGCGGCGACGAGTTCGCCGTGCTGATGCCGGGAACCGGCCCTGACTACGGCCCCATTCGCGGTGCCGAGCTCGACCGCCAGCTCAACCAGCTGGTTGCCCGCTGGGGCCGCCGTCAGCTCAAGGTCCGTGGCTCGGTCGGCATCGCCACCTTCGCCCCCGGCGACCTTGCCGAGGACGTGCTCTCCCGCGCCGATCACACCATGTACGAGAAGAAGCGCAACCGCGGCGTCCGCGCGCTGCGGCTGGTCAACTAGCCGAAAGCCCCCAAAGGATCAGCGCAGCGTGCCGGCGATGCTGGCGGTCTGCACCGGCATCAGCCAGGGCTTGTCGACGCCGGTGAGGCGCTGCTGGAGACGCACGCCCTTCTCCGGCTCGACGACGACGCGGAAATAGGCTTGGCCGTTCACATCCGCCTTCACCACCTTGGCGCCGAGGCCCGAGTGGAGCTTCGCCAGGCGTCCGGCCATCTCCGGTCCCTTGAAGCTACCGAGGACCATCAGATACCGGTTCTCCGAAGCGGCACGAACGGCGTCCCGGGTCGCCTGGATGTCGTCGGCCCGCACCACCGCGGCGACGTCGGGGGCCTTGATCGGCGCGGGCGGCGCCAGGAGCGCGGTCATCGCCAGCTTCGCCGGCGGCGGGGTGACGGCGGCCTTGGACGGCACGAGAGCGGTCGCGGTCACGAGCGGCAGCGGCTCGACCTTGGCGATGCCCGGCAGCGCCTGCGCCACGTCGGCGAGTTCGGTCGGCAGCACCATGCGCTCGTCACGGTCGGCGATGACGACCGGCTTCGGATCGAGCGACGCCACGCTGAAGTGCTGGTCGGCCCAACCCGTCGCGTCGTCGCGGTCATAGCCGGTACGGATCGGCCGGGCGGCCGCAACCTGCGGCGTCGTTCCCCAGTCGGTGCAGATTTCGAGGTTCTGGGCAGCGCGGAAGAGCTTGCAATCCTGCTGAGCGGCGAAGGAGATAGCGTGATCGGAGACGGTGCGCCCGCTGGCCAGCAGCGACATGCCGTCGAGGGCGTATGAAGCAAGACCGATCGCCGGAGGGATGACGCCACATCCACCGAGCAGCGTTACGGCCATCAACGGCACGAACTTACGCATGCTGTTCCCCCCAAAGGGCCGAATCATCCCCGTGACAAAGTAAGACGATTGCGAATTCTTGGCAAGAATTCGTTGGGATATTACGGGAACATTCGGCTCTCCTAAGCGACTTGGAGGATCTTGTTACCGCGCCCTGCCATTTTCCGGTCACGACCTAACCGGCCATTTAGTCGCGCCAAAAACGGCTGGAAGGCCGGGTTTATCCCCGACGAAGGCACCGGCTGATCGACCGACCGCTCGCGACTTTCGCCGCCGGACGCCTCCAGCCGCTCTCCCCCGGCGCCGACCTGGCCTATAGTGCGGGCCATGGAACCCGTTACCACCACCGACGCCCTCGCCCAGCTTTGCCGGCGTCTCGCAACCCACCCGTATATTGCCATCGACACCGAGTTCCTGCGCGAGCGGACCTACTATCCGATCCTTTGCCTGGTGCAGGTCGCCTCCCATGACGAGGCCGTCGCCATCGACCCGATGGCAGATGGGCTTTCCCTGGATCCGCTCTACGAGCTGATGGCCGATCCGAAGGTGCTGAAGGTCTTCCACGCCGCCCGCCAGGACATCGAGATCTTCGTCCACAAGACCGACCAGGTCCCTGCCCCGCTGTTCGACACCCAGGTCGCCGGCATGGTCTGCGGCTTCGGCGATTCCGTCAGCTACGAGACGCTGGTGGCCAAGCTGACCGGCCAGCGGCTGGACAAGTCCTCGCGCTTCTCCGACTGGAGCCACCGCCCGCTGACCGATCGCCAGCTGGCCTATGCGCTGGCCGACGTGGTGCCGCTCTGCAAGATCTACGAGGTGATGGAGAAGAAGCTCGAGACGACCGGACGGCGCGCCTGGCTCGCCGAGGAATGGGCGGTGCTGACCGACCCCGCAACCTATCGCGGCGACCCCGACGAGGCTTGGCGGCGGCTGAAGCCGAAGACGGCCAAGCCGAAGGTTCTGGCGATGCTGGCCGAGCTGGCGGCATGGCGGGAGATCGAGGCGCAGCGCCGCGACGTGCCCCGCCAGCGCATCCTCAAGGACGATGCCCTGATGGACGTCGCGCATCAGGGGCCGAAGACTCTGGCCGAGCTCAGCCGGGTGCGGCTCGTCCCCCAGGGCTTCGCCGAAGGCAAGCTCGGCGCCGACGTGCTGGCGGCGGTGGAACGCGGCCGGCACCGGACGCCGCCGAAGCTCGACGACGACATGCGGAACGACGCGCCGCTGGGCCGCCTGCCGCTGGTCGACCTATTAAAGGTTCTTCTGAAGCTTCGCTGTGAAGATTTTGAAGTAGCACAAAAACTTGTCGCCTCTTCATCCGATATCGACGCCCTCGCCTCGAGCGACGATGCCGACATCCCGGCCCTTCATGGCTGGCGCCGGGAAGTCTTCGGCGACGCCGCCTTGAGCCTCAAGGCCGGCCGCCTGGCGCTGGCCGGGCGCGACGGCTGCATCGAGATCATCGAACTGCCGGACGCCTCGCCGGACGTCCTCGCCTCCTAGACCTGGAAGACCAGGAAGACGCCGAAGCCGATGACCGTCAGGCCCATGCCGAGATAGCGGAAGAACGGCAGCGAGCGGGCGAGGGTCGACTTCTCCAGGCGCAGCGCCGCCTTGTCCGCCGACGGCCGCGACTGGCGCTCGCGCACCAGGCGGGCGAAGAGATCGGGCGAGCGCACGACGTCGATCGGGGCATCGCTGTTCAGCTCGATCCTGACGCAGACGAACCAGATCAGCGCGCCGACGATGCCGACGCCGATGAAGCCGACCCGGGCGACCAGCGCCATGCCGAGGAGGCCGGCGCCAATGAAGACTGCGGCCGCGAAGCCTTCCAAGAGCATTCGCCCGGAAATACGCATCGCCCCCTCGTTGGTCACGTCGAGCCTAGCGGAAAGCCCGACTCTCGCCGAGGGCCTGGAGCTGCGCCCTGAGGCGCGGTGCGGCGAAGTCGAGGAAGGCGCGGACGCGGGCCGGCGCGAAGCGCGTCTCGAGCGAGACCAGATGGACCGGCACCTCCGGCGGATCGAATGGCTGCAGGACCAGGCGAAGGCGCCCCTCGGCGACGGCGGCCGCCACCTGGTAGGAGAGCAGCCGAACCACGCCGAGACCGGCCACGGCGGCATCGACCGCCGCTTCCGCCGTGGTCACAACCAGGCGTGAATGCACCGGGACCGAGAGCTCCCGTCCCTCGTCGCGGAAGTGCCAGCGATCGGTCGAGGAGATCCCGGCGAAGGTGATGCAGTCGTGGTCGGCGAGGTCCTGCGGGCGGACCGGCACCCCGCGACCATCGAGATAGGCGGGACTGGCGCAGATCACCCGGCGCAGCGCGCCGACGCGGAGCGCGATCAACGAGGAGTCCGGCAAAGGCCCGATCCGGACCGCGACGTCGATCCCCTCCTCGACCAGGTCGACCACCCGGTCGACCAGCACCAGGCGCGCCTGGACGCCACGGAAGGCGTCGAGGAAGCCCATCAGCGCCGGCAGCACATGAAGCCGGCCGAAGACCACCGGCGCGGTGACGGCGAGCGCGCCGCGGGGCTCGTCATGGCGGCCGGCGACCCCGCGCTCGGCCTCCTCGACGTCCGCCAGGATACGTCGGCACGCCTCGACGTAGTGACGCCCCTCTTCGGTGAGCGCGAGGCGGCGCGTGGTTCGCGTAAGGAGACGCGCGCCCAGGTGATCCTCGAGCGCCTGCAGCTTGCGGCTGACCGACTGCACCGGCAGACGCAGCCGCCTCGCAGCGGCCGCAAGGCTGCCGGCGTCGGCGATGGCGACGAACAGCCCCATGGTCTCGATCCGGTCCATGACCCATTATCCCGATATACGGGATAATATCATCCATTCTTTGCGAATTATCTCTCAGCAGGATTCGCCCGATCTTTGGGAGCCGGAACCATCGAGGCGCCCATGATCCCCTCTTCCGACATCGCCTTCACCCCGCGCGTGAAAGAGATCCAGGCCCAGCGCGGCTCCCGCGCGGCCTATGCCCGCCAGGAGCAGAAGGGCGGCTGGCCGACCACGGTCACGCCCGACCTCGCGGCGACGCTCGCCGGAACGACGTCGTTCTACATGGCGACATCCGCGCCCGACGGGCAGCCCTACATCCAGCATCGCGGCGGTCCGAAGGGCTTTCTCCGCGTGATCGACGAGACCACGCTGGGCTTCGCCGACTTCGCCGGCAACCGCCAGTACATCACCACCGGAAACCTCGCCGACAACCCGCGGGCGTTCCTGTTCCTGATGGACTACGTGAACCGCCGCCGCACGAAGATCTGGGGCACGGCGCGCGTCACCGACGATCCGGAGACGATCGCCCGCCTCTTCCCCGAGGGCTACGACGCCAAGCCAGAGCAGGCGATCCTGTTCACCATCGCGGCCTGGAGCCGGAACTGCCCGCAGCACATCCCGCAGATGTTCCCCGCCGACGAGGTGATGGCGGCCGTCGACGCGCTGACCGCCCGCATCAAGGCGCTGGAAGCCGAGCTGGCGACCCTCAGTTCTTCAGCCGATATCCGGTCTTGAACATCCAGCCAACGACAACCAGGCAAAGAGCGAAAAACCCCAGCGTCATCGCCAGGCTGAGCTCGACGCTCACATCCGACGTTCCGTAGAAGCTCCAGCGGAAGCCGCTGATCAGGTAGACGACCGGATTGAAAAGCGCCGTCGTCCGCCACGCCGGCGGCAGCATGTCGATCGAGTAGAAGGCGCCGCCGAGGAAGGTCAGGGGCGTGACGATCAGCATCGGGATGAACTGAAGCTGCTCGAACCCCTTCGACCAGATCCCGATGATGAAGCCGAACAGGCTGAAGGTGGCCGCGGTCAGCACGAGGAAGGCGATCATCCAAAGCGGGTGGAGGATCTGAATCGAGACGAACAGGCTTGCCGTCGCCAGGATGATCAGCCCCAGAGCCATCGACTTGGTCGCCGCCGCGCCGACATAGGCGAGGACGATCTCGAAGGGGGAGATCGGCGCCGAGAGGATCTCGTAGATCGTGCCGGTGAACTTCGGAAAGAAGATGCCGAACGAGGCATTGAAGATGCTCTGGGTGAACAGCGCCAGCATGATCAGCCCGGGGACGATGAACGCGCCATAGGCGACGCCGTCCACCTCGGTCATCCGCGCTCCGATCGCCGCGCCGAAAACGATGAAGTAGAGCGAGGTGGTGATGACGGGCGTCACCAGACTCTGCCAGAGCGTCCGCAACGCCCGCGCCATCTCGAACCTGTAGATCGCCCAGACGCCATGGCGGTTGAAGGTTACCATGCTCATCGCTTCCCTCCCGTCCGGTCGCTGACCAGGCTGACGAAGATGTCTTCGAGCGAGCTCTGGCGGGTGTTCAGATCCTTGAAGCCGATGGCGAGATCGTTCATCTGCTTGAGCAGCGACGGGATGCCGGTGCTCTCGGCATTGGTGTCGAAGCTGTACTCCAGCTCCCAGCCCTTGGCCTTCAGCTCGAGGTTCCAGTCGGCGAGCTCGGGCGGGATCGCAGCCATCGGTTGGGTCAGATTGAGCGTGAGCTGCTTCCGGCCGAGCTTCTTCATCAGCACGGCCTTCTCCTCGACCAGGATCAGCTCGCCCTTGCTGATCACCCCGATGCGGTCGGCCATCTCCTCGGCTTCGTCGATATAGTGAGTGGTGAGGATGATGGTGACGCCGCTGTCGCGAAGCCCGCGGACCATCGCCCACATGTCGTGCCTGAGCTCGACGTCGACGCCTGCGCTGGGCTCGTCGAGGAACAGGATCCCCGGCTCGTGCGAGAGCGCCTTGGCGATCATCACGCGGCGCTTCATGCCGCCCGACAGCTCCTTCAGCTTGGTCTCGCGCTTTTCCCAGAGCGAGAGGTCGCGGAGCAGCTTCTCGATGAAGGCCGGGTCGGGAGCCTTGCCGAACAGCCCCCGGCTGAAGGTGACAGTCGCCCGCACCGTCTCGAAGGCGTCGGTGGTCAGCTCCTGCGGCACCAGACCGACCTTCGAGCGTGCGGCGCGATAGTCACGGAGGATGTCGTGGCCGTCGACGGTCACCGTGCCCGTCGACGGCGTCACGATCCCGCAGACGATGCTGATCAGCGTCGTCTTGCCGGCGCCGTTCGGCCCCAGCAGCGCGAAGATCTCGCCTTTCCTGATCTCCAGATCGACGGTCTTCAACGCCTCGAGCCCCGAGGCGTAGGTCTTGGAGAGGTTCGAGATCGACACGACGGCCGGAGGTGCAACGCTCATCGTCTTACCTTCTCTGATTCATGAACAGAGCGCTGCATCGCGCCCGCCGGAAACGATGACGCCCCCTCGGGACGGCGTCAGTCGTCCGGAACCTGCTGGCCCTTCTCGCGCATGAGGCGGCGCCAGCGGGCGACGTTGCGGTTGTGCTCGTCCAAGGTGCGGGCGAAGGCGTGGCCGCCGCTGCCGTCGGCGACGAAGTAGAGCGCGTCGGTCACCGCCGGGTTCATAACCGCCTCGAGCGCGGCCCGGCCCGGATTGGCGATCGGGCCTGGCGGCAGCCCCTCGATCACGTAGGTGTTGTAGGGATGGGGCTGGCGAAGGTCGGCGCGGGTCAGCGTCCGGCCGAGATCGCGCCCCTCGGCCACGGCATAGATCACCGTCGGATCCGACTGCAGCTTCATCCCGGCCTTCAGGCGATTGAAGAAGACGCCGGCGATTCGGGCGCGCTCGTCGGCGCGGCCGGTCTCCTTCTCGACGATCGAGGCCAGCGTCACCGCCTCTGCCGGCGTCGCCAGCGGCAGGCCC
>CAXNIC010000090.1:0-14652 GCA_964201945.1 Alphaproteobacteria bacterium
TTCGCGCAGCAGCTGGGCGGTCACCAGCGTCATGGTGTGGATCAGGAACTGGTCGGTCGGGGTCATCACCACGATCGGCTCGCCCTTGTAGCCGGCCTCGGCGAAGAGCTGCTTCGCCTTCGCCACGTTCTTCTGCTTGATGGCGTCGATGCCGACCGTCGACTCGCCGGGTGAGCCGCAGATGAAGGCGGCGTGGCAGACCCGCTGGTACTGCTTGTCCGAGCCCACCATGGCGGTCAGGTAGTCGGTCTGGTCGCCGATCAGGAACAGCGCCTGGCGAGCCTTCGGATGATTGAAAGGCGGCACCATGTGGTTCGGCCGGATCGTCGCCTGGAAGCCGATCGGGTCCGGCGTCAGCAGCTGGATGTTCGGATCCTTGGACAGCGACGGGATCATGTCGTGGCTGATCACCTCGACCATGTCGACCTCGCCCCGCTGAAGGGCGGCGACCGCGGTGTTGGTGTCGGGGATGTAGGGCCACTCGATGCGGTCGACCTTGGGGATCTTGCCGCCTGCCTGGCCGTCGGGCGGATCGCTGCGCGGCACGTAGTCCGCGTTCTTGGCGAAGGCGACCATGGCGCCAGGGACCCAGGCCTCGCGTAGGAACTTGAAGGGACCGGAGCCGATGCTGTCCTTCACCTCGGCGAAGGCATCGGTCGCGGCGTCCTTCTCGCGCATGATGAACAGCGTGTTGGCGGCGCCGCCCAGAGTCTCCAGCATCATCCCGTAGGGCTGCTTCAGCCTGAAGACGAAGGTGCGGTCGTCGGGCGTCTCGAAGCTGGCGGTGCGCGCCATCAGCACCTTGCCGTCGACGGCGCGGTTCTGCCAGCGCTTGAACGAGGCGATCACGTCCTTCGAGGTCACGGCCGAGCCGTCGTGGAACCTGAGGCCTGGGCGCAGCACGAAGGTCCAGGTCAGCTTGTCGTCGCTGACCTTGTAGGACTCGACCATCTGCGGCCTGGCGACGAGCTTCGAGTCCATGGCGAACAGCGTATCGTAGACCAGGCGTGAGTAGTTGTTGGTGATCGTCACCGTCGTGTAGACGGAATCGAGGACGCGGAGATCCGCCTGCGGCACCATCTTCAGCGTGGTCTGCGCATGTGCGGTAGCGGCGGTTGCGGCGAGGAGAGCGACGACGGCGGAGGCTAGACGGGTACGCATGTGGTGACTCCCGTGCTCATCGATTTCCCCCGAAGTCTAGCGCCGCCCGCGCCGCTTCCCTAGCGGTCGTTTCCGACCGGAAACGGCCGCCCGACACGCCTCTGAACGGTCACGGGCCTTGTGCTAGGCTTCGCTTGCGGCCGGCGGCAGAAACGGCCGGGGAGGCGAGACATGGCGATGCGGATCCTTCGGTCCTTCGGGCTGGCTCTGGCGCTGGTGCTGGCGACGTCGCTTGGGCTCACGGCCCAGGAGATCAAGCTCCGGCTGCTGTCGACGACGGATATCCACACCCATCTCTACGACTACGACTACTACCGCGACACCGCTGACGACTCCCTCGGCCTCGCCCGCACGGCGACCCTGATCAGGAAGGCGCGAGCCGAGACGCCGAACACGCTGCTGTTCGATTCCGGCGACCTGATCCAGGGCAATCCGCTCGGCGATTACGTCGCGCGCGAGACCGGGTTCAAGGACGGCAACGTCCATCCGACCCACAAGGCGATGGCGGCGCTCAACTACGACGCGGCGACCTTGGGCAACCACGAGTTCAACTACGGGCTTCCGTTCCTGGAGTCGGTGCTGAAGGGCACCAAGATCCCCTACGTCACCTCGAACGTGTTCCTGGCCTCCGTCGACAAGGCCAATGCCAAGCCGCTGATCCAGCCTTTTACCGTGCTCGACCGCGAGTTCGTCGACGGGGCGGGCGCCAAGCAGAAGGTCAAGGTCGGCGTCATCGGCTTCGTGCCGCCGCAGATCATGACCTGGGACAAGGCCAACCTCGAAGGCAAGGCCTTCGCCATCGGCATCGTCGAGGCGGCGAAGCGCTACGTGCCGGAGATCAAGGCGGCAGGCGCCGACATCGTCGTCGCGGTCGTCCATTCCGGGCTTTCCTCGGCGCCGCCGCAGGAGTCGGACGAAAACGCCGCCAACCATCTCACCTCCGTTCCCGGCATCGACGCGGTGCTGGCGGGCCACGCGCACCGCGTCTTCCCCGACCGCTCCTTCGCCTCCGTTCCTGGCGCCGACATCGACAAGGGCACGATCAACGGCGTGCCGACGGTGATGGCAGGGTTCTGGGGCAGCCATCTCGGCGTGGTCGAACTGACGCTGACCAAGGGTGCCAAGGGCTGGGAGCGGACCGCGGGCACGGCGTCGGCCTGGCCGATCCGCCGCCGCGACAACAACCAGTGGGTCTCGCTCGCCGCACCGGATCCGGAGATCCTGGCGCTGGTGAAGGCCGAGCACGAGGGCACGCTGGCCTATGTGCGTCGGCCGGTGGCGAAGACCACCGATCCGATCACCAGCTACTTTGCGCTGGTGCAGGACGATCCTTCGATCCAGATCGTGACGCGGGCACAGACCGACTATGTGCGGAATGCGCTGAAGGACACGCCCCACGCCAAGCTGCCGATCCTCTCGGCCGGCGCGCCGTTCAAGGCCGGCGGGCGCGGCGGCCCCAACTACTTCACCGACGTTCCAGCGGGCGACATCGCCATCAAGAACGTGGCCGACCTCTATCTCTACCCGAACACCGTGCGCGCGGTGAAGGTGACCGGCGCCGGCGTGCGTGAGTGGCTGGAGATGTCGGCGGGGCAGTTCAACCGCATCGACCCGGCGGTGACGACGCCGCAGACCTTGGTGAACGCGGCGTTCCCCACCTACAACTTCGATGTCATCGACGGCGTCACCTACAAGATCGATCTCACTCAGCCGCCACGCTACGACATGCCGGGCAAGGTGCAGAACCCGAACTCACGCCGCATCGTCGATCTCAGGTTCGAGGGCAAGCCGATCGATGATGCCCAGGAGTTCATCGTCGCCACCAACAATTACCGCGCCAGCGGCGGCGGCAACTTCCCCGGCCTCGACGGCAAGAACGTAGTCTTCGAGAGCCCGGAGACCAGCCAGGAAATGCTGATGGAATGGCTGATGACGAAGAAGACGATCCAGGCCTCGGTCAAGCCGAACTGGTCGTTCGCACCCATCGCGGCCCCGGTCGAGGTGGTGTTCGAGACCTCACCGGCGGCCCAGGCTTACGCGAAGGCGAACCCGAAACTGCAATACCTGGACACGGCGGCGAACGGTTTTGCCAGGTTCAAGATCGATCTCCGCTGACGGAGATCAAGGCTGCCAGGCGAAGACCTCGCAATTGGCCATCACGCGGCCGGTCAGGTGGGCGAAGAAGGTGCCGTGGCCGACCACGACGATCGCCTGCTCCGGTCGCGCCTTCAGCCAGTCGCGGAATCCGGCGACACGGCCGTGGAACGTGTCCTTCGCTTCGACCACGACGCCGTTCGCGTCCGCGCCTTCGTGGTGCCACCATGGATCGTCGAGGTGATGGAAGGCTAGGGCCGGGAACTCCTGGGCGAGCAGCTTGGGCGACCGCCCCATGTCGCAGCTGCTCTCCTGGTACTCGCGGTGCCTGTGCTCGACATGGATGGGGACGCGGTCGCCGAACAGGCCGAGCGTGGTCTGCAGCGCCCGGGTCAGCGGCGTGGTGATGACGACCTCGCAGGGAAGCCGGCGTATCGTCGCCCGGTTCTCTTCGAGCTGGGCCAGGCCGAAAGGCGACAGGCGGGCGTCGAAATGCATCGGATCGCGCCCGGTCGCCGCCTGCGCGGCGTTGAAGGTCGACTGGGCGTGGCGGATAAGATGGATGGTCTTGGCCATGCGCCTAATCGACCATGCGAGGCCGTCGCTGCCAAGAGCTAGCGGGAGGTGAGAGAATGGCGGTCGATCCCCTCGTCCTGTTACCGGGCAGGCTGACGCTCCCGCAGCTCCGGCGCATCGCGTCCCGGCAGGAAACGCTCACGCTCGATCCCTCGGCCGACGGTCCGGTCAGGGCGGCGCATGCGCTGGTCGAGCGGCTGGTGAGCGAGGGGAAGGTCGTCTACGGCGTCACCACCGGCTTCGGCAAGCTGGCGCAGACGCGGATTCCTGCCGACGAGCTCGGACACCTGCAGGTCAACCTGCTGCGCTCGCATGCGGTCGGGGTCGGTGCGCCGCTTCCCGACGAGGTGGTCCGCCTGATGCTCGCGCTGAAGGCGGCCGGGCTCGGCCGCGGCCATTCCGGCGTCCGGCCGGAAACCATCGCCCAGCTTCTCGCCTTCGCCAATCTCGGCATCTTCCCGGTGGTGCCGGGCAAGGGCTCGGTCGGGGCGTCGGGGGATCTCGCGCCGCTGGCGCATATGTCGCTGGCCCTGATCGGCGAGGGCGAGGTGCGTTATGCCGGCCAGCTGATGCCGGCACGGGAAGCTCTGGATGCCGTCGGGCTCAAGCCGCTGGTGCTGGGGCCGAAGGAAGGCCTGGCGCTGATCAACGGCACCCAGGTCTCGACGGCCTTGGCGCTGGTCGGGCTTTTTGCTGCCGAGCGTCTCTTGGCCGCGGCGCTGGCCGCCGGCGCCATGTCGGTCGACGCCGCGCGCGGCACCGATACGCCTTTCGATCCGCGCATCCATCGCGTGCGCGGCCAGCCCGGCCAGATCGTGGTCGGCGCCATCCTCAAGGACCTCCTCGGCGCCAGCGCCATCCGCGCCAGCCACGCCGAGTGCGACCGCGTGCAGGACCCTTACTGCCTCCGCTGCCAGCCCCAGGTTATGGGGGCCTGCCTCGACCAGCTCCGGACTTCCGCCGTCCGGCTGGTCGACGAGGCCAACGCGGTTTCCGACAACCCGCTGGTGTTCCCGGCCGAGGGCGAGATCCTGTCCGGCGGCAATTTCCACGCCGAGCCGGTGGCTTTCGCCGCCGACGGCATCGCGCTGGCGCTGGCCGAGATCGGCAACATGTCGGAGCGGCGCTCGGCGTTGCTGGTCGACGCCAACATGAGCGGGCTCCCGGCCTTTCTGGTGAAGGCGCCCGGCCTCAACTCGGGCTTCATGATGGCGCAGGTGACGGCGGCGGCGCTGGCGTCGGAGAACAAGATGCTGTCGCACCCGGCCAGCGTCGACACCATCCCGACCTCGGCCAATCAGGAAGACCATGTGTCGATGGCAACCCATGCGGCCAGGCGCCTGCTCGACATGGCGGAGAACACCGGCGGCATCGTCGCGATCGAGCTGATGGCGGCAGCCCAGGGCATCGACCTACTGGCGCCGCTGCACACCTCGCCGAAGCTGAGCCAGGTCCACGCGGCGTTGCGCGAGCAGGTGGCGACCCTCGACGTCGACCGCATCATGGCCGGCGACATCGTCCGCACGCAGGCCTTCCTCCATCGCCACCCCTTCCTCGACCTGGTCGGCGGGCTGCTCGACCGCGCTCCGGAGACCCGCTGATGGCCACCCGCCTCGACAATTCCCGCGTCATCCGCGCGCCGCGCGGGACCAAGCTGAATGCGCTCTCCTGGTCGACCGAGGCGCCGCTCCGGATGTTGATGAACAACCTCGATCCCGAGGTGGCGGAGAAGCCGCAGGAGCTGACGGTCTATGGCGGCATCGGCCGGGCGGCCAGGAACTGGGAGTGCTACGACGCGATCGTCGCCACCCTGAAGCGGCTGAAAGACGACGAGACCCTGCTGATCCAGTCGGGCAAGCCGGTCGGCGTCTTCCAGACGCATGCGGATGCGCCGCGGGTGCTGCTGGCCAACTCCAACCTGGTGGCGAATTGGGCGAGCTGGGAGCATTTCAACGCGCTCGATCGCCAGGGCTTGATGATGTACGGCCAGATGACTGCCGGCTCCTGGATCTATATCGGCAGCCAGGGGATCGTGCAGGGGACGCACGAGACCTTCGTCGAGATGGGCCGCCAGGCCTATGGCGGGTTGAAGGGGCGCTGGATCTTGACCGCCGGTCTCGGCGGCATGGGCGGGGCGCAGACGCTGGCGGCGACGCTCGGCGGCGCCTCGATGATCGCCATCGAGTGCCGGCCGTCCTCGATCGAGTTCAGGCTGAAGACGGGATATCTCGACACGCAAGCCAAGTCGCTGGATGACGCGCTGGCGATCGTCGAGAAGGCCAAGGCCGAGGGCAAGGCGATCTCCGTCGGTCTTCTCGGCAATGCGGCGGAGCTGGTGCCGGAGATCGTCAAGCGCGCCAAGGCCGATCCGCGCTGGCGGCCCGACGGTGTCACCGACCAGACCAGCGCCCATGATCCGCTGAACGGCTATCTCCCGATCGGCTGGACGCTGGGCCAGTGGGAGGAGCGGCGCCAGAGCGATCCCGCCGGCACGGTGAAGGCGGCGAAGGAGTCGATGCGCGTCCATGTCCAGGCGATGCTGGAATTCCATCGCATGGGCGTGCCCACCTTCGACTACGGCAACAACATCCGGCAGATGGCGAAGGAGGTGGGCGAGACCCATGCCTTCGACTTTCCGGGCTTCGTACCGGCCTACATCCGCCCGCTGTTCTGCCGCGGCATCGGCCCGTTCCGCTGGGTGGCGCTGTCGGGCGATCCGGAGGACATCCGGAAGACCGACGCCAAGGTGAAGGAGCTGCTGCCGGACACCGCGACGCTCCACACCTGGCTCGACAACGCCAGCCGCCGCATTCATTTCCAGGGCCTGCCGGCGCGGATCTGCTGGGTCGGCCTCGGCGACCGCCATCGCATCGGGCTCGCCTTCAACGAGATGGTGGCGAGAGGCGAGATCGGGCCGATCGTCATCGGTCGCGATCACCTCGACTCAGGCTCGGTCGCCAGCCCCAACCGCGAGACCGAGGCGATGAAGGACGGCACCGACGCGGTCGCCGACTGGCCACTCCTGAACGCGCTGCTCAACACCGCGTCCGGCGCCACCTGGGTCTCGATCCATCACGGCGGCGGCGTCGGCATCGGCTACAGCCAGCATTCCGGCATGGTCATCCTCTGCGATGGCACCGCGGATGCGTCGCGGCGGATCGGCCGCGTGCTCTGGAACGACCCGGCGTCGGGCGTCATGCGCCATGCCGATGCCGGCTATGACGACGCCATCGCCTGTGCCCGCGAGCAGGGACTCGATCTGCCGATGCTGGGCCGCGGAACGTAATTTCTCGCCGGGGCGTTTCAAGGCCGGCATGGAGGTGTGCGATGAAGAGCACGAACTACAAGAGCCGGACCCTCAACAACCATCTGCTGAGACCCGAGACCCTGATGATGGGCTACGGCTATGCGCCGGGCCTGTCGGAAGGGGCGCTGAAGCCGCCGATCTTCCTCACCTCGACCTTCGTCTTCGAATCCGCCCAGCAGGGGAAGGACTTCTTCGACCTCACCGCCGGCCGCCGGAAGCCCAGGCCGGGCGAGAAGTCGGGGCTGGTCTATTCACGATTCAACAATCCCAACTTCGAGATCCTGGAAGATCGCCTGGCGATCTGGGACGACGCCGAGCGCGCCGCGGTTTTCGCCAGTGGCATGGCGGCGATCTCCACCGTGATGCTGGCCTTCCTCCGGCCCGGCGACACCATCCTGCACAGCCGGCCGCTCTATGGCGGCACCGAGACCTTGATCAGCCGCCAGCTCACCGCCTTCGGCATCACACCGGTGGGATTCACCGACGGCACCGACTTGAGCCAGATCGAGGCCGCGGCGGCCGAGGCGGAGAAGATCGGACGCGTCGGGCTGGTGATGCTGGAGACGCCGGCCAATCCGACCAATGGCCTGGTCGATCTCCGCGCCGTTCAGGGAGTCGTCGACGCGATGGGCAAGCGCCAGGGCCATCGCCCGCCGATCGTGGTCGACAACACGCTGGTCGGGCCGATGTACCAGAAGCCGCTGAAGCACGGCGCCGATCTCGCCCTCTACTCGCTGACCAAATACACCGGCGGGCACAGCGATCTCGTCGCCGGCGGCATCTGCGGCGCCAATGCGCTGATGACGCCGATCGTGCAGCTCCGCGGTGCGCTCGGGACCCAGCTCGATCCGCATTCCTGTTGGATGCTGCTGCGCTCGCTGGAGACTTTAGGTATCCGCACCGAGCGGGCGAACGACAATGCGCTGAAGGTCGCTGCGTATCTGCGGAACCATCCGAAGATCGAGGCCGTCCATTATCTCGGCTTCCTCGACGGCTCGGATCGGCGGAAGGAGGTGTTCGACCGCCAATGCCTCGCCCCCGGCTCCACATTCTCCTTCGAGGTGAAGGGCAGCGAGGCCGAGGCCTTCGCCTTCCTCGATCGGCTCGAGATCATGAAACTGGCGGTCAGCCTCGGCGGCACCGAGACCCTGATCTCGCATCCAGCCTCGACAACTCACTCCGGTGTCGCCAAGGGGTTGCGCGAGGAGATCGGCCTCACCGACGCGACGATCCGGATCTCCGTCGGCATCGAGAACGCGGCGGATCTCGTGACCGACCTGGAGCAGGCGCTGGCTTAAAGTCAGATCGGCGCGAGGTTGGTGCCGTCGCGGAACCAGGCCTCCAGCGTCCGGATCGTGAGATCGACGGCGTCGTCCGACGTCTCATGGGTCGAGCCGGCGCGGTGCGGCGTCAGCGTGACGTTGTCGAAGGTGAGGAGGCGCGGCGGCACGGCCGGCTCGCCATCCAGCACGTCGAGGCCGGCGCCGAACAGGCGGCCGGAGGCGAGCGCGTCCATCAGCGCTTCCTGGTCGATGATCGAGCCGCGGCCGATGTTGACGACGATGCCATGCGCCGGCAGTGCCGCCAGAACGGCGGCATCGACCAGGTGCCGGGTCTCCGGCCCGCCAGGCGCCGCGATGGCGAGATGGTCGCTCATCTGCGCCAGTTCGATCAGGCTCGCGGCATAGCGATAGGGCACGTCGGTGCGTGGGCGGCGGTTGTGATAGGCGATGTTCATGCGGAAGCCTTCGGCCCGCCGGGCGATGGCGAGCCCGATCGAGCCGAGACCGATGATGCCAAGCCGCTTCGCCGTGATGCGGTTGAGGAAAGGGAACGGTTCCTTTCCCCATTTGCCGGCACGGACGAAGCGGTCGCCGCGGCTGGTGCCGCGCGCCACGTCCAGCAGCAGCGCTACCGCCATGTCGGCGACGCACTCGTCGGCGAGCCCGGCGAGATTGGCGCAGGCGACCCCGGCGGCGCGTAGCGGCGGAAGATCGAGTTGGTCGTAGCCGATGCCGGCGTTCAGCAGGAAGCGGAGCTTCGGCAGCGCCGCCGTCGTGGCCGCGCCGATGCGGGAGGCGGCGATCACCACTGTGATACGTGCGCGGATGTCGGGGGCAAGCGTGTCGAGCGCCGCCTCGTTCGCGACCCGATGGAACGGAAAACGTTGGGTCAAGCCCTCGGTCATCCGCTGCGACATCGTGCCGATCAGGAGAATATCGGGTGAGGGCGTGCTCATGGCGGACTCGCGGATAGGGGAGGGCGCTGCGAGTGTCGTTCCCGGCTGCGACACCTGCCAGCGGAACCCGTCAGCCCTGGAACGGTGGCTTCGCCAGCGGTGTCACCTTCACCCGATCGCCGGCGATGTCGATCTCGTAAGTGCCGGAGAGGACATAGTCGCGGTCGATCGGGTGGTCGGCGCGGACATAGCTCATCACCACGGAGCAGCCGAGAAGGTCACTGTAGCCTGACGAGGTCACCTCGCCGACCGGCCGGCCGTCGCGCAGCAGGCCTTCGCCACCCCAGGGGAAGGCTCGCGGATCCTCGACCCGGAAGATCCCCAGCCGCTTCGAGCAGCCGGCCTCGCGCTGGCGCAGCAGCGCGTCGCGGCCGAGAAAATCCCCGCCCTTGTCGAGCTTCACCGCGTACATCAATCCGGCCTCGAGCGGCGTGTCGTCCGGCGTGAGCTCGTGACCGAAGCCGCGCCGGCCGGCCTCGATGCGCAGCACGTCCATGGCGTAGTAGCCGGCATCCTTGAGGCCATGCGCGGCGCCGGCTTCGGTCAACGTGTCATAGACCGTCGCCGCGAACTCCGTCGGCACGTAGAGCTCGTAGCCCGGCCCGCCGACATAGGCCATGCGTGCGGCCATGACGAGGGCGTGGCCGAGGTCGATCGTCGATGTTGCTCCAGTGGGAAGTGCCAGATCGTCGGGAGAGACTGCCCGGAGAATAGACTCTGCTTTCGGCCCCATCACCGAGAGGACCGACCAGGCCGAGGTGACGTCAGTGAGCACCGCCATGTCGTCGCCGATGTGGCGGCGGATCCAGTCGGCATCGCGCGTCGCCTGCGCCGTGCCGGTGACGATGAAGAACGTATCCTCGGCAAGGCGGATCACGGTGAGGTCGCTCTCGAAGCTGCCGCGGCGGTTCAGGAGCGCGGTGTAGACCATGCGGCCGGGGGCCACATCCATCTGGTTGGCTGAGAGCCGTTGCAGCACCTTCAGCGCATCGCGCCCCTGCAGGCGGAACTTGGCGAAGGAGGTCTGGTCGAAGATCGCCGCCCCCTGCCGCGTCGCCCGCTGCTCGGCGCGGACATCGGCGAGCCAGGGCGGCGCGGTGAAGCTGGGTTTTCCGCCCTCGCCGAAATAGAGCGCGCGTTCCCAGCCCATCTTGGCGCCGAATTTGGCTCCTTTCGCCTTCAGCCGGTCGTAGAGCGGCGAGCGGCGCAGCGGCCGGACGGAGGTCAGCTCCTGGCGCGGCCAGTGCATGGCGTAATGCATGCCGAGAGTCTCGACCGTGCGTTCCTTCAGGTGCCGGGCATTGCCGTGGAAGGGCGCGAAGCGGCGGATATCGGCTTCCCAGAGATCCGCGGTCGGCTCGCCGGCGACGATCCATTCGGCGGTCAGTCGCCCGGCGCCGCCGGCATTGGCGATGCCGGCCGAATTGAAGCCGGCGGCGACGAAGAACCCGCCGACGCCCGGCGCCTCGCCTAAGATGAAGTTGCCGTCGGGGGTGAAGCTCTCCGGCCCGTTCAGCAGCTGGCGCACCTCCGCCTGCTCCAGGCACGGCGTCCGGTGCAGCGCGTTCTGCATCAGGATCTCGAACTGGTCCCAGTCCTCGGGCAGCAGCTGGAATTCGAACTTGTCGGGGATGCCGTCCATGCCCCAGGGCTTGGCCTCGGGCTCGAAGCCGCCCATCACCAGGCCGCCGACCTCTTCCTTGTAGTAGATGTAGCCGTCGGGATCGCGTAGCACCGGCAGGTCGGGTGTCACGCCTTGGATCTTCTTGGTGACGACGTAGAAGTGCTCGGCCGAGAACAGCGGCACGGTGACGCCGGCGAGCTTCCCCAGCGCGCGTGCCCATTGGCCGGCGCAGTTGACGACGATCTCGCAGGCGATGTCGCCCTGGTCGGTCTTCACGCCCTGGACCCGGCCGCTCGCGAGATCGAAGCCCGTCACCGTCACGCCTTCGACCAGCTTCGCTCCGCGACTGCGGGCTCCCTTCGCCAGGGATTGCGTCAGGTCCGTCGGGTTGGCCTTGCCGTCGCCAGGCAGCCAGACGGCGCCGACGAGATCGTCGGTCCGCATCAGTGGCCACAGCTTGCCAGCCTCGGCCGGCGTCACCAGCTCGGCCTCGACGCCGAAGCTGCGCGCGGCCGCGACATTCCGCTTCAACAGGGTCATGCGCTCGGGTGTGCGGGCAACGGTGACGGCACCGCATTGCTTCCAGCCGGTGGCGGCGCCGGTCTCGGCTTCGAGGCTGGAATAGAGCTCGATGCCGTAGCGGCTCATCCGCGTCATCGTGCGGGTGCCGCGAAGCTGGCCGACGAGACCGGCCGCGTGCCAGGTGGTGCCCGAGGTCAGCCGTCCCTGCTCCAGCAGCAGCACGTCGGTCCAGCCGAGCTTGGTCAGGTGATAGGCGACGCTGCAGCCGACGATGCCGCCGCCGATGATGACGACGCGGGCCTGGGAGGGGAGGGGCGGCACTTCGAGCTCCAGAGGACGGGGACGTCCCAGCTTGGCACATTCCGTGGAGGCGGCGTCACCCTTCAGGCTCGGGTTCGTTCGGCTGACCGCTTCTGCGGGGCGGCCCGCTCACGTATCCTCGCCTCTTTCCAGACGCCGCAGAGATCATGAAGCTCAGCCTCGTTCTTCCCAGCATCTTTCCCAACGCCCTCCAGCGCACGATCCGGAACCTGCGGGCGACCACGCAGGGGATCGACCTATGGCCGCGGCTGGGCGTTCGAGTCGATGGACGACTTCAACCTGGACGTCGATGCGGTGTTCGAGCTGGTCGTCGGCGACGGGTGTTCGATCTTCCTCAACGACCCGGCCTTCAAGCGGCTGCACGAGAACTATCTGCGCAACGCCGCGCTCTGGAAGATTGCAGGTCCCGGCATCCTGCCGCCCAAACCCCGCGGATGAGGCGACCGGAGCGCCGCCGGCGCGATGGCGACGGCGGCGCCGGCCCCCTATAGTCCGGCCATGCTGTCCTCCACCGCCCTCAGCCTCGTGGCCGTCGCCGCGCTCCTGCCGGCTGCCGTCATCGGCTGGCGCGGACGCGGTCGCGACGGGATCTTCTGGGCGGGGATCGCGCTCGCGGTCGCCGGGCCGGGTGCCTGGGCGCTGGCGCAGATCGAGGACGCCTGGCATGCCGGCCTCTCGGTTGCGCTCTGGGTCACGGTCGCCGCCTCGATGGCGCTCTACGCCGCGCTCGCCGCCGCATCGCGCGAGGCGTGGCGGCTCTCCCTTCTGCTGCTGCCCTATCTCGTCGTCCTCGGCCTGCTGGCGACCGTCTGGCAGGGGACACCCGAGCTGCGGGTTCCGGGTCCCTACGGCTCCTGGGTGGTGCTCCACATCGTCGTCTCGGTCGCGACATATGCGCTGGTGACGATCGCCGGCGTTGCCGGCCTCGCGGTCGCGCTGCAGGAGCGGTCGCTGAAGACCAAGCGGCCGAGCCGGCTCACCCGGCTGCTTCCCTCCGTCGCCGAGGCCGAGGGGCTGGAGGTGGGGCTTTTGGCCGCAGCCGAGGCGGTGCTCGGGCTCGGCGTGCTCACCGGCATCTCTGCTCACTATCTGGCGACCGGGCGCCTGGTCGCGCTCGACCACAAGACGGTGCTGTCGCTCGCAGCCTTCGCGGTGATCGGCGCGCTGCTGCTGGCCTATAAGCGCGTCGGGCTCCGGGGCCGGCGCGCGGCCCGGGTGGCGCTCTTCGCCTGGCTCCTGCTGACCCTGGCCTATCCGGGGGTGAAATTCGTCACCTCGGTGCTGCTCGCCGATCGTGCTGCGGTGCAGCAAAGTTCTTGCGCCGCCGATCCGGCGACGCTAGCCTGAGCAATTCCTGAGCAGTTGAGGCGCCTGCCTAAATGTTAGGCATAAATATCGGCCCCATCCATCTTGAGGATCCGGTGATCCTCGCCCCGATGTCGGGGGTGACCGACATGCCGTTCCGCCGCCTGGTCAAGCAGTGCGGCGCGGGCCTCGTCGTGTCCGAGATGATCGCCAGCGAGGCCATGGTCCGGGAAAGCCGGAAGACCCTGCTGATGGTCAAGAAATCGCCGGAGGAGTGGCCGATGTCGGTCCAGCTCGCCGGTTGCGAGCCGCATGTGATGGCCGAGGCCGCCCGCCTGAACGAGGACCTGGGCGCCGACATCATCGACATCAATATGGGTTGCCCGGTGAAGAAGGTCGTCAACGGCTATGCCGGTTCGGCCCTGATGCGCGAAGAGGACAAGGCTCAGCGCATCATCGAGGCGACGGTGAAGGCGGTGAAGTTGCCGGTCACCTTGAAGATGCGGACGGGCTGGGACCACGACAGCCGCAACGCGCCGAAGCTCGCCAAGATGGCCGAGGACGCCGGGATCAAGATGGTCACGATCCACGGCCGCACCCGCTGCCAGATGTATGAGGGGCACGCCGACTGGAACTTCGTCCGCAACGTCAAGGAAGCGGTGAAGATTCCGGTGATCGTCAACGGCGACATCGTCACCCTGGAAGATGCGGAGACGGCGCTCTCGCAGTCGGGCGCCGACGGCGTCATGGTCGGCCGCGGCACCTATGGCCGGCCGTGGTTCATCGAGCAGGTAAGGCAGTTCCTCCGCTCCGGCATCCGGCTCCCCGATCCGACCCTGGAACAGCAGCTCGGCATGCTGATCGGCCATGTCGAGGCGATGCTTGAGCATTACGGCCGCGAGACCGGCATCAAGATCGCGCGCAAGCACATCGGCTGGTACTCGAAGGGTCTGCCGGGATCGGCCGACTTCCGCTCGGCGGTCAACCACTCGCTGGAGCCGGCCGAGGTCTTCGCCATGGTCCGGCGCTTCTACGAGCCGCTGGTCGAGCGGATCGCAGCATGACCGCCACGGCGTTCGACCGTCGTCGTCGGGTCCCTGATCCCGACGGCTCGGCGCTTCTCAACGCGCTTCCGCATCCGGTGCTGGCGGTCGACGGCGACAACCGCCTGCGCATGGCGAACTTGGCGGCCGAGCAGTTCCTGGCCGCGAGCTGGGCGACCTTGGCCGGCCGGCCGCTCGCCGACATCCTTCCCGTCGGCAGCCCGGTCTTCGGCCTGGTCGATCAGGTCCGCAACCTCGGCGGCAGCGTCTCCGAATACGGGCTCTCGATCGAGACGCCGCGAATCCGAAGTCACATCGTCACCGTCGAGATCGCGGCGATGGCCGAACATCCCGGCTGGGTCGCGATCTCACTGCACGAGCGCTCGATCGCGCTCAAGATCGACCGCCAGCTGGTCCATCGCGGCGCCGCCCGCTCGGTCACCGCCATGGCGGCGATGCT
>CAXNIC010000091.1:0-14648 GCA_964201945.1 Alphaproteobacteria bacterium
CAAGCGGGGCGATCGATCCTGAGGATTGGAAACATGTCGACCAAGCTGTTCGTTGGAAACCTTCCGTACACGATGACCTCGGAAGACCTCAAAGAGACCTTCGGGCCTTTCGGCCCGGTGGTGTCGGCGAAGGTCATCACCGATCGCGAGACCGGCCGCTCCCGCGGCTTCGGCTTCGTCGAGCTGCAGACTCCCGATGCGTGCCAGCGCGCCGTGCGCGAGCTGAACGGCGCCGATCTCGGCGGCCGCGCCGCGACCGTCCGTGTCGCTGAGGATCGTCCGCCGGGTGGCGGTGGTGGCGGCGGCGGTGGTGGCCGCGGCATGGGTGGCGGCGGTGGTGACCGCGGCGGCCCGCGCGCTCCTCGCTGGTAGTCGGTTTCAGTTAGCTGTTTCCCACCCTCTCGCCGGATCCGTCCGGCGAGAGGCGTGCGGCTTCATGAGCGAGGCCCCGTAAGGTTTCGGGTCTCGGCCATGTGCTTTTCCCCTTTCGTCTTCTCTCCTCGGAACGGCGGCTGATCGGTCGGATCCATCGGCCCGGTCGTTATCATCTTGTCGATTCCGGCCCGCCCGATTATTGGACGGAGTGGGGTGGCGAGGAGGGGATGCATGAAATACACGCCCGGTCCGTGGAAGCTCAGGCCGAACGGCGACATGAGCTCGGCGCCGCGTGGCGGCAAGGCGACGCAGGTCTGCTCGATCTCCTGGGGCGTGTCGGCTTCGGACGACAAGCCCGGCAACGCCCGGCTGATCCAATGCGCGCCGCAGTTGAGCGAGGCGCTGGACGAGCTGATGATGCTGGTGACCACGCCGACCGTATCGCAGGCGATCCTCGGCAGCCCCAAGCTCCTGCCCAAGGCAAAGCAGATCATCGACAACGCCCGGCTGGTGATCGAGCAGGCGACCGGCGAGCAGCAGGCGGTCTGGCCGCGCGTCGACCACGCCAAGCCGAAACTCGAATAGGCCGGGCCGGCCATGCGCCTCGACCACTATCTCGGCCTCATCGGCGACTCGAAGCCGGAGGACTGGCGCCTCATCCCGCGGCCGACCTTCCGCCATCACTTCGCCCGCTTCGCCGACGAAAAGGGCGAGGAGGCGTCGGTCGAGGTCGACGAGCACCGGGTCGCGATGTCGTTCGCGCCCAACATCCGGATCACGCTGGCCTATGGCCTCGTCTCGGAGTCGAACTACCGCATCGACCCGAAGCACAAGTTCGGCCTTCTGAACGCGCGGTCCGAGTTCGCCGACTGCTTCTACGACAACCTTCTCGTGCACCGCGAGACGGTGGTCCGGGTCGCGCGCCAGCGTTGCGTGCTGCCCGAGGTCGCCGACTGGACCACGACGCCGATCAAGGTGCCGCGGCGGAAGGCCCGCTTCGCCAAGCTGATCCATATCCTCGCCGGCCCGCTGTCGGACTTCGACGAGTATTTCAAGGAAGCGGGGATGGTCGAGGTCGAGGCGCCCTGGCCTTAAGGGCCCGTCGCCCGCCGGACGAACGCGTCAGAGCTTGCCGAGGAATGCGGTGAGCTGCGAAAGGCCGAACAGGGCGGCGAGGCCGCCGAGCAGGACGACACCCAGAAGAATGATCGCCTTGACCAGCGAGGTCGAGGACTTGGGGGCCGCCTTGTGCGGCGCGTTTTTGTAGTCGGCATCCGCCTTCTTCTCGGATGCTGCAGCGCTCTTCGGCTCTTCCTTGGGGAGCGGCGGCTTCTTCTCGGCTCCCCCTTTGGCGGAGTCGTAGATGACGATCTCTTTCCCCTTGTTGGTCTTGGGGTCGAAGTCGTCCTTGATGACCTTGATCGCCTCGAAGCGCTTCTCGCCGTAGAGCGCTTTGGCGGTGTCGATGGCCGGGTCGCGCTGGGGATATGTCGAGTCGATCTGCCAGACGCCGCCTTTCAGCGTGTGAACTTCGTAATTCGTCGGCATTCGACCAGATCCCTCGCGCGCAAAGCCGCTCGTTTCCGTCGGAACTTACAGAAACTTGTCGAAAACTCAAGACGAGACGGCCGATCCTTCGTCCACATCATGAGCGGCTTTGGGCGCGGAGGGAAGCGGGGGCAAGCCCCGTCGGGTCAGGCTCCCGGGCGCCAGGCGACGCAGGTCTGCTGCTGCTCGCCGAGGCTGGCGATGCCGAGCCGCATGACGTCGCCCGCCTTCAGGTAGACTTGGTTCGGCTTCTGGCCCATGCCGACGCCGGGGGGCGTTCCGGTGGTGATGACGTCACCGGCCCGCAAGGTCATGAACTTGCTGACATAACTGACGATGGTGCGCACCCCGAAGATCATGGTCTTGGTGCTGCCGTTCTGGAAGCGCTTGCCGTTGACCTCGAGCCACATGTCGAGTGCCTGGGGGTCGGCGATCTCGTCGCCGGTGACCAGCCAGGGGCCGAGCGGGCCGAAGGTGTCGCAGCCCTTGCCCTTGTCCCAGGTGCCTGAGCGCTCGATCTGGAATTCACGCTCGGAGACGTCGTTGCAGATGGCGTAGCCCGCGACATAGTCGAGCGCGTTCTCTTCCGAGACGTGCTGGGCAGTCGAGCCGATGATCACCGCGAGTTCGACTTCCCAGTCGCACTTCTTCGAGTCCTTCGGGATCACGACCGGGTCGTTGGGGCCGGAGATGGCGGTGTCGGCTTTGATGAAGAGGATCGGCTCCTTCGGGATCGGAGCGCCGGTCTCGGCCGCGTGGTCCGAATAGTTGAGGCCGATGCAGAGGAACTTGCCGATGCGGCCGACGCAGGGTCCGAGGCGCGGCTTGCCGTCGACGACCGGCAGCGACTCCGGATCGAGCGCGCGCAGCCGATCGAGGCCCCGCGGGCCGAGGGCGCTGCCCTTGAGGTCGGCGATCTGGCCGGAAAGGTCACGGATGCGACCCGAGCGGTCCAGCATCCCAGGCTTCTCTTGGCCCGGCGGACCATAGCGCAACAGCTTCATCGGCGTTTCCTTCGGAGGGACTAAAGAGGCTGCGGACCTTACCGGCCCCCCGCCCGCGCACGCAAGCCGATCACGCCGCCAGCGGAGCGTGCTCGATGCAGATATGGCGGGCATCCGCGTCGCCCAGCGGCTCCAGGGTGACTCCGCAACGATGCGGCCCCCCGGCCTCCTCGCCGGCGGCGTTCCGCTGAAAGAAACGGCAGCTGCCGCAGACCCCGAAGCCCGGACGCCCGTGACGCTGCTGCAGGCTCCAGAGGAGCGCCGTCAGATCCGCGGAGAGGCGCAGGGCCGCCGCCTCCGGCAGGGCCCGGGCGGCATCGACGAGATCGCTCAATGGGTCCTTTGCGAGGGCGTCGCGTCCGGCCTCGGTCAGGTCGATGTGGACGGACCGGCGGTCCTTCGGATCGCCGGAACGGACGACCAGCCCCTTCCGTTCCAGCGCGATCACGGTCTGCGAGACGGTGCCCTTGGTCGCGCCCAGGAACGCGGCGAGGGCGCCCGGATGGCGCGAGTAGCGGTTGGCGCGTGCGAGATATCGGAGCGCTTCCCACTGTGCCGGAACCAGGCCACCGCTCCGCTGCAGCGTGTCGGCCAGGCGGCCGAGACGCTCGATCAGGTCGGCGACACGTGGGGGATGCTCCGACACCCGGTTATAGTTTCGACTCGAAAGTTCATTTGCAAGAACTCCGGCACCTCAGCGGAGCCTGGTGTCGGCCTCCGGGGGCGCGAGGCCGAGGGCCTTGTCGGGCGTCGAGTTCCGGAGGCTTTTCACGAAGAGCCGGACGAGGCCGCGGATGAAGGGGTCGGCGGTGTCGAGCTTGGTGCGGAAGACTTCCTCGCTCACCAGGACCAGCGTGGTCTCCTCGAGGGCGGTCGCCGAGGCCGTGCGCGGGCCGCCGTCGATCACCGCCATCTCGCCGAAGATCCCGCCCGGACCGATGCGGATGAAGGGCGTCCGCGCGCCTTTGACGACACGATCGAGCTCGACCAGGCCGGCCCTCACCACGAAGGCGCGGCCGGCGGGATCGCCTTCACGGAAGATCTCGCTGCCGGCCGAAACCGTCTCGACATCGTAGAGGGGAGTGGCCATCGGCACATAACATCGCTTCGGGCGCGGCACGGCAAGGGCCGCCCCGAAGGACGACTATTCCGGCGGGTTCCACCACGCCGAGGGATCGGAGTGCTGGCGAATGTGACCGAGAGGCAGGCCCGATCGCCGGAACAGCGTCACCGCATCTTCGGGCCAGATCTTCAGGCGGCAGACGGCGGCCGACACGCCGGAGGCGCCGTCGCCGAGAAAGGCATCGCAACGCGCGGCGAGATAGGTATCCAGGATGACTTCCACGCCCAGCCGCCGGCCGTCCAGCTGGGTCATCCATTCGAGCGACAGCTGGTCGACGGAGTCGAGGCGGGCGACCGGACGGCTCGTCAGGCGCTCGCCGTAGCGCGTCTTGAGAGCGGCGTAGGCGGGCTGGAAGTCGGTGATCATGAAGATGCCGCCGCCGGGATTGGCGTCGAGATGACGGTCGATGTGCGGGACGTAGTCCTCGATGCCGACCGTATCCTTGTCGCGGGCCTCCAGCAGCTTGATGCGGCTCGGCGTCCGGTAATGCACGGCGAGCATCGGCCGGTTCCGCAGAAGCTGGCGCTCCAGGCCGTCGAGCGGCGCGGCGAGTTGAGGCTTGAGCTTGATCCGCGTGCGGTAGAACTCGGCGAACAGCGCTTCCTCATCGACGCCGCGCCAGGGATGGCCCTCCGGCAACCAGGGCAGCACGTCGTCGGGCTCGGTGAAGTAATCGCTGACCAGGACCTGCTCGGGACGGTTCAGGAAATAGAGCCCGGACACGCGGCTGCCGTCGCCGGAGTCCTTGTTCACCCGCGGCGTCCGCAGGTTGGACGGCGTCCATTTCGACGGAAAATAGGTGAGACCGGCCGCGCCGAGATCGGCGAGCGTCGCCTCCGACACCGGCTCGAAGTAGAGCTCCCAGGCGTTGCCGGCGCCGGGCCGGTAGTAGCGCGACTCCTGGCCCCAATGGATGACGGGAATCCGACCCAGGCTTTCGGCGAGCATGAGCTGGATCATGACGTGGTTCATGTCGCCCCAGAGGCCGGCCCCCCAGCCGCGGATCAGCAGGTACCCGGGCGCCGGCTTCGGCACCGGGCGATCGAGGCCGAGGCGGCGAGAGATTTCGGCGAGCCGCGCCTCGATCTGATCGAGCGCCTGGCCGCTGCGCTTGAGCGGCTGAAGCAGGCGGTTGGCGGCGCTGAGATCGCCGACCACCATGGCCCGGTCGGCGTCTCCCAGGATCTGCTCGGCCGTCCGTGTCGTCACACCGGCGGGTTCCACCAGGGCAAGGCGTCGCTGTGCCTGCGGATCTGACCGGGCTGCGCCCATGGGCCTGGACGAAACAGCGTCGCCGTGCCGGCCGGCCATTCCTTGAGCCGCGTGACCGCCAGCGACACGCCGGAGGCGCCGTCACCGACGAAGGCGTCGCAGCGTGTGGCAAGGAAGGTGTCGAGGATGACCTGACGGGCCAGCATCACCCCGTCATGCTGAGGCAGGAGCTCGAGGGTCTTTTCCTCGAGGCGCTCGACCCGCGCGACATCCAGGCAGGAGACCCGGTCGCCGTAACGCTCACGAAAATAGAGGACGGCCGGAACGAAATCCGTCAGCAGGTGAACGCCGGCCTCGGGCTCGCGCGCGAGATAGCGGTCGATCGCCTCGGCATAGATCTCGGGCCCGAGGCCCTTGCGGTCCGCGGCCTCCATGATCTTGGGCAGGCTTTGGGTACGGTAGTGCATCGCGATGGTCGGCCGCCGGCGCAGCACCGTCGCGGCGAGGCGGTCGACCTCGGCGGCGAGGTCTGGCTGCAGGCGGAGGTGATGCCGGAAGAGACGGCCAAGCTCCGGCTCGGGGTCGGCGGCTGCAAGCGGATGCCCGGGGCCGAGCCAGGGGGCGAGATCGTCGAGCTCGGTATAGAAATCGAGGACGGTCAGGTCCTCGTCGCGGTTGAAGAGGTAGAGGCCGGAAAGCGAGCTCCAATCACCTTCATCTTTGTTGACGCGGATCTCTCGGAGGTTCGCTCGCGTCCATTTCGGCGGAAAGATCGATAAGCCGTCGCGCTCAAGATCGGCGATCGTCAGCGGCGACATCGGCTCGAAGTAGAGGCGCCAGGCATCCTCGACCCCGGCGCGGCGATAGCGACTCTCGCGACCCCACTGGATGACGGGAACGCGCCCCGTCGCCCCCGCCAGCACCAGCCCATGTATCGTATGCTGGACGTCGGCCCAAAACCCGGCGCCCCAGGCGCGGATCAGGAGATAGCGGGGCCGGCCGTCGGATGGCGGTACTAGGCGGCGCGCCTCCGCCATGTGGCGTTCGGCGTGATCGAAGAGGCCGAGCTCGGCGGCCACGATTGCCAGCATCTGGTGGCTGGCGGCGTTGGCGTGGCCGGCGGCGTGGAGGCGCTGCAGCAGGCGGTTGCCGCGCGAGAGATCGCCCTCATGCAGCGCCTTCTGGGCGCGTGCCAAGGTCTCCTGGATCAGCTGGGGCGTGTAGGTCATGAGCGTGCGGGGCGAGGATAGGGGACTTGGCCGCGGCTTGAAACGGAAAGCCGCGTAAGCCACCTGTGCTACACTCTCGACGAACCGATCATGCCCGGAAACTGCCAATTCTCGATGGCCGTCCACATTGCCTCCCTGCTCGCGCTCGCGGGCGGAGAGCCCCGGACGTCGGCCGCGATCGCGCATTCGATCGACACCAATCCGGTGGTCGTCCGCCGAATCGTCGCGGCGCTGGCCCGGGCCGGACTGGTGACGGCGCGTCGCGGCGCCTCGGGCGGATCGATCCTGGCGCGCCCGGCCCAGCGCATCACGCTCCATGATCTAAGGGCCGCGGTCGAGGCGCCCGAGCCCTTCGCCATCCATGACCACCCGAGCGCCGGCTGTCCCGTCGGTCGCAACATCGAGCGCGTGCTCTCCGGCGTGCTCGGCCGTGCCGAGGCGGCGCTCGAGCGTGAGCTGAAGCGGACGTCGCTGGCCGACGTCGTCGCCGACCTGCAGGCGGAAGCCGCCTAGTCTTTCTTGTGGAAGAGCGCGAGCTGGGCGTAGCCGCCGGCGACGGCCGAAAGCTCGACGCGCCCGGCGCCGGTGGAATCGAGCGACCGGAGATGGGTGACGAGGCCATCGACGGGAACGACACCGAAGAGCCGGAGCCAGGCGCGGAGCAGCAGCTTGAAGGGAGCGGCCCAGCCCTTCTGGTCGCCGAAGTCGACGATGGCGATCGTGCCGCCCGGTCTCAGCGAGGCCAGCGCCCGGGCCAAGGCCCCGCGCCAGTCGGGGATCATCGACAGCGAATACGAGAAGACGATCCGGTCGAAGCGGGCGGCGACGCCGAAATGCACGGTCGGGTCCAGCTGCTCGGCGAGCCCGCGGGCGAGTTGCGCCCTGGTCCGCAGCTTCGCGCGCTCCAGCATCGCGGCCGAGGCATCGAGACCGAAGAGGCGGAGGCTCGGATCGCGGCGAGTGAGGCGGGCGAGGTTGCGGCCGGTGCCGCAGCCGACCTCGCAGACGAGATCGCCCGGCGTCAGCGGCATCGTCGCGATCAGCCGGTCGCGCCCGAGCAGGTAAGGCCTGCGGGTGAGATCGTAGAAGCCGATCTGCGGGCGATACATGCGCTCCATGCGCGCGAGCGTGTCGGCCTCGCCCATCGTCCTACTCCGCCCAGTGATAGAGGTGGAAGCCGCCATAGATGGCCGAGCGGTCGGCGTCGTGCAGGCGGCGGCTGGCCTCGGCGTCGTAGCGCCAGGGCTTCCTCAGCTCGGCCGGCAGCATCGTCTCGATCGGAGAGGCGGCCGCCGCCGTCCGGAAGATGACGCGGGCGCCCGGCCGCGCCGTCCGCCAGATCTGGCGCCAGAGATCTCGAAGCTGGTCGGGCGTCATCCAGTCCTGCGCATCCAGCAGGACGTAGCGGTCGAAGGCGGCGGCCGGCGACTTGGCGAGAAAAGCCGTCATCGATCCGGCATGAGCCTGGACACGGGGCGTCCGCGCCTTGATCGCCTCGTAGCGGGCCGGCTCCAGGAACTCCGGCAGCGAGCGCATGCGCGGCACGTCGTAGCCGCGGCCGAAGGCAACCTGGGCAAACGGGTTGTCGCCGATCGGGAAGCCGGTGGCGAGGCGCTCCAGCCGCGAGCGCCAGACCGTGGCGATCGAGCCGTCGGCTTCGCGCGCCAGCGCCTCGTACTGCGCCGGCGGGATGCCGAGGCTGTAGAAGGCGACGGGCAGCCGGCAGATCAGGCGGGCGAGCTTCGTCTCGAACACCGGCGCCATCTCGCGAGCGAAGACCAGCCGCTGCTCCTCGATCGTGGCCGCTTCCAGGATCGCCTCCGGCCGGAATCCCAACCGATGGCAGAGCCAATGCAGCGCGCCGATGAAGCGTCCGGTCGCGCCGTGCCGATGCAGGCCGCGGGCGAAGAGCGAGATCCGCGGGCCGGCGAGAAGACGGCGGCCCTGCCAGAAGCTCCGCGTCGCCTCGTCCAGCTGCGGCGACAGGTGGCGGAAGTAGAGGGTCTCGTTGTCGATCTCGTCGGCGGCGCCGAGGAACCGGATGACCGACTCATGGTCGGGCAGGTGGCGCATGGCGGCGATCTTGAGCCGGGTCAGCGCCAGATGTGCGGGGTTGAGGTCGACGACGTCGATCGAGGTGGGGTCGTCGGCGAGATATGCCAGCGCATTGCAGCCGGCCGACGCGATGGCGACGACCCGGCTCTCGGGCGTGAGCGCCAGGGCCTCGCGGTCGACCCGCGGGTCTTCCCAGATCTGCGTATAGACCAATCGTGCGAACCAGAGCGTGAACAGGCGCTCGAGAAGGCCGGACGCGGACGCGAAGGGGCTGCGGTGCACGGCACGCTTGAGCGCGAGCGAAGTCATCGTTGGATCCTTTAGGTGGCCGGCGCCAGGTTGGAGAGAAACTGCCGGGCTGCCGCTTCCCAGGAATAAGCCAGCGCGTGGCGGCGGCAGAGATCGGGGTCGATTGAGAGCGCCTTCCGGGCCGCGGCACCCAGATCCTCGTCGAGGACGCCGACGCCGGAGTCGCCGATGACGTCGAGCGGGCCGGTCACGGGAAACGCGGCGACCGGAACGCCCGATGCCAGTGCCTCCAGCAGCACCAGGCCGAAGGTGTCGGTGCGGCTCGGAAAGACGAAGACGTCGGCGGCGGCGAAGTGGGCGGCCAGCGTGCCGTTGTCGAGGAAGCCCAGGAAACGGACCTGCGGATAGGCCTGGCGCAGCTTGTCGAGGGCCGGGCCGCGGCCGATCACGACCTTGGTGCCCGGCAGGTCGAGCGAGAGGAAGGCCTCGATGTTCTTCTCGATGGCGACGCGGCCCGCATAGAGCGAGATCGGCCTTGGATCGGTGTAGATGTCCTTCTTTCGAGGCCGGAAGAGCTCGACGTCGACCCCGCGCGTCCAGCGCGTGAGGTTGGTGAAGCCGCGGGCGGCGAGCGTGCGTTCCAGGCTGGGCGTCGCCACCATCAACGCCGTCGACGGTGCGTGGAAGCGGCGCAGGATCGCGTAGGTCCAGGCCAGCGGCACGCGCATGCGGGCATGAACGTATTCGGGGAATTGCGTGTGATAGGCGGTGGTGAAGCCGAGCTTGCGTTCGAGGCAGAGCGCGCGCGCTGCCATTCCCAAGGGACCTTCGGTCGCGATGTGGATGGCGTCCGGCCGGAACGCTTCAATCGCGGCGGCGAGGCCGGATCGCGGCCGCCAGGCGAGCCGAATCTCCGGATAAGTCGGGCAGGGGAAGGTGCGGAAGCGCTCGGGGCCGACGACGTCGACCTCGTGGCCCATGCGCTTCAGCTCATGCACGGTGGCGGCGATGGTGCGGACGACGCCGTTCACCTGCGGGCGCCAGGCATCGGAGACGATGAGGATGCGCCTGGGCGTCATGCGAAGGAGAGCTGCCTGACCTCGGCCCAGCTCACCACCTCGAGCCGGCCGTCCATGTGCTCGACCAGCGCGGTGCAGCTCTCGACCCAGTCGCCGTCGTTGCAATAGGTGACGCCGCCCATGTCGCGGATCTCGGCCTTGTGGATGTGGCCGCAGACGACCCCGTCGACGCCGCGTCGCCGTGCCTCGTCGGCGACCGCGTCCTCGAAGCGCCCGATGTATTCGACCGCGTTCTTGACCCGGTGTTTGAGGTAGGCCGAGAGCGACCAGTAGGGATAGCCCAGCCGCCGGCGAGCCACGTTGAACCACTGGTTCGCCAGCAGCGTCAGCGCATAGGCGGAGTCGCCGAGGACGGCGAGCCAGCGGGCGTAGCGCACGACCGCATCGAACTGGTCGCCGTGGATGATCAGGAACCGCCGGCCGTCAGCCATCTCGTGGATGGCGTCCGCCGCCACCTCGATGCCCCCGAAGGGGTTGCCGACATACTCGCGGAAGATCTCGTCGTGGTTGCCCGGGATGAAGACGACCCGGGTGCCCTTCCTCGCCTTCCTCAACAGCTTCTGCACCACGTCGTTGTGCGCCTGGATCCAGTACCAGGACCGGCGCATCCGCCAGATGTCGATGATGTCGCCAACCAGGTAGAGGGTGTCCGACTCGGTGTGCTTTAGGAAGTCGAGCAGGAACTCGGCCTTGCAGCCACGCGTGCCCAGATGGATGTCGGAGATCCAGATGGTCCGGTAGTGGCTCGGCTGGGGTTCGTCGGTGGGCGGGATCGCGTTCATGGATCGCCGGCTCGCCTTGGGCTTGGAACTATCTCTTGCGAGATCGCAGTAATCATCTACAGGATGTTGTTGGTATCGAACAGTGAATTGTTTATAACAGTGAGCGGATGCTTAACTGTTAAGTATTGCTGAAAGATCAATGTTTTGTTTCAACTTGAAGACAGCGGGCTGGTTCTGGCGATCCTGAACCCGGCGGCCGGTCGACGGGAACGCTTCGCCGAGGCGATGGCGGCCTGGAGGGCGGCCGGCCGGATGATGACGGTGGTCGAGACCAGCCGCCGCGGCGACGCCGAGCGCCTTGCCCGCGAAGCCGCGTCCTCGGGCATCGGCCTCGTGCTCGCCGGCGGCGGCGACGGCACCGTCAACGAGATCGTCAACGGCTTTGCCGGCGTCGCGCGCCCGCCGGTGATCGGCGTCTTGCCGCTCGGCACCGCGAACGTGCTGGCGCGCGAGCTCGGATTGCCGCTCGGCGTCGGAGCTGCGGCGACGGCACTGGCAAAGGGGCGTCCGCGGACCGTCCATCTCGGCCTCGTCAACGGCCGGCGCTTCGTCATGATGGCCGGCGTCGGCTTCGATGCGCGTGTGGTCGCGGCGGTGCGGCCGGAGGCGAAGAGCCGCTTCGGCCGCCTCGCCTATGCGGCGACGACCGCCGATCTATGGGTTCGCGGCGAACCCGCGCGGTACACGCTGCAGGTGGGCGGGACCTCCGAGGAGGTGGGCTCGGTCATCGTCGCCAACGGCCGCTTCTACGCCGGCGGATTCATCGCCTGCCCGGATGCCGACCTCTCGCGGCCGGAACTGTCGCTTTGCGTGCTGGGATCGTCGGGTCGCGGCCGGTTGCTGATGACCGCCCTGGCGTTGGGCATAGGCCGGATTGCGTGGGCACCGGGGGTGCGCCATCTGGCGGCGCCGTCACTTCACATCGACGGCCCGCCGGAAGAGCCCGTTCAGGCCGATGGCGACATCGTCGGCGGCCTGCCGGCGATGTTCTCCGTCGCGACGGAAACCCTACAGATGCTGGCGCCGGCCTGAGCTCAGAAGCTCGCCCAGGCAGGCTTCACCGGCGTGAGCTTGGTTTCGCCCGCGGTCAGCGGCTTGCCCTCGGCGAGCGCCCTTTCGACCGCCTCCAGACGGAGCAGCGCCAAGCCATGGCTGCCATGGCCGGATCGCATCTCGCCGGCTTCCTTGCCGTCGAGGGCGATCTCGGTTCCCGGTGCCGGCATCGGGCCGTCGACCTCGACCGGCATCAACCGCTTCTTGATCAGGCCGCGATACTTGGTGCGCGCGGTCAGTTCCTGGCCGATGTAGCAACCCTTCTTCCAGTCGATGCCGCCGAGCTCGTCGAAACCGTTCTCGAGCAGGATCGCCTTGTCGACGGTCATGTCGCGGCTGCCGTCGGGAAGGCCGTTGGCGATGCGGAGCGCGTCGTACGCCTCGGGCTCGGCGCGCACGCAGCCGATCGCGACCAGCGGGTCCTCGCCGAGCCCCGGATGCAGCAGGAAGCGCACCCCCATCTCGGGCAGGCGGGGATCGAGATAGGCGATGCCGCCGGCATACTCCATCGCCTGCCCCGGTTCGGTGAGCTTCATCTTCTCCGCGACGGTCGGGCCGAAGGCGGCAAGCGCCCGGTATTCGTCACTGACGAGCCCGAGCACGACCTTGGAGCGAAGCTTGTAGAGGGAGAGGCGTTTCTTCAGGTCCTCGGCGCGGCCGCGCTCGCAGTCGAGCAGCAGGAACTCGCCGAGATCGACGATGAAGAAGTCGTGGAGGAATTTGCCCTGGGCGGTCAGGAACGCCGCATAGGACGCTTGCCCCGGCGAGACCTTGGCGACGTCGTTGGAGACCAGGCCCTGCAGGAAGGCCTGACGGTCCTCGCCGGCGACGCTGACGAAGCCCCTGTCTTCGAGAAGGACATATTTGTCCATGCCGCGCTCCCCTCCGTCTCCGCCTATTCAGGTGGCCCGAACGGCGGCGCTTTGCAAGCGTCGCGTCGTCGCCCTATAAGCCGGCGGATGCCCGGCTCGCTCCTGTTCGTCACCTCGACCCGGCTCGGCGATGCCGTGCTGTCGACGGGCGTTCTCTCCCATTGCCTCGATCGCCTGCCCGGCGTGCGGGTGACCGTCGCCGCCGGGCCTGTCGCGGCACCGATCTTCCGTAACACCCCCGGCCTCGAGCGGCTGCATGTGCTGACCAAGAAGGCGGGCGGCGCGCATTGGCTCGACCTCTGGGCCCGCTCTTTCCTCAGGCGCTGGCGGCTTGTCATCGACCTCCGCGGCTCGGCCATCGCCTATCTCGTCCCCACCTCCGAGCGCCTGGTCCTCGGCAAGGGCGAACGCCGCGGGCACCGGGTCGAGGAGCTGGGCCGCCTCGTCGGCCTCGGCGAGGCGCCGCCCGCGCCGCGGATCTGGCTAGGCCCGGTCGAGCGCGCGACGGCGGCCCGGCTCGTGCCGGAGGGAGCGCCGGTGCTGGCGCTCGGGCCTGCGGCGAACTGGCGCGCCAAGACCTGGCGTCCCGAGCGCTTCGCCGAGCTGGCGCACCGGCTGACCGCGTCCGGCCCGCTGGCGGGCGCGCGGATCGCCGTGCTTGGCGCCGAGAGCGAGCAGGATGCGGTCCGGCCGGTCCTGGAGGCGCTTCCGCCCGACCGGCGGCTCGACCTCGTCGGCAAGGTCGATCCCCTGGAGGCGGCGGCCTGCCTCGAACGCAGCCGCTTGTTCATCGGCAATGATTCGGGTCTGATGCATGTGGCGGCGGCGATCGGTGTGCCGACCGTCGGACTCTTCGGCCCGAGCCCGGTCGAGCACTACCGCCCCTGGGGTCGGTGGACGGCGGTGGCGCGGACGCCGATGACGCCCGAGGAGCTGATGGCCGATCCGGCCTTCGACCATCGCACCTCCGGCACGCTCATGGACGGGCTGACCGTTGACGAGGCCGAGCGCGTGACACGGGCGCTTCTGGGCGCGATCGAGGAAAGAGGGGAATGGCCCATATCGTCATGACCGACGACGGACTCCGCTTCGATGCGCGGAGTCTCTCCCAGGGTCCGCTCGGCGGTGCCGAGACGGCCTTCGCCTCGCTCGCCTTCGCGCTGGCCCGCCGCGGCCATCAGGTCACCGTGCGCAACCGCTGCAGCGAGACGCTGAACGAAGAGGGCGTCGACTGGGCGCCGCTCGAAGCGGGCGTGCCGCAGTCGGCCGATCTCTACATCGCCAACCGCGCCGACGGCCTGCTGCCGATGGTGCCCAGAGCGCGGCGCCGCCTGTTCTGGATCCATAACCCGGCGCGCTACCTGCTCAAGTGGCGCTACCTCTCCAAGCTCTTCCGCCTGAAACCGGTGGTGGTCTTCTCCTCGCTCTATCACGCCGACACCTACCCGGCCTGGGCGCCGGACGGGGGCCGCGTCGTCATTCCGCTCGGCGTTTCCCGGCCCTTCCTCGAAAGCGAGCCCGCCGACGAACCGCCGCCGCCCCGGGCGCTCTTCGCCTCCAATCCGATGCGCGGCCTCGACTGGCTCCTGACCCTCTGGGCCCAGAGGATCCATCCCCGCATGCCGACGGCGGAGCTGCACGTCTTCTCCGGCCCCGCGGTCTACGGCTCCTATGGCGCGGCCAAGGCCAAGGAGATGGAGCCGATCCTGGAATACGCCCGCCAGCTCGCTGATCGCGGCGTCATTCTGCGCGCGCCGGTGTCGAAATCCGTGCTCGCCGACGAGATGCGGGCGGCGCGCGTGCTGGTCTACCGGGGCGACAAGGAAGAGACCTTCTGCTTCGCGGTGGCCGAAGCGCAGGCGACGGGCATGCCCGCCGTGGTCGGGCCGCACGGCTGCATGTCCGAGCGGGTCCTCGACGGCGAGACCGGTTTCGTCGAGGGCGACGACCGGCTGTTCGCCGACAAGACGATCGCGCTCCTGACCGACGACCATCTCTGGCGGCGGATGAGCCGGCGCGCGATCGAGCGCCAGCGCAGCTGGGGCTGGGACGAGGCCGCCTCGGCCT
>CAXNIC010000092.1:0-14623 GCA_964201945.1 Alphaproteobacteria bacterium
ATGCCCTGGGCCGGCTTGTAATCGAGGTTGAACTCGAAGGGGTTGGCGTGGCCGAGCCAGCCGGTGAGCGGCTGGCGCACCTTGTCCTGGTGGCGCTTCGGCGCGAAGACGAAGGCCGGCGCGCCCGGGCCGCCGTTGAGATACTTGTAACCGCAGCCGACGGCGAAATCGGCCTGGATCTTGTTGAGCTCGATCGGCATGCAGCCGGCGGTATGCGCCACGTCCCAGACCGCCAGGGCCCCCTTGGCATGGGCGGCGGCGGTGATCTTGGCCATGTCGTAGAGCCGGCCGGTCCGGTAGTTGATCTGGGTCAGGAAGACGACGGCGGTGTCGTCGTCGATCGACTGGATGAGCTCGTCCTCGCCGACGATCTTCACCCGGTGCTGGCGCTCCAGGAACTCGGCCAGACCCTGGGCCATGTAGACGTCGGTCGGGAAATTTCCCTGGTCGGTGAGAAGCGTGCGGCGGTCCGGGCGCATCAGCAGCGCCGCCGCCAGCACCTTGTGGACATTGATCGAGGTGGTGTCGACGACGATCACCTCGCCCTGATCGGCGCCGATCAGCTTGGCGATCTTGTCGCCCAGCGCTTCGGACAGGCCCATCCAGTTGTCCTTGAGCCAGCCATCGACCAGATGCTCGGCCCATTCGACGTCGACGACGTGTGCGACCCGCTCCGCCGCCTTCTTCGGCAGCGCGCCCAGCGAATTGCCGTCGAGGTAGATCAGACCTTCCGGCAGGCGGAAGCGGTCGCGGAAGGCGCGGATCGGGTCCTCCCGATCGAGCTTGAGGCAATCGTCGCGGGTGGAAATGGCGGCGGCAGTGGTCATGGCGGCTCCCGGGAAGGCCTCGAAAACTCTATCATTGTGGCCGTCCGGGCAAGCCCGCTTCGCGTTGCACCATCCCGCTCGCGTGCTATAACCCGCCGACGCCCCGTCAACCGCCAGGGATGGCCCGGCCCGTGCCTTCTACCCCCAAGATCTTGGTTCTGAATGGCCCCAACCTCAACATGCTGGGTGTGCGTGAGCCGGCCCTCTATGGCAAGGACACGCTGGCCGACGTCGAAAAGCTGTGCCGGAAGGCGGCGAAGTCGGCCGGGCTCGGCCTCGACTTCCGCCAGTCCAACCACGAGGGCGAACTGGTCACCTGGATTCAGGAGGCCCGCGGCAAGATGGCGGGCATCGTCATCAACGCCGGTGCCTATACCCACACCTCGGTGGCGCTGCTGGACGCGCTCTCCCTGAGCGAGCTGCCGGTGATCGAGGTCCACATCTCGAACATCTACAAGCGCGAGCCCTTCCGGCATAAATCCTTCATCTCGCCGGTGGCCCGCGGCGTGCTCTGCGGCTTCGGCGTCCATGGCTATGCGCTCGCCATCGAGGGGCTGGCGCAGATGGTGAGGCCGGCATGATGCGGAAGGACAAGGAGAAGGAGATCGACGAGGCGCTCGTGCGCCAGATGGCCGAGCTCCTGACCGAGACCGGCCTGACCGAGATCGAGTACAGCGCCAAGGATTGGCGGCTTCGCGTCGTCCGCCAGCCGGCGGCGGTGACCATGACGGCCCCGGCCGCCGCGGCACCGATGGCGTCGGCGCCCGCTGCCACGCCGGTGGCCGAGGTCAGGCGCGCCGATCATCCGGGCGCACTCAAGTCGCCGATGGTCGGCACCGTCTACCTGGCGCCCGAGCCGGGCGCGGCCCAGTTCGCGAAGCCGGGAGACAAGGTGCGCGAAGGCCAGACCCTGATGATCATCGAGGCGATGAAGGTGATGAACCCGATCCCGGCGCCGCGCGCGGGCACGGTCGCGGACATCGCCGTCGCCAACGGCGAGCCGGTCGAGTACGGCCAGCTGCTCGCGGTCGTCGAGTAAGACGGGGCCTGGCACAGCCCGATGTTCGAAAAGGTGCTCATCGCCAACCGGGGCGAGATCGCGCTCCGCATCCACCGCGCCTGCCGCGAGATGGGGATCCAGACCGTCGCCGTGCATTCGACCGCCGACTCCGACGCCATGCATGTGCGCCTCGCCGACGAGGCCGTCTGCATCGGCCCGCCGCCGGCCCGCGAGAGCTATCTCAACATCCCGGCGATCCTGACCGCGGCCACCATCACGAACGCGGATGCGATCCATCCCGGTGTCGGCTTCCTTTCCGAGAACGCCGGCTTCGCCGAAATGGTGGAGGAACACGGCTTCACCTTCATCGGCCCGACGCCGGAACACATCCGGCTGATGGGCGACAAGATCCTGGCGAAGAAGGCGATGATCGAGGCGGGTGTGCCTTGCGTGCCGGGCTCGAAGGAAGCGATCCCGGCCGGGCCGGAGGGCGATGCCGAAGCCAAGCGGCTTGCCGAGGAGATGGGCCTCCCGGTGATCGTCAAGGCGGCGGCCGGCGGCGGCGGACGCGGCATGAAGGTCGCCTGGAAGGACGGCGAGCTCGACGAGGCGCTCAAGCTGGCGCGCCGCGAGGCCAAGGCCGGATTCGGCAACGACGCCGTCTACATCGAGAAATACCTGGCGAAGCCGCGCCACATCGAGATCCAGATCCTCGGCGATTCCTTCGGCAATGTCGTGCATCTGGGCGAGCGCGACTGCTCGATCCAGCGACGTCACCAGAAGCTCCTGGAGGAGGCGCCGTCACCGGCGCTGAACGCCGAGTCCCGGGCCGAGATCGGCAAGATCGCGGTCGATGCGATGACGAAGCTCGGATACCGCGGCCTCGGCACCATCGAGTTCCTCTACGAGGACGGGCACTTCTATTTCATCGAGATGAACACCCGCCTCCAGGTCGAGCATCCGATCACCGAGGCGATCACCGGCATCGACTTGGTGCGCGAGCAGATCCGCGTCGCCTCGGGCTCCCGGCTCTCCTTCGGCCAGGACGATGTCCGCTTCCAGGGCCATGCCATCGAGTGCCGGATCAACGCCGAGGATCCGCGCACGTTCCGGCCCTCGCCGGGCAAGGTCACCGACTACCATGCGCCGGGCGGTGCCGGCGTCCGTGTCGATTCCGGCGTCTTCGCCGGCTACACCGTGCCGCCCCACTACGACAGCCTGGTCGCCAAGCTGATCGTCCATGGCGCGAACCGGAACGAGTGCCTGATGCGGCTCAAGCGCGCGCTCGGCGAATACGTGGTCGGCGGCATCGACACCACCATTCCGCTGCATCAGCGGCTGATGAGCGAGCCGGCTTTCCTCGACGGCCGCTACGACATCCATTGGCTGGAGGGGCTGGTCCAGGGAACCAAGCCTGCGGCATGATCGGGGCGTGAAGCCCCTTTCGCCGGAACTGCTGCTCAAGGCCTACGCCATCGGCGTCTTTCCGATGGCCGAGGGACGCGCCGACCCCCGCATCGTCTTCGTCGATCCCGACAAGCGGGGCGTGCTGCCGCTGGACGGGTTCCACATGCCGCGCAGCCTCAGGAAGACCATCAAGCGAGGGGTCTTCGAGGTCCGCTGCGACACCGCCTTCGAAGATGTCCTGGTCGGCTGCGCCGAGACCACCGCCAAGCGACGCGACACCTGGATCAACCCGGAGATCGAACGGCTCTACAACCAGCTCTATCGCTTAGGTTTCGCCCATTCGGTGGAGACCTGGCGCGACGGCAGGCTGGTCGGCGGCCTCTACGGCGTGGCGCTCGGCGCCGCCTTCTTCGGCGAGAGCATGTTCAGCCGCGAGACCGATGCCAGCAAGGTGGCGCTGGCGGCCCTGGTCGAGCGCCTGACGCGGGGCGGCTTCACGCTCCTCGACACCCAGTTCCTGACCGAGCATCTGGCGCGGTTCGGCGCCCACGAGGTCTCGCGCGACGCCTATCGGCTGATGCTGGAGGAGGCGATCGTCCGCGACGCGGCGTTCCCGAAGAGCTGAAGCCTCAAGCTTCGCACCACCGCCGCCAGATCGTGCGGAACGCCGTCTCGACCGCGCGGGTATAGGCGGCGGCATCGCCGACCACGGACGAGGCGAGCTGGCGCCTGAGGGTGGTGCGGATCGAAGCCAGACCCCCACGGTTGCGGGCGATGTCGACGGCTTTCGAGACATAGGTCTCGACGTCGCCGGCCAGCCATGACGAGAGTCCGGCTGCGGTCAGGATCGACGCGCCGACACGGCTATGGGCGGAAGCACCGAGAAGACCGAGGACCGGCACGCCCATGTAGAGCGCTTCCAGCGTGCTGACGCCCCCGTTGTTGGGAAAGGGGTCCAGCGCCAGATCGACGTCGGCGAAGCTTGCCAGGTGTTCGCGCCGTGGGGTTCGGCCGCGCATCTCGATCCGGTGCATAGGGAGGTCATGGCGGGCGAAGAGGGCCGTGATGCGCGCGCGTGCATCCGCATCGTCGAATCCGGGATCCTTCAGCAGCAGCCTGGTTTCCGGCGCCAGCGTCAGGATGCGGGACCAGGCGGCGGCGGTCGCATCGCCGATCCTCGAGGCGCGATTGAAGCAGCCGAAGGTGAAGGGTGTGCCGACGGCGGGCGGCGGGGCGACGTCCGGCGCGTCTTCGGGCAGCTCGAACGTGACGAGGCGGGGCAGGTCGTAGATGCGCTCGGCGAAGAGCGGCCGTGCTTCGCCGGGTACGCAGACCGGATCGGCGAAGAAGTAGTCCATCGCGGCAAGCCCGGTTCCGGTGGCCTGTCCCCAGGCGGTGACCTGGACCGGAGCGGGTTTCTCCGCGAAGGCCAGCAGCTGGTTGCCGCCGGAATGGCCGGAGAGGTCGACCAGGATGTCGATGCCGTCGGCGCGGATCTGCCGGGCGACGTCCGCCGGCGGGAGATCGCGGATCGGCCGCCAGAGGTCGCTGATCCGGCGGAACGACGGGGTGACGTGGTCCTCCCGGGTCACCCCGGAATAGCACACGATCTCAAACTGGCTGCGGTCGAGCCGGCGGAGAACCGGCCCGAAGACCGCTGGAGCGGAGTGCTGGCGGAAGTCGGCGGAGACGAAGCCGATCTTGAGGCGCCGCTCGGGATCGCGGGAGTTGGGGTGATCCAGCCGACGCGGCATTCGCGGCTCAGCGTGCCGCAGATGCCAGCGATGGCGCTCGGCCTGATGTTCGGCGAAACCGAGTCCCGGCATGTAGTCGAGAGCGAAGATCAGTCCGGTGTGGTGCGAGGCATCGCCGGGTTCGATCGCCATCGCGCGCCGGAGGGCGACGATCGTCGCCGCCAGTTCGCCGCGCTCGAGGCGGAGATGGCTCAGGTTCGCGTGCGCGGCGGCGCCGGCCGGCTTCAGCACCAGCGATCGCCGGTAGCTCGTCGCCGCCGACGCGAGTTGCCGGTCGTAGTGGAGTGCATTGCCGAGGTTGTTGTGGGCCTCGGCATACGCCGCGTTGAGCTCGGTCGCCCGGGCGAAGCACCGGATCGCTTCCTCGATCCGGTACAGCCACCGGAGCGTCAGCCCCTTGCCGTTGAGCGCTTCTGCGAAGTTCGGACGAAGCGCGAGCGCCCGGCGGTCGAGGTCGAAAGCCTCCGTGTGCCGTCGCAGGGAACGGCATCCGTCCGCGAGGGTATGAAGGGGTTCGGGCGCCTCCGGCACCAAGGCGATCGCCTGGCGGAGAGGGCGGATGGCCGCTCCGGAATGACCTGAGGTCTGGAGGGCCACGCCCAGGTTCGCGAGCAGGACCGGGTCCTGGGCGCCCTCCGTCTCGAGAATCGCGAGATAGGCGTCGGCCTCTTCGGCATGGCGCCCGAGGGCCTGAAGGACCGCGGCGAGATGATGCCTCGCCAGGGCTGCCCCGGCGGCGACGGCGGAGACGCGCTTCAGGAAGACCGCCGCCGCGCCCAGCCGCTGCATCTGGATCGAGGCGAGGCCGGCCATGTGCGTGAGATCGGTGTCGGCCGGATGAAGTGCCAGCGCGGCGCGGCAGGACCTCATGCCGGCCGGTAGATCTCCGGCCTGCAGAAACCGCGCGGCCGTTTCCGCCAACGCGGCGGCATCCTCACTCACCCGGCTTTGCAGTCCAGCACCCAGACGTCATAGACCGGGTGTTGCAGCGGATTGAGTGCCGGGCTCGAGGCGAACATCCAGCCGGAGAACAGCGGCCGCGGTTGCTCGCCCAGGCGAAGCTCGCGGATCTCGAGGAAGCCGGCGCTTTCCGGCGGTTCCTCGGGTGGGCGCTTGTGGCAGGCGCGGAGCGTGATCTCGAGCGTGCCGAAGCGTGTCGGCCGGTCGATCGGGACGTTGAAGGTCGAGACGCGCGCCGTCACCTTGTCGAGCCCCTGCAGCACGCCCTGGCGTTCCTGGGCGGACGCCGGAAGCGCCGCAAGCAGGCCGAGGAGGGCGAGCGCGCCGCGCTCAAGGCTTCTTCGCGGCATCCTTGCTCTGGTCAGGGCCGGAGAACATGAACTTGCCGAGCATCTGGACGAGGTCGACCGGCGACTGGGTGAACTTGATCTCGCCGCCGGGCTTGATCATCTCGGTCTCGCCGCCGGGGATGAGCGCGAGGTAGCGCCCGCCGAGCAGGCCCTCGCTCGCCACTTCGGCGACCGTATCCGTCGGCAGCTTGATCTTGGGATCGATGCTCATGCGGACGACCGCGAGGTAGCGGTCGGGGTCGAGGCGCTGGTCGATCACCGTGCCGATCTTGATGCCGCTGATGCGGACGTCGGTTCCGGCGCTGACGCCGTCGACGCGATCAAAGCGCGCCAGCACCTCGTAGCCGCTGACGGCGCGGAGGCTCGAATGGCTGTAGGCGAAGGCGAGGAACATCGCGGCGACGACGAGGACGACCGCCCCCATCACCGTCTCGATCATGTTGCGGCCGGTCATGGCCCAGGCTCCATGCGGGTCAGGCGGGGCGCCATGGCTCGTAGTCGCCGGTGGCCGCGTCGCGCTGGCCACCCATGGCGACATGTCCCGGCGGACGATAGGCCTGGGCGGTCCCGGTCAGGTTCGGGACATGCGCCTTCTGCCAGCTTGCGGGCGGCCGGCCGCCGTTCGCAGGGGCGGCCGCGACCGTGTGGTGGAGCCAGGCATTCCACTCAGGCGGAACCTTGGAGCCCTCGGCCTCGCCCTCATAGACGACCCAACGGCGCTCCTTGCCGTCGCTCCGCTTGGCCCCGCCCTTGGCGCGGTAGTAGCGGTTGCCGAGAGCGTCGGTGCCGACGGGTTCGCCGTTGAGCCAAGTGAAAAGTCGGGTGCCGAGACTCATGCGGAATGCCTGGAATTGCCGAGCGCGCGGGACTATGGACCGGCTTCGGGCGGAGGTAAAGAGAGGCATGGTGGCGGTTTCAGTCAAAGCGGTGATCGTCGATCGCGGGCGGGTCCTGCTGCTCGCCAACGACCGCGGCGAGTGGGAATTGCCGGGCGGCCGGCTCGATCCCGGGGAGTCCGAGGCCGAGGCGCTGATCCGCGAGATCGACGAGGAACTGGGCGTCGTCGCCCGGATCGGCCCCCGACTCGCCGACGAACCCTTCGAGGTGATTCCCGGCCGCACCGTCCGCATCGTCAGCTATGGCTGCGAGATCGACCCGGCCGCCGGGCTTCGAATCTCGGCGGAGCACCAGGATCTGATCTGGGCTCCGGCCGACGCACTGGGTGATTTGCCGATTCCCACCGTCTACCGACGCGCCATAGGGCTGTGGGTAAATATGAGGATAACTTTCGGGAACCCTTAATATACGGCCATATCTATGACAGTGTGATGGCGGTCACACAAAATCTTGTTGCCTCCCACCTCGATTGTGGCAAACTTCGCGTCCCGTTGCAGGCGCTGTCGTACGGAGGCCGGCTTGGGCGAACTGGGTCATCGATTCCGAGGTCGTCCAAGGCACCGCCTTCCATTGCGGCAGGCGGCGGTTTCGCCTCTCTGCGGCCTCCGAATTCTTCAGAGAAATAACGAAAAATCAAAGCCTTAGCGGGCTTCGTTTATCTATTTTCATAATGTCGTCTGTTAGATTTCTGTTACCCCACGATAAACGCCATTTTGGTGTTGCCAGCCCCTCAAGACCTAGTGTAGGCTTCCCCTCATAACGCAATATGTTGTGTTTCCGGGGGAGCGAAAGGCATGCGCGTCACGAGGCGATTCACGACCGAGGGACAGGATCCTTTCGCCGCCATTGCGTTCCGAAGCACGGTGAGCGAGATCCGAAACCCGGACGGCTCCATCGTCTTCCGCCTGGCCGACATCGAAGTGCCCGAGGAGTTCTCGCAGGTCGCGGCGGACATCCTGGCGCAGAAGTATTTCCGGAAGGCCGGCATCCCGGCGGCGCTGAAGGCGGTCGAGGAGAACACGGTTCCCTCCTGGCTCTGGCGCAAGGTCCCCGACGAAGCGGTGCTGGCGACGCTGAAGCCCGAGCAGCGCAACACGCATGAGCGCTCGGCGAAGGAAGTCTTCTCGCGCCTCGCCGGCACCTGGACCTATTGGGGTTGGAAGGGTGGCTACTTCGACACCGAGGCCGATGCCCGCGCCTTCTATGACGAGCATTGCTACATGCTCGCCAAGCAGATGGTCGCCCCCAACAGCCCGCAATGGTTCAACACCGGGCTGCACTGGGCCTACGGCATCGATGGTCCGGCCCAGGGCCACTACTACGTCGACTTCCAGTCCGGAAAGCTGGTCCAGTCCGAATCGGCCTACGAGCACCCGCAGCCGCATGCCTGCTTCATCCAGTCGGTCTCCGACGACCTGGTGAACGAGGGCGGCATCATGGACCTCTGGGTCCGCGAGGCGCGCCTGTTCAAGTACGGCTCCGGCACCGGCTCCAACTTCTCCAAGCTCCGCGGCGACGGCGAGAAGCTGTCGGGCGGCGGCCGCTCGTCGGGCCTGATGAGCTTCCTCAAGATCGGCGACCGTGCCGCCGGCGCGATCAAGTCGGGCGGCACCACGCGCCGCGCCGCCAAGATGGTGACGGTCGACATCGACCATCCCGACATCGAGACCTACATCAAGTGGAAGATGGTCGAGGAGCAGAAGGTCGCTGCCCTCGTCTCCGGCTCGCGTCTCGCCGCCAAGCACCTGAACGAGGTGATGGCCACCTGCCGCCCGGAGGCCGCCGGCATCATCGGCGACGATCGCTTCGATCCCCGGAAGAACAAGGCCCTCAAGCGCGCGATCCTCGCCGCCCGCAAGGTGATGATCCCCGAGAACTACGTCCAGCGGGTGATCCACTTCGCCAAGCAGGGCTACGAGAAGATCGACTTCCCGACCTACGACACCGACTGGGATTCGGACGCCTACCTGACGGTCTCGGGCCAGAACTCGAACAACTCCGTCCGCCTCAACAACGACTTCCTCGAGGCGGTGCTGGCCGACGGCGACTGGAAGCTGATGCGCCGCACCGACGGCAAGGTCCACAAGACGCTGAAGGCGCGCGAGCTCTGGGACCTCGTCGGCGAGGCGGCCTGGGCCTGCGCCGATCCGGGCGTGCAGTACGACTCCACCATCAACGAGTGGCACACCTGCCCGGCCGCGGGGCGCATCAACGCCTCGAACCCGTGCTCGGAATACATGTTCCTGGACGACACCGCCTGCAACCTGGCGTCCATGAACCTGCTGACCTTCAGGAAGCCCGACGGCAGCTTCGACATCCCGGCCTACGAGCACGTGACCCGGCTCTGGACCATGGTGCTCGAGATCTCGGTGATGATGGCGCAGTTCCCCTCCAAGGCCATCGCCGAACTCTCCTACGAGTTCCGCACGCTGGGCCTGGGCTACGCCAATGTCGGCGGCCTCCTGATGGCGTCGGGCATTCCTTATGACTCCGACGAGGGCCGCGCCTATTGCGGCGCCTTGACCGCGATCATGACCGGCGTTGCCTATGCGACCTCGGCGGAGATGGCGGGCGAGCTCGGGACCTTCCCGGGCTATGCCGCGAACCGCGAGCACATGCTCCGCGTCATCCGCAACCACCGCCGGGCCGCCTATGGCGAGGCCGACGGCTACGAGACCCTGGCGATCAAGCCGGTTCCGCTCGATTCCGAGAGCTGCCCCGACGACAACCTGATCCAGGCCTCGCGCCGCGCCTGGGACGAGGCGCTGCGCCTGGGCGAGCTGCACGGCTATCGCAACGCGCAGGCCAGCGTGGTGGCACCGACCGGCACCATCGGCCTCGTCATGGACTGCGACACCACCGGCATCGAGCCCGACTTCGCGCTGGTGAAGTTCAAGAAGCTCGCCGGCGGCGGCTACTTCAAGATCATCAACCGCCTGGTGCCGGACGCGCTACGGACGCTCGGATACGCCGAAAGCCAGATCGAGGAGATCGTGGCCTATGCGGTCGGGCACGGCACGCTGAAGACGGCACCGGGGATCGATCATGCGGCGCTTCAGGCCCGCGGCTTCACCGCCGACGCGCTGACCGCGCTCGAGGCCTCGCTGGGCTCCGCCTTCGACATCAAGTTCGCCTTCAACCGCTGGACGCTGGGCGAGGACTTCTGCAAGAACCAGCTCAAGGTCCCGACCGCGACGCTTGAAGAGGCCGGCTTCGACCTGCTCGCCTGGATGGGCTTCACCCGCGCCGAGATCGAGGCCGCCAACACCTATTGCTGCGGCGCCATGACGGTGGAGGGCGCGCCCTACCTCAAGGCCGAGCATCTCGCGGTGTTCGACTGCGCCAACGCCTGCGGCCGGATCGGCACCCGGGTGCTCTCGGTCGAGAGCCACATCCGGATGATGGCGGCCTCGCAGCCGTTCATCTCGGGCGCCATCTCCAAGACCATCAACATGCCGAACCAGGGCACGGTCGAGGACTGCAAGAACGCCTACATGCTGTCGTGGCGCCTTGGCCTCAAGGCCAATGCGCTCTACCGCGACGGTTCCAAGCTCTCCCAGCCGCTGTCCTCTTCGCTCATCGACGACGTCGATGCGATGGACGAGATCGCCGAGGCGGCCCCGGCCGAGAAGGCACCGCTGGTCGCCGAGAAGATCGTCGAGCGGATCATCGAGCGCATCGCGTCCCGCCAGCGCCTGCCGCAGCGCCGCAAGGGCTACACGCAGAAGGCCTCGGTCGGCGGCCACAAGGTCTATCTCCGCACCGGCGAATACGACGACGGCAAGGTCGGCGAGATCTTCATCGACATGCACAAGGAAGGGGCGGCGCTCCGCTCCTGGGTCAACAACTTCGCCATCGCCATCTCGATCGGGCTCCAGTACGGCGTGCCGCTGGAGGAATTCGTCGAGGCCTTCACCTTCACCCGCTTCGAGCCGTCGGGCCCGGTCGAGGGCAACGAGGCGATCAAGATGTCGACCTCGATCCTCGACTACATCTTCCGCGAGCTCGCCATCAGCTATCTCGATCGCACCGATCTCGCCCATGTGCAGCCCGACGACCTGCTGCCGGGCGCCATGGGATCGGGCGAGGGTGAGAGTGCTCTGCCGCGGCCCGCGCCGAAGGTTCCGGTCGACAAGCTGAGCCGCGGCTTCGTTCGCACCAACCTCGTGGTCTTCCGCGGTGGCGCCGCCGCCAGCGTGGAAACCAACGGCCAGGTGGTCCAGGTCCATGCGGCGACGGCGCAGGCGACGGGCACCACGGGCATGGCCATGCACAGCTATGCCTCGGGCGCGACCGCGCTCGCGATCGAGCCCGAGGTGATGGCCGCGGCGGATGCCAAGCTGCAACGTCGCCGCGAAGCGAAGCTCAAGGGCTACGAAGGCGATTCCTGCGGCGAATGCGGCAACTTCACCCTGGTCCGCAACGGCACCTGCCTCAAATGCGACAGTTGCGGGTCGACCACCGGCTGCAGCTGATTCGCGAGGATCGTGGTTAACGAAAGGCGCGGCCGGTGGCCGCGCCTTTTTGCTTCCCGATCTTGTGACCTGTGCCTGCGCCTGGGGATTGGACTAGCTTCGGCCGGTCGCGCTATCTATGCGTGGACGTGAGGAGAGCCGTCTATCTCCACGCGTCCCCGGGGGGACCTTCGCGCACCGCCATGTCCAGCGACTATCTCGACTCCAAGCGCCGCTCGCTCGAGCAGGCGGCCCTCACCAATATCGTTGCCGCCAATGCCATCAACCGCGACGCGATCATCGACTTTCTCGACCAGTTCGAGATGCCGAACGCGATCACGGTGCTGCGCCGCGAGCCGAAGGACAACGCCATCCTGTTCGCCAACCTGGCGTTCTCCCGGCACTTCCTCGGCACGCGGCCGCAATTCCTCCTGAGCGCGGTGCTCAGCTTCGTGTGCACCCGCGCGATCGTCATCGAGTTCGTCAGGCGGTTCATCGACACGCTGTTCGCCACGGGCCGCAGCGTCGGTTCGATCTCGACATACACCGGCGACCGGCGACGCTTCTTCACCCGCGTCACCTCCTACCGGTTCCGCGGCTTCGACAATGACGACTACGCGCTGTCGTTCATCGAGCCCTTGCGCGAGATGACGCGCAAGCGCCGGCGGGGATAGAGCCTCAGACCCAGTTCTCGCTGCGCAGCCCGTCGATGCGCTCGAACTCTCGTAAGTTGTTGGTGACGAGCATCAGCCCTTCACTGCGCGCATGCGCGCCGATCATCATGTCATAGGCACCAATCGGCTTGCCGATACGCTCGAGGGCCGCGCGGATTTGACCGAAATGCGAAGCGGCACGTGCGCCGAAAGCCAATACTTCCAGCCGCGCCGTGAACGTCTCGACGACGGCTAGATTCTCGACCGACCGTTGCGACTTTTCGGCTCCGTAGATGAGTTCTCCAACGGTCACCGCCGAGACGCAAAGCTGATCGGCCAGGCTGTTGAAGCGATCCTTGAGGCTGGCTGGCCGGTTCTTGAGAACGTAGATGCAGATATTCGTGTCGAGCATGTAGCGGAGCATCAGAACGGCTCGCGCTTGTCCGCCTTCGGCTGCAGGCGCTCCATCAGGAAGTCATCGGACGTGCCGGGGCCGGCAAAGAAATCATCCCACGACTCTCCCGCGGGACTGATCAGCCGGCTGCGCCCGATCTTCGTGATTTCCACCTGATGCACGCCCTCAGGTAGCGCGACCGGCTTGGGCAGGCGAACGGCTTGGCTCCGGTTGCTGGTGAAAACGGTAGAGCGGGCCATTGGAACCTCGCGTATATCCCACAGGGATATACGTGGCGATTTATGCATTCCGGGTCAAGCCCGCTCGAGGTGCAGATGGCAGCAGCCCGTCTTGCCTTCGGTCCAGGTGTCGGCCGAGAACCTGACGCCGCGGCCGCCGAAGACGCCGTTGTCGAAATGGCCGGCGATCTTGCAGATCGTCGCCATGTCGGCCGCAGGCAGCTTCGCCTCTTCCCAGGCCTCCTTCAGCGGGCAGACCTGGACGTGGATGTGCATGCCGCCGTTCTCGTCGCGGCGGACATCGGTCGGAAACAGGCGCCCGTTCGCCGGCGACACCGAGAGGAAGCGCTCGCCGATCGCCACCGGATCGGCGGGCGTGTCGCGGAACAGGGCGTCGCCCGCGTCCTTCCCCCGCCGCTCGATGGCGCGGGCCAGGATCCGGCCCGCCTTCTCGTCGCCGAGTTCCTTCCGGAACTCGTCGTAGATCGACCAGTAGAGCAGCGCCCGGTTCTTGAACGCGTCCTTGATCTCGCGTTCGAGCTGGTCGGGATCGCGTGCCGTCACCGGATGTCGCCTTCGTCCTTGAGCAGCTTCAAGGTCGAGCGGAAGGCGCCCGCCGTGCGCTCGAGGTCGGCATCGGTGTGCACCGCCGACATGATGCCGCCGGGGCCGCCATTGATGTCGACGCCGTTGACCATCATGCCGAGCCGGACCTTGTGCGCGATGTTGGCGCTCCAGGCCCCCTTCAGCTCCTCGGCGTCCGTCTCGAACGCATCGAAGGTCTTGGGGTCGATGGCGCGGCGTTTCGGGTTGGTGAAGATATGGAATCCCGCGAAGGTGCCGTAGGCTGCCCACGGCACGCTCTCGGCCGTGATCGCCTCGTTGAGCAGGCCGCGAAGCTTGGCGGCCGAGGCGTTGGCGCGCTTGTTGGCGTCTGTCGTCTTCAGGATCGTCAGCGCGGCGATGCCGGCTGCGGCCGAGACCGGGTTGGCGTTGTAGGTGCCGGGATGCTGGATCTTCTCGATGCCCTTGGCCTTGGTCTGGGCGAAGTCGAGAAGCTCGAGAATGTCCTTCCGCCCGACGATGGCGCCGCCCGGAAGCCCGCCGGCCAGGATCTTGGCGAGCGAGGTCAGGTCGGGCGTGATGCCGAATTCGGCCTGGGCGCCGCCGGGGCCGACGCGGAAGCCCGTCACCACCTCGTCGAAGATCAGGACGATGCCCTTCTCCTTGGTGATCTTGCGAAGGAAGGCGAGGAAGGTCGGCTTCACCGGCACGCGCCCGAAGCTGGCGCCGGTCGGCTCGATGATCACGCAGGCTATGTCGGGGTTCGCCTCGATCGTCGCGCGGGTGCCCGCCTCGTCATTGGCGGTCGCCAGCACCACCGCGTCGGCGACGCCCTTGACCACGCCCGCGGTCGGCGTGCCGTCGAAGTGGTTGGCCATGCCCGAGGTCATGTGGTCGTGCCAGCCATGGAAGTGCATCTTGAAGCGCAGCACCTTCGAGCGGCCGGTGAAGGCGCGGGCGAGGCGGACGCCCATCAGCGTCGCCTCGGTGCCGGACGAGGTGAAGCGCACGCGCTCGGCCGACGGCACCATCTGGTGCACCAGTTCGGCCCAGCGTACCTCCAGCGGATGGCTGGCGCCGTAGTGGCTGCCCTTGGCGACCTGCTCCTGGACCGCCTTGGTCAC
>CAXNIC010000093.1:0-14538 GCA_964201945.1 Alphaproteobacteria bacterium
CCCAGGCCTCCTTGTCGCTCATGCCCGAAGCCTTGTGCGCACCGGCATCGGCAAGGCCGCGCACCAGGTCCTCGAAGCCGATGCCGCGGCGGAGCAGGCGGGAGATGCGCTCGCGCCCGTCGGGGACGGCGGGATCGGCGGAGGCGGCCCAGAGAACGGCATAGCGCTGGTTCCAGGCGACCAGCCGGTCGCTCGGGTCGAACATGGCGAAGCCGGCATTGATCGCCTCGATCGCATCCCTGAGCCGGCTTTCGGCCTGGCGCTGCTCGGTCACGTCGATGGCAACCGACAGGACCGAGACGGCGCCGCTGTCGTCGAGCCTCAGCGGCTGGCGGGTGGTGAGGAAGGTACGGTCGTTGCCGTCATGGTCGGCCGAGTGGATCTCGTGGAAGGGCACCGGCTTGTCGGTCTCGATCACGCGCCGGTCGATCACCTCGTCCTGGCCGCCGAAGGCCTCGCCGAACACATGGGTTGAGCGCTTGCCCAGGATCTGCCCGCCCGGCATCTGCGCCAGCAGCAGCACCCGCTCCTTCAGCGCCTCGTTGACCAGGATGTAGCGGAGCTCCTTGTCCTTGACGCTGATCGCCGCCGGGACCGTGTCGATGATCGCCTGCAGGAGCTGGCGCTGCTGGTCGAGCTTCGACTGTGCCTTCGCGGCGATGTCCCAGGCCTCGATCTCGGCGGTGATGTCGCGGCCGGTGCCGCGATAGCCCTGGAAGGCGCCGCTCTCGTCGAAGAAGGGCCGGCCGCTGATGGAGATGTGCCGGCGCCGGCCGGTGGCGTCAATGCGGGCGAAGGTGAAGTTGCGGAAGGGCCGTCGCTGCGCCAGGTCGTCCTCATGCGCGGCGAGCAGCGCCTCCAGCACCAGTGGCTGCGTCTCGCGCCTCGTCTTGCCGACCTCGTCGACGACGGCGCCGCCGACATGGATGTCGGCATGAGGCGAGACATAGGTGAAGCGGAGATCGCGGTTCTTCTCCCACAGCCAGTCCGAGGTCGACTCGGCGAAGTCGCGGAACCGGGCCTCGCTGGCGCGGCGTTGCTTCACCTCGCGGATCAGCAACTCGTTGAGGACGAGGATGCCGGTGACCACCAGGAGCGCGAAGGCGGCGCTGGCCCAGAACATCGGCCACCAGGGGCGCATCACCTCGGCCTTGGAGACGGCGACGACCGCGGTCAGCGGCCAGCCGGCGACCGGCCGGTAGTGGACGAGGAAAGACGTGCCGTCGCTCCGCTCGACGCCGACGACGCTGAGCGGCATCTGCAATGGCCGTTCGGCCATCGCCCGGGCGATCCACGCCGAGGAGGGTTGCGAAGGTTGCACGCTGACGACCTCGCCGGTCTCGTTCAGCAGCGCGGCGATGCCGGATCCCCCGGCGAGTTCGGCCAGCAGCGGTTCGATCGAGGCGAGGTCGAGCGTGCCGTTTCTGTCGAGGACGCGCTGCACGCGCTCCTCGATCACGAAAGCGCCCACGGCGGCATGCTCAGCGGCCGTCGCCAGCCGCTGCTGATAGCCTGCCATGGTGCCCAAGGCGTAGAGCCCGAGCACACAGGCGGTGATCGCGAGACCGGCGACGCGAAGCCACCGGCGTCGGCTGCGTCTGAAGTCCATCCCCCTCGTAGCGACCATGTTTTGGCGAAGGTTCTCGCCTACGGTCGCGTTCTCCCCGATAAACGCACCGTATAACACCTTGCGGGTCCGACGGAAGGCACGGCGCGCATCAACGGAGCGGGAAAAACATCAATGTTTCACGGCATTTATCCGATCCTTTACGCATTCTTCGACGCCGCCGGTCGGGTGGATCGCGGACTGATGCGGCGCCAGATCGAAGGGTGTCTGAAGCATGGCCCACAGGGTCTTGCCGTGCTTGGCCTTGCGACCGAAGTCGGCAAGCTGCAGACGGCCGAGCGGCGGCAATTGCTGGAGTGGGTGGGCGAGGACGTCGCCGGCCGGGTGCCGCTCGCCGTCACCATCGCCGAGCCCAGCGTCGACGGTCAGGTCGAGATGGTGAGGGCGGCGAAGATGGCCGGCGCCTCCTGGGTGATCCTGCAGCCGCCGCCGGTCGCGGGCCTCGCCGAGATCGAGTATCTCCGCTTCTTCGGCGCCGTCGCCGCGCGCGCCGAGTTGCCGGTCGCGATCCAGAACGCGGCGCAATACATCGGCATCGGTCTCTCGAACGCCGGCCTGAAGACGCTCAATCGCAATCATCCGAACATCTCGCTCTTGAAGGGCGAGGCCTCGGCCAACGCGATCCGCAGCCTGATCGAGGAGACCGAGGGCGTGTTCCGCGTCTTCAACGGCCGCGGCGGACTCGAGCTCACCGACAATTTCCGCGCCGGCTGCGTCGGCATGATCCCGGCGCCGGAATGCTTCGACGTGCAGGTCAAGGTCTACGAGGCGATGCAGGCAGGCAACGAGGCGGAAGCCGAGCGCCTCTACCGCTCGATCCTGCCGCTGATCACCTTCCTGATGGCCTCGATCGAGACCTTCCTCTGCTACGGCAAGCGCCTGACCGCGCGACGCCTCGGCATCGCCGAGGTCCATGCCCGCCAGCCGAGCCAGCAGCCGACACCCTTCGGTCTCGAGATGCTGGCGCGCCTGTCGAAGGAGCTGGGGCCGCTTTAGAGCAGCCGGCAGACCTGGGGCGGCGGAAGCTGCCTGACCTGTGCTAAAGAGGCCTCCGGTTTTTCCAAGGAGGTCTTGATGAAGGCGCGGGCGAGGTGGATCGAGGGCCGGGCGTTTCTCGGCGAGTCCGGTAGTGGCCATGGCATCGTGATGGACGGCGCGCCGGAGGCAGGCGGGCGCAATCTCGGCATCCGGCCGATGGAGCTGCTGCTGGTCGGCATGGCCGGCTGCACCGCCTTCGACGTCGTCCACATCCTGGAAAAGGGCCGCGAGCCGGTCACCGGCTGCGAGGTCAATGCCGAAGCGGTGCGCGCCACCGACGAGCCCAAGGTCTTCACCGGCGTCCATGTGAAGTACACGGTCACCGGCAAGGGTCTCGCCCGCGACAAGGTCGAGCGCGCGGTCGCGCTCAGCCATGAGAAGTACTGCTCCGCCTCGGTGATGTTTGCCCGCAGCGGCGCCAAGATCACCAAGGAGATCGAGGTCGTCGAGGGCTGATCAGCCGAGCCCGAGCGCGGGCTGGACGAACAGGCTGAAGGTGTCGATCGCGGTGTGGGCGACGACGACCAGCAGCAGGTCGCGCTTCCAGAGGAAGAGCAGCGTGAGCGCGAGGCCGCCGGCGAGCACGGCGGCCGCCGCGCCGCCGCCCCAGAACGGCAGGTGGACGACCGTGAAGACGGCGAGCGAGAGGCCGGCGCCGACGAGGCGGTTGCCAGTCAGGAGCTCGAGCCGCGTGATCGCGTAGCCGCGGTAGAGCACCTCCTCGGTCACGCCGGCGGTGACGACGGCGAAGACCTTGAGCCAGAGCGGCCAGGCGGCGAGGACGCCGACGCCGCGCTCGATGCCGGCATGGACGTCGTCGCCGAACGGCGCCAGCACCAGCAGCATCGATAGCGCGATGGCGAGCGCGCCGCCGAGGCCGAGGCCCACCGATCGCCAGTTGAACGCCCGGAGACCGATCGAGGACAGCGACGCGCGCTCAGGCCCGGTGACGATGGCGGAGAGAATGATCGCCAGCCCCCACATCGAGCAGAGGACGACGAAGACCGCCGCCGGCGACTCCGGATCACCGGCCAGCAGCGCCGGCGGTCCGGCGATGACGACGGGGCCGAGGAGAGCGAGGAAGACGCCGAGCCAGGTGAACCAGCCGGTGCGCGGGCGGCTGTCCGCGGTCACTCCCTTGGCCTCAGATCCCGCAGAGGCGGTCGGGGCCGAGATCCAGGTGGAAGTGGTCGTGATGCGCCTTGTCGTAGGCCGGCGTCAGCACGACCTTGAAGACGCTGCAGGCGCCGCGCGCGATTTCGTGCAGGAAGTTGGCGCGAGGTCCGTTGGCGCGCCAGTCGCGGCTGACCAGGATGCGGGTGCCGTCGGCGACGTCGAAGCCCATCACGTCGACGGCGTTGGCGTAGGCGTGCTGGCTCATCTTGCGACTGCCGTTGATTCCCCGGCAGGCGTAGCCGCCGACATGGTGGATCTTGGTCACGCGCTTGCCGAAGTGGCGCTGAGCGGCGGGTTGCACCACGTCGAGATCGAAGCGGGTCAGCGCCAGCGCCGTCGGACAGGCGAGCACCACCGGCTGGTTCAGCGGCGACGGCGTCGCGGTGATCTTGATCCCCTCATCGAAGCCGCAGCCGTCGCGGGTGCGGAGCGGCACCAGCGCTTCGAACATCGCGCCCGAGCCGATCAGCCCGCTCTGGCAGGACGTGTAGGCCTCGGTCGTGGGAACGGCAGTGACGGAAGGGGGAGAGGGAGGACGCGAGGAGCAGCCGGCAAGCACTGCCAGGACCGCTAGCGCGAGTAACGCGCGCACCATGCCGACTCCCTAAGGGTAGTCCGAACTCGCGCGCAACATACCAGCGGATGGGGTTAGGTCAATGTTTAGTCAAGCCACCGATCAATGCGATCGCGCCAGCGGTACCAGGCTCCGACCATCGGCAGGAACCAGGGGCGCCCGCCGTAGAGGGGACGCGTCGGAAATCCCAGACCGTCGAAGGAAGAAACGCGGTTGGTGCCGCCGGCGATCTTCAGCGCCACCTGGTGCCCCAGCCAGGTCTGCATGATGACGCCGGAGCCGTTGCAGGCGACCGCGTAGTGCATGCCCTCATGCGTGCCGAGATGCGGCATGAAGTCGAAGGAAAAGGCGACATTGCCGGTCCAGGCATGGGTCAGCTTCGTCGTCTCCAGCTGCGGAAAGACGGTGGTCATGAAGCGATGCAGGATCGGCGCGCTGGTCTTCGCACCGACCTGGGAGAAGCGGGCGCGGCCGCCGAAAAGAAGCCGTCGTCCGTCGGGCGAGAGGCGGAAGTAGAAGAGGATCCGCTTGGTATCGGCGATCACGCGGCGCTTCGGAATCAGCTCGGCGACCAGCTTCTCCGGCAGCTCCTCGGTCGCGACGATGAAGCTCGCGACGGGAATCAGCCGACGGCGAATCCAGGGTGTGACCTGGCCGGTATAGCCGTTGGTGGCGATCATTACCTCGCGTGCCTCGATCGTGCCGCGCGGCGTCGCCAGCAGGAAGCGGCCGGGGCCGCCTGAGATCGCCTCGACTCGCGTGCGCCCGATCAGCAGGGCGCCGGCACGCTCCGCCGCCTCGGCGAGGCCGCGCACCAGGAGCGCCGGGTGCAGGCCGCCGGCGCGGTTGACGACGATGCCGCCGCGATAGAAGTCGGTGCCGACCTCCTCGCGCTGGCGCGGTTCGGGGATCACCTCGACCGACTGGCCGGTGGTCTCGGCGAGCCAGGCGGCGCGGCGCTCGAGCGCGCCGAACTGCTGGCGGCTATGGGCGCCGACGAAGCGGCCAAAGCGCTGGTAGCGGGCATCGATGCCCTCGCGTTCGAGGATCTGCTCCATATGGCCATAGGCCTGGTTGGCTTCGTCCAGCATGCCCCTGGCGCGATCGGCGCCGTAGGTAGCCGTAAGATCGATGCCCTTGCCGACATTGATGCCGCCGGAGACCATGCCGGCATTCCGCGACGAGGCGCCGAAGCCGATCGGTTCGGCATCGAAGACCGCGCAGGGCACGTTGCGCCGCGCCAGTTCCAGCGCGCAGGAGAGGCCGGCATAGCCGCCGCCGACGATGGCGACGTCGACCTTGTCGGGGACCGGCGGCAGTTCGGCCGGCGATGACGCCGCCGGATCGGCCGCCTCCCACCAATAGGGCGTCTCCTTGAACTCGGGGGCGAAGATCCGGGCGCTCATCCGGGCGCGAGTGTAGAGGCGGGGTCGGGAGGGTCAACCGGCGGCCGGGGCTTGCCTCGTTTGAGCGAATGTGCTCTTGTTGTATAAGATGCATACAATAGATCGTGCACCCCTCGACAGGCTGACGCTGGAAGCCAATGGCGTGCCCATCTATGTGCAGATCCGCGACCAGATGCTGCGTGCGATCGGCGAGGGGGCGCTCAAACCCGGCGAGCAGATGCCGACCATGCGGCAGGTGGCGGTCGCCCTGAAGGTCGACCTCAACACCGTCCGCCGCGCCTATGGCGAGCTCGAACGTCGCGGCGCCATCGTCATGCTGCGCGCCAAGGGCACCTTCGTCGCCGAGGCGCCGCCGGCGATCGATCCGAACCAAACCGAGCTTCGCATCGAGGAGCTGGCCCACCAGGCCATCGCCGCGGCGCGAGCGAGCGGTGTCGAGCCGGCCCAGGTCGCGCGCCGCATCGTGCAGATCGTCAAGAAAACGGGGGGATGAGATGGCACTGCCATTGTTTCCGAGGAACGCCAACCAGCCGGCATCGGTGCTTGCGGGCATCGTGCTGGCGCTGGCCGGTGCTGCCGCCTGGTATGGCTACAGCCAGAGCGAGATCGGCGGCTACGTGCTGGCCGCCATCCTCGTCGTCATCTCACTCCTGATCCCGCGTTCGCTGATGATCGCCAACCAGTGGGAGAAGGCGATCCTGCTCAGGCTCGGCCGGCTGCATTCGATCCGCGGGCCGGGCTATTTCCTGATCATCCCGTTCATCGACCAGATCGCCATGCGCATCGACCAGCGCATCCAGACCATCGACTTCTTCGCCGAGCAGGCGCTCAGCAGAGACACGGTCCCGGTCAATGTGGATGCCATCGTCTTCTGGCAGGTGCATGACGTCGAGAAGGCCGGGCTCGAGATCGCCGACTATGCGGGCGCCATCGGCCGGGTGTCGCAGACGACGCTCCGCGAGGTGATCGGCTCGACCCCGCTCACCGTGCTGCTCTCCGACCGGCGGAAAGCCGACGACCGCCTGAAGGACGAGATCGGACGCGAGATCGGCGAATGGGGCGTCGCCGTGATCTCGGTCGAGATCCGCGACGTGACCATCCCCGCCGGCCTGCAGAACGCCATGAGCATGCAGGCCCAGGCCGAGCGCGAGAAGGAAGCGCGAGTCATCCTGGGCGATGCCGAGCGGATGGTCGCGCAGAAGTTTGTCGAGGCAGCGGAGATCTATGCGAAGAGCCCGGCCGCGCTTCAGCTCCGCGCCATGAACATCATCTACGAGACCACCAAGGAACGAGGCGCCACCATCCTGATCCCGACCGCGATGGTTGACAGCCTGAACCCGGGTGGGATCCTGGGATTGGTCCAGGCAGGGACGAAGACATGAGCGGCTGGGACAAGACCGACGATCCCGTGCGCGCCGCGCAGGGGGCGAAGGCGCGGGAGGACTTGAACCGCCGCGTGCAGACCAGCCTCGATCTCGGACGGACGATCCGCTTCAAGGCGAGCTACCGGGCGCTTGGCCCCTGGAACCTGTTCCTGGCCTGTCTCGGCGCGGCGATCCTGATCGCGGTGGTCGCCGTCAACGTGTTCTTCTGATGCGCCGCGAGGGTCGGCAGGACGAATCCGGGCGACTGACCTGGTCTGGCGCAGGTCGCCGAGGCCAGCCGGCGCCTCACGATGGTGAACCGGTGCCGGAGGAACAGCGTGGATTCGACGCCCAACGCAGCCGTGAGCTGTCCGAGCGACAGCCGGTCAGCCTGACCATCGGCCACAGGCCCTTTCAAGTGCCGACCATGGGTGCCTGGAACCTGTTCCTCTGTATCCTCGGCGTTGCGATCCTGATTGCGATCATCGTCGCGAACATGATGTGACGGCGAGGCCGCCGATTGACGCGGCGCCGGTGCGCCCGCTAGGGTCCGCGCCGATGGTTCCCTTCGGGGATTGAATGGGAACGCGGTGAAGGCTTCGGCCGATGCCGCGGCTGCCCCCGCAACTGTAAGCGGCGAGCCGAGCGCCAAGATACGCCACTGGGAAACCGGGAAGGCGGCGCAAGGCAAGGACCCGCGAGCCAGGAGACCTGCCATCACCGTGGTCACGCGCGAGCACATTGGGCGGGGTGCCTCAATGGAGACCGGAGCCGCGTCCCGTTAGGGGGCGGCGCCAGCCTCGGTTCGCGGTGACGGATCACGTTCGCCGCGAGGTTCTCCCGTGCGTTTCACCGACCGTTCAAAGACAGCCCTTCGGGCTGCGTTCTCCCTTGCCGTTCTGCTTCTTCCGTCGGCGGCTATTGCCGACGAGCCGCAGCCCCTGGTCATCACCGTCACGCCGACTCGCCATCCGACGCCCATCGACCAGGTCGGCAGCACCGTCACTGTGGTCACCGCAGATGACATCGAACGCGCCCAGCAACGCACGGTGCCTGACGTGCTGCGCAGCATCCCCGGCGTCGCCGTCGTCCAGGCGGGAGGACCGGGCGCGGCCACCACCGTCTCGCTGCGCGGCACCAACACCAACCACACCAAGGTGCTGATCGACGGCGTCGATGCCGGCGATCCAAGCAGCGCCAACGGGGCCTTCGACTTCGGCAATCTCCTGACCACCGATATCGAGCGGATCGAGGTCCTGCGCGGCCCGCAGAGCGGTCTCTACGGCTCGGACGCCATCGGCGGCGTCATCAACATCGTGACGCGGAGGGGCGCCGGCCCGGCGCGCGCCACCGCCAGTCTCGAGGGTGGGGCCTCCTCCACCTTCAACCAGACGGCGGGCGTCAGCGGCTCCGCCGACCGCTTCGACTATGCCTTCAACATCGCGCATCTCCATGCCGGCGACACGCCGGTCACGCCGTCGTCGCTCTTGCCGGCGGGCCGGGTGCGGATCGGCGACCGGGCCGACAACCTCACCGCCTCGACGCGGCTGGGGGCAAAGCTCAGCGACGATTTCAGCCTCGGTCTCGTCGCCCGCTATGCCGACGCCAGGCTCCGCTTCACCGGCGACGATTTCTCGACCTTCCCGGCGACGCCGGCCGCCATGCAGAGCCGCTCGGAGAGCCGACTTCTGGTAAGCCGCCTCGAGGCGCGACATCTCTCCTTCGCGGGCGCCCTCGAGCAGCGCGCCGGCATCGCCTATACCGAGCACCGGCGCGAGATCGTCGGGCCGGACCCGGTGCTGACGCCGACGACCGCGTATAGCGGCGACCGGGTCAAGTTCGACTGGCTGGGGGTACTCGCGCTCGGTTTCGGCCAGACCGTCACTGGCGGGTTGGAGCATGCGACCGACGGCCTCGACGACACCACGACGACGGCCGAAAATAAGACGAGCGCCGGACATCTGCAACTCGACTCCAGCTTCGGCGGCCGGCTGTTCAACAGCCTCAGCGTCAGGCACGACGACAATGACCGCTTCGGCGGCGTCACCACCTGGCGGATCGCGCCCAGCGTGCTGATCGGCGAGACCGGGACCCGCCTCAAGGCCAGTCACGGCACCGGCTTCAAGGCCCCCAGCCTGTCGCAGCTGTTCGTCAGCTACCCGGCCTTCAACTTCTTCGCCAATCCGGCGCTGAAACCCGAACGCAGCAAGGGCTATGACGCCGGCGTCGAGCAGTCGCTCCTCGACGGCCGGCTCCGCTTCGGCGCCACATATTTCCACAACGACATCACCGACCTCATCACCGCCAATGCCGGCTTCACCTCGCTGGAGAACAGGCCGTCGGCGACCACCGACGGCGTCGAGTCCTTCGTGGCGCTGGCGCTCACTCCCTGGCTGACGCTGAGGGGCGACCACACCTACACCAAGGCACGGGACAATGAGACGGGAGGGGCGCTGCTCCGCCGGCCGAAGCACAAGGCGAGCGCGGCGGCGATCTGGCAGGTCGACGACGATACGGCGCTGACGCTTTCGGCGCTGCATGTCGGCGCGCGCGTCGACGGCAACCGGGACTTCTCGGTCCAGCGGCTGAACGCGCCCAGTTATACGGTGGCGAACGTGGCGGGAAGCTACAGGGTCACCGAGCGGGCGACGGCCTTTGCCCGGATCGAGAACCTGTTCGACCGCCGCTACGAGGATCCGACCGGGTTCGAGCACCCGGGCATCGGGATCTTCCTCGGGATCCGTGTCGAGATCGACGCCGGCCGCTGATTGCAGCCGACGCCGGTTCTACTCGCTCATCCGCCCGACGTGCTGAACCGAGCCGATCAGCGACAGGAACTCGCGGCGGGTGGCCGGGTCGTCGCGGAAGGCACCGATCATGCGGCTGGTGACCATGGTGGTGCCGGGCTTGTGGACGCCGCGGGTGGTCATGCAGTGGTGTACGGCCTCGATGACCACGGCAACGCCGCGGGGCTTCAGCGTGCGCTCGATCGCAGCCGCGATCTGCGCGGTCAGCTTCTCCTGGATCTGCAGGCGCTTGCCGTAGGCGTCGACGACGCGGGCGAGCTTGGAGATGCCGACTACGCGCTTCTCCGGCAGGTAGGCGATGTGGACCTTGCCGATGATCGGGGCCAGGTGGTGCTCGCAATGGGACTCGAGACGGATGTCGCGCATCACCACCATCTCGTCGTAGCCCTCGGTCTCGGAGAACGTCCGCGACAGGATCTCCTCCGGATCGGCATCGTAGCCGGAACCGTAGTGCTCGTAAGCGCGGCAGACGCGGGCCGGGGTGTCGTGGAGACCCTCGCGGTCGGGATCGTCGCCGGTCCAGCGCATCAGGACGCGGACGGCATTTTCAGCCTCGGCACGCGACGGCTTCGCCATCTTCTTGGTCGAGGGCTTCTTGATTGCGGTCTTGGCCATGCGACGCATTCCTCCGGTGCCGATCCATGATAGAGGGGATCAGCTTATTGTTGAGCGATCCTTAAGACGGGACGATCGTGACCGACATCCACATCCGCGATTTCTTACCCGCTGACGCCGACGCGGTTCGCAGCCTGTGGGCCGCAGCCGGCCTGAAGCCTAGCCGATCAGATACCTACGAGGCGATGGCGAAGGTTGCAACTCGAAATCCCGGTTTAGCTTTGGTGGCCGAGGACGGGGAGGGGCGGATCGTCGGCACCGCGACCGGCGCCGATGACGGCCGGCGGGGCTGGGTTTACCGGCTCGCGATCCACCCCGACCTCCGCCACGGCGGCCTCGGCCGGCGGCTGGTACGGGAGGTCGAGGACCGCCTTCGCGCACGCGGATGTGAGAAGCTCAACCTGCTGGTCGAGCGGGACAACCCCGACGCCATCGCCTTCTGGCGGCACCTGGGCTACATCGAGGACGACGTCGTATTCCTCGGAAAGTGGCTGACGCCTTGATCTGCCAGCGATCTTTCGAAATCCTGCCCCCTTCATTCATCCGGGACTGTCCATGAACCAGATCGACCTCAAGGGCCGCGTCGCGGCCATCACCGGCGGCGCGCGCGGCATCGGCTTCGCCATCGCCGAGCGCTTCCTGGCATCCGGCGCCTCCGTCGCCCTTTGGGATGTCGATCCCAAGGCCATGGAGGAGGCCTCCGCGGCGCTCTCGAAGAAGGGCAAGGTCGATACCCGCAAGGTCGACGTGACCGACCTCGCCTCGATCGAGGCGGCAGTGAAGGGGACCGAGGCGGCCTTGGGCCCGCTCGCCATCCTGGTCAACAACGCCGGCATCACCGGCGGCAACGGCAAGACCTGGGAGCTCGACCCCGCCGTCTGGCGCCAGGTCGTCGACGTCAACCTGATCGGCCCCTTCCTCTGCAGCCGGGCGGTGATCCCAGGCATGGTCGAGCGGAAGTACGGCCGGGTGGTCAACATCGCCTCGGTCGCCGGCAAGGAAGGCAACCCCAACGCCTCCCACTACAGCGCCTCCAAGGCCGGCCTGATCGCGCTCACCAAGTCTCTCGGCAAGGAGCTGGCGCAGGCCGGCGTGCTGGTGAACTGCGTGACGCCGGCGGCGGCGAAGACCGACATCTTCAAGCAGATGGCACAGGTCCATATCGACTACATGCTGTCGCGCATCCCGATGGGCCGCTTCGTCGAGATCGACGAGATCGCCGCCATGGTGACCTGGCTCGCCTCCGAGGACTGCTCGTTCTCGACCGGCGCCGTCTTCGACATCACCGGCGGGCGCGCGACCTACTGATGGAGCCGAGATACCACGCAGACGACCTGGTCGGCTTCGCCTATGGGCTTCTGACCAAGGCGGACGTCGCCGCCGAGCATGCCCGGGTGACCGCCGAGGTGCTGGTCGAGGGCGACCTGATGGGCCACACCACCCATGGTCTGCAGCTCCTCGCCCAGAACCTGGCCGAGCTGGAGGCCGGGCGCTACGCCAAGTCCGGCGTGCCCAAGGTGATCTCCGACCGGCCGGCGGCGGTGGTCTGGGAGGCGGCGCCCGAGGGCGCCCGCCTGCTTGGGCCCTACGTCGTCAGGCGGGCCTTCGCCCTGGCGGCCGAGCGTGCCCTGACCCACGGCACCGGAACGGTGGTGGTGCGACGCTCGGGCCATATCGCCTGCCTTGCCGCCTATCTGCCGGCGGTGGTCGAGCGCGGACTGGTGGGCCTCCTCTATTCCAGCGATCCGACAGTCGCCGCCGTCGCTCCTCATGGCGGGATCGCCGGACGCTTCACGCCGAACCCGATGGCGGCCGGCTGGCCGACCGCGTCCGGCCCGGTGCTGATGGATGTCAGCACCTCGATCACCACCAACGGCCTGATCGCGCGCCGGAACAAGGAAGGCGCGCGGATGCCCGGCCCCTGGCTCAAGACCGCCGAGGGCGAGCCGACCGACGACCCCGGTGTGATGTTCCGCCAGCCCTCGGGCTCGCTGTTGCCGCTGGGCGGCATGGATGCTGGCCACAAGGGCTTCGCCCTGGCCCTCCTGATCGAGGCGCTGACCTCCGGCCTCGGCGCTCATGGCCGTGCCGACAACGCCACCGGCTGGGGCGCCTCGCTGTTCATCCAGGTGCTCGACCCGGCGGCTTTCGGCGGCGGCGACGGCTTCCTCCGCGAGACCGGATGGCTGGCGGATGCCTGCCGCTCCACGCCGGTCAGGCCCGGCGAGCCGCCGGTCCGCGTTCCCGGCGACGGCGCCATGGCGCGGCGGGCCGAGCAGAGCGCCAAGGGCGTCGTCCTGCATCCGGGCGTGCTGCCGTCGCTGAAGCCGTGGTGCGAGAAGCTGGGAGTCGAGGCGCCGAAGGCGATCTGATGAAGGCGCAGCCGATGATCGTCGTCGCCGACGTCGAGGCCAGCAGCCGCTGGTACCAGCGGCTCCTCGGTTGCCGAAGCGGCCATGGCGGCAAGGAATACGAGCAGCTGGTCGATGCGGACGGAACGCTCCTGCTGCAGCTGCACCAGTGGGAGGCTCATGAGCATCCGCACATGGGCGATCCCGCGAAGATGCCCTACGGCAACGGCGTCCTGCTCTGGTTCGAGACCGAGGCGTTCGATGCCGCCGTGGCGCGTGCCCGCGACATGTCGGCAAAGGTCCTCGACGGCCCGCTAGTCAATCCCAATGCCCGGCACCGCGAGATCTGGATCGGCGATCCGGACGGCTACGTCGTCGTGCTGGCCAGCCCCTACGGCGATGCTTGAACACGTTCGGCGCACGCCACCGGGAGCGTCCGGTTATCGTCTTGTAGTCCGAAGCGCAGCGCGCACGCGCTCGACGATCATCTGCGTCGAGGCCGGCTTCACGATGTATCCGGCAATGCCGAGGGTGCGGAGGCGCTGGACGCTGTCGGCGTCCGAGGTGCCGGTCAGCACCACGACGGGGACGCGGGCGACGCTTTCCAGCGGCAAGGCCCGCAGCTTCGTCACGAACTCGAAGCCGTCCATGTTGGGCATCTTGAGGTCGCAGAGGACGACATCCACCGTCTCGCCCACCGACGACATCAGGTCGATCGCTTCCCTGCCGTCGCGCGCCTGCAGGATCTCCCGAAACCCGATCCCGCTCAGCATGCGGGCGGTCATCGAGCGGATGAACAGCTGGTCTTCGATCAACAGGATCTTGACGCCGGCAAACTCGCCAACGGCCATCGTTCGGTCTCTCGTATCGGCTGCTGGGAGGGAAGACCCGAGCGGCTATTCCTTCACCGCCCCGGTCAGGCTGGAGACGTAATACTCGACGAAGAACGAGTACAGGATGGCGACCGGAAGCGAGCCGAACAGGGCTCCCGCCATCAGCGCGCCCCAGTGGTAGACGTCGCCCTCGACAAGCTGAGTCAGGACCCCGACCGGGACCGTCTTCTCCTCGGAAGATGAAATGAATGCAAGGGCATAGATGAATTCATTCCAAGATAACGTGAAGGCGAAAATCCCGGCCGAGATGAGCCCTGGAACGGCCAGCGGCAGGGTGATCTTCCACAGGATCTGCAGCCGCGTGGCGCCGTCGATCAGCGCGCATTCCTCGAGCTCATACGGGATGGACTTGAAGTAGCCCATCATCAGCCATGTGCAGAACGGGATCAGGAAGGTCGGGTATGTGAGGATCAGCGCCCAGCTCGTGTCGTAGAGCCCGAGCCCATAGACCATGGTCGCGAGCGGGATGAACAGGATGCTGGGGGGCACGAGGTAAGCCAGGAAGATCAGGAGCCCGATGGTCTGCGCACCCTTGAAGCGGAGCCGTTGGATCGCGTAGGCGGCGAGCACACTGGCGAAGATCGACAGCGCCGTCGCCACCACGGAGACCAGCATGGTGTTGAACAGCCACTCCGGATAGTTGGTGTTGAAGAGCAGCTTCTCGATGTTGGCGAGAGTGGGGCTCTT
>CAXNIC010000094.1:0-14507 GCA_964201945.1 Alphaproteobacteria bacterium
GCTCGATCTCCTGGTCGAGCTCGACGAAGGGAACGTTGAGCTGCTCGGCCAGCAGGCGCCCCAGCGTCGACTTGCCGGCGCCGCGAAGCCCGATCAAGGCGAGGCGCCGGCGGCGGAGCTCGTGGCGGACGAAGCCGAAGCGACGCATCAGGATGGCATAGGCCTCGATCACTTCCTCGGGGCTGAGCCGATTGACCAGCTGCTCGACCATCCGGCTTTCCACCGGTTTTTCGGCGGCCTCCGGCACCAGCTCCTCGGGCCCCGCGCCCAGCGCCCGGGCGATCTGGCGGAGCAGCAGGATCGAGACGTTGCCGACGCCGGATTCGAGCTGGGCCAGGTAGCGCTCGGAGACGCCGGACTCGGTCGCCAGCAGCTTCCGCGTCATCCCCCGCCGGCTGCGGAGTGCCCGCACGCGCCGGCCCACCTGCTCCAGATAGGCCCGCTCGGCCTCTGCCGCGGTGGGGACGGGATCGCTCATTTCGTGCATTATAATGCCTGTCCGCCGATTTTCCTCGCCACCGAAGGGCCGTTCGCTTGCTGAAGATCCTGGTCGCCACCATGACCGGCACCGCCGAGATGGTCGCCGAAGCCCTGCAGGACCGTTTCAAGGAATTGGGCGGCGAGGCGGAGATCGCCCCGATGGACCGGCTGGACGCGGCCCAGCTCACCCCCGGCCTCTATGTCGTCTGCTCGTCCACCTACGGCCAGGGCGACGTGCCCGACAACGCCCAGGCGCTGTTCGAGCAGCTCGCGACCCAGCGCCCGGATCTCGCCGGGCTCTCCTTCGGCCTGGTCGCGCTCGGCGACATGACCTATCCGCAGACCTTCTGCTTCGGCGGCAAGCGCATCGGCCGCTTGCTTACCGACTTGGGCGCGACGCAGGTCGGCGAGCCGCTGCTGCACGACGCCTCGTCAGGCACCTTGCCGGAAGACGTTGCCGCCGACTGGTTCGAAGTCTGGGTCAAGTCGCATGACGTGCTCGCCTGGAGCGAGGGCGGCGCCTCCGCCGCGGCGTGAAGCGACATGGGAAATCTCGGTCCGAGCGAACTCCGCCTGATGCAGGGCCTGGCCCAGCAGGTGACCGCGTTGCGGCCGGAGCTGCTGAACGGCGACGCGACCATCGGTGAGCTGGCCTGGGTCTGGGCCAAGGATGTCGACTCACTCAACTCGTTCTGGCGGCACCGGATGTGGTTCGTCGACGGACGGCTGGCCGCTTGGGGGTGGGCGTATCTGCCCTATCGGATCCCGCGGGACGACGGGCAGGTCCGCGAGTCCAAAGAGGCCACCCTGATCTGGCAGACGCATCCCGACCGGCCTGAGCTGCTGGCCGGGATCCTGGACTGGTATGACGAGACGGCGGGCGGCGTCGACCGCTTGCTGACGGTCCAGTCCGCGGATGTGCCCGCGCAGGCCACCGTCGCCGCGCATGGCTACGCCTTCGACGAAGACGCCGGTTCGGACAGCGGGTCGTGGTCGCAGTTCAACATGCGGGAGCTGACGGACGTGCCGGAGCCGGTGCTGCCCGAGGGATTCAGGTTCCTGGCGGCCGCCGACGTCTCGGTGGCGGACGCGGTCACGGCGCATCGGGACGCGTGGCATAACTCGAGCTTCACCGAGACGGCGTTCGAGCGCGTCCGGCACACCTGGCCGTATCGCGCCGACCTGCATGTGCTGGTCCAGGCACCGGACGGCACCCTGGCCGCGACCGCGATCATCTGGCTGGACGAGGCGACGCGAACCGCCGAGTTCGAGCCCGTCGGCACGCATCGCGATTTCCGGCGGCAGGGACTCGGCACCGCGTTGCAGCTGCACGGGATGCATCGGGCAAGGGCAGCCGGCGCCACCCGCATGCTGGTCGCCTGCCGCGGCGCGCCTGCGCACCCGGCCGCGCGCGGCCTCTCCTACGGCGTCGGCTTCCGCCCGCTCTCCCGCGACCTGCCGCAGATCAAGGTGGCGAGGTAGGGGCGGGGGCGTCGGCTTCTAGCCACGCGATGCGCGATCGCCCCACGAGATAAACCGGCCTTCCGACACGGAAGTCGCGGCTGAAGATTTCAGGGCTACCACAACAACCTCGCAAGGTAGCGGCTTCCGTTTGGACGTGAGTTAATTGGCTGGCGCCAAAGGAGGGGGCCATGGGTATTGACACGGAAGCGAATGCGTTCGCTGAACGAGATCGCATAAGCGTTCGAGCGAACTACGATGACGACCACGACTATGATGAGCGCATGGTGAGGCTTGCCACCGTCTACACGCGCGAGGATGTAGCTCTTCTATGCTTCTATTCGCGAAGGATCTACCTCAACCTTGCGTCCATCCGCTGGGCCGTCGGCGCAACTCTGCTCGTTCTAATCGCTCACGTCGTTCGCCATTGGTGAGGAGCTAGACGACACCTTCAGCACGTGGATTGCCTCGGTCGCTGAATCACACGCGAGTCGACGTCCGGGCACGAAGCTTCGGCAAGAAGGACCGCTGAGGGTCAAATCGAGGCTGGTTTGCCGTGGTCGTGGGAAGACGAGGGTTCGCCATAAGCGGACCATTGACTCATTGGGAGAGCGCCTTCACGCGGCTTTGCTCAGCATGAAGTCGACATGGACGGCATCGTAGGGGAACGCGATACGACCCTCGGCGGTTCGCTCGAGCACGCCTGCATCGAGCAAGACGTGTACGTCCCGATGAACTGCCTTGACGTCGCGTCCGGCTTTGCGTGCCGCCTCCCTGATCGTCATCGCGCCTTGGCCGGTCATCGCCTTGATCAATTCCCATCGTTTCCGAGTCAATGTCTGCCACAGTAGCTCGACCGACGAGAAGGAGATATGAGCTCCCTGGCGCTTGCCCTGGAAGGCCGCCAGAGCCCGCCGCGTCACGTCCTGGCGGGAAGCGATCGAGAAAGTGACTGTCTTCATTCGCGCCTCCAACTGTCGACGTCTGCCCAGAAATCCGCAAGCAGCCGAGCCGGCGTCGTGAAGCGATACGGGCCTTCCGTGTCGCCCAGATGCCGGTGGTCGCCCTTGCCGGCCTCGTTGTCGTATCGAAGGACGCACCGGCCGGAAACAACGTAGGCCAGCGCATACTTGTAGGCGTGCCTCGATCCCCGCACGGGTCCGCGGACTCGCCAGATGCGCAGCTCTGCGAAGGAATCGCTTCCGAGCTGATGGCGTTCTCGAAGCAGAAGCTCGGCTTTCATGTTGGACTTTACTCCAACAGAGGATCTGCCGTCAATTGCGGTGGCAACCGGACGTCTGCCTTTTCGGCATAGGCTCGATCGCCTTGGCTGTGAGCGTCATTGGTCATGAAGCCGAAGCCTCCCACGACACCAAGGGCGAGAAAGACCAGCTGCCGCTCGACTTTCACCGGCAGCCAAATCCGATGGATATTGGAAAGCCTACCGTTGCGCTGGGACGGCCGCACCGGGTCATGAGCAGACTTGCGAGAACGGCCGCTGCCGTCCGCTCCCGCCGTCCGATGCCTTCAGCCCCCGCCGCTCAGTTCAGCGCGTAGGTGTGGAACGCGTTGGTGCAGGGGTTGCCGTCGGCGACGTGCATCAGGCCCTTGTCGGGTTCGCAGATCACCGAATACATCGTGGTGAGCGCGGACGGGTCCTTGCCGTCGCTGTGGCGGCAGATGCCGGTCGGGTAGTGGTCGTGGTCGCTCATCCAGGTCTTGGCGTCGTCCAGCGTGATGCCGCCCTGACTTGCCTTCAGCAGCGCCGATATGCGCCGGTGACGGGCGGGCGAGTCCTTGAGCTCGCGCACCAGCGTGTCGTCGAGCGCGAGCCTGGCATCGACGAAGTCGTTGGCATGCGCGACCAGGCCGCCCTCGTCGCGAAGCACGGCGAAGCCGTCCGGAGTCGTCTCGACGTCGACGGCCTCGTTGCGGTCGACCAGCACGTAGTTGGCGCAGGATCCCAGCTGTGCGCGTTCGAGCACGGAGAGGCAGCCGGCGATCGTCTCCTGCTCGAGGAAGGCGCGCTTCAGGGGATAGTGCGGCAGGCCGAAGCGCCAGGTCGAGTTGGCGAGCTGGTTCTGCATCATGCCGACGCCCGCCGAGTTGATGCCGCCATATCCGAGCAGGCCGCCGAACGTCGCCATCAGCATTCGCGGTCCCTTGTCCGGCTCGACGCGGAGGATGGTGACGAACTCCCGCGTCGCCTGTCCCTGGTCCTGGTTCTGGCCGATGAGGATGCTGCGGTCTGCCGTCGCATTGCGTTCGACGGCGAAGGCGGTGCAGCCGGAGGTCGGCTCGGTCTTGCGGTCGAACACGCCGACCTCGCCCCGGACATTGACCAGCAGCGCGGTTGCGAACGGAACCCCGGCGCCGGCTGCGACGCCCCTGATCTCCTCGACCTGCTCCGGCGCGAAGGCTTCGAAGACGGGGAGGAAGCGGAGCGCGCGGCGCTCGAGCTCGGCGCGGTCCACCTCCGTCGCCTGGGCGGTGGGATCGCGCAGACGCGCATCCCGGATCAGCAGCGTCCGCAGCACGTCGGGATAGCGGTCGATCATGTCGCCGCAGGCGCGGCCGAACTGGAATCCCCGCTCATAGGCGTTGCCCGACACGTCGACCAGGCGGAACGGACCCGCAGCCTGCGTCTTTTCCAGGGAGAGCTGCATCGCACCCACTCCGTCGGTTCGGCGATGCGGAAAGGCGTAGCACGGGTCGGAACGAATGTCCGCGCCGGGGCAGGGGAGGACTCAGCCGCCCTTTCGAGCCGGCGGCTGTGAGATCTCCGCGGAGAGGACGGTCGGGCTTGCCATCAGCGCGCCGATGACGAGGTCGCGGGCCTCGTCGACCAGGGCGACCAGGAGGCGCGTCGCCGCCTCGACATCGCCGTTGGCGAAGGCATCGACGACGTCCTGGCGATCGCGCGTCAGACCCTCGCCGCGGGCGCGAAGGGCGAGGCCGAGAAGAAGCGCGCGCTCGGATTCATCCATGAGGCCGGTCAGCATCCTGAGCAGGCGGGGGCTTCCCGCCGCCTCCGCGATCGCCAGGTGGAAGGCGCGATCGGCGGCGAGGAAGCTTCGCTGGCTGCTGGCATGGCCGGGGGAGTAGCCGGCTTTGCAGGCGTCGTTGAGCCTGGCGAGGCGCTTCGGGTCGACGCCGCGCTGCACGGCAAGGCGTGCCGCCGAGGTCTCCAGGTCATGACGCCGCTCGAAGATATCGAGGACGTCGGCGAGCGTGATCGGCGAGATGCGCCAGCCCTGGCGCGCGACAGGGGAAACGAGGCCGTCCTGCGTCAGCCGCGCCAGCGCCGCCCGGACCGGCGTCTTGCCGATCCCCAGGGCCGCGGCGAGCTCCGGCTCGCTGACCGAGCCGCCGGCGGGGAGGTGGCCGCTGATGATCCACAGGCGAATCTCGCCATAGGCGATCTCGCCCAGGCTTTGCCCGGCATCCGGCGGGGTCGTCAGCTTAGCCATTGAACGACCTCAAACATCCTCCTGCCTTGGGCGCCCTGCAAAACCAGCACGACGCCTCCGCCTGGCATACTAAGAGAAAAGCCGTGGTACCTCAAAAAATATCTTGTGGTATCTCACGAATGCCAGTATGGTGTTTCACAAGAGAGGCGGGGAGCGCCTCGAAACCTCAAGGGAGCCGCCAGATGCACACGCTCTTCACCGCCCACCCGGCCTCGGTTCACGAGACCTACCTGCAGCACGCCCGCTTTGCCGGCGGGGTGGGGATGCAGATGATCCTCGGCGGCCTCGCCTGCTGCCTGCATGGCGTCTTCCCGTTCCTCTTCACCACCACCGGCTCGCGCACGATCCTCGCGCTCGCCGCCCGCCTCGGCTCCGGGCACCGCCACGCCACCGCCCAGCGCATCGCGGGCGAGCTCGCGGTCGCCGCCGGCGACTGACATCCAGCCCCACACCCGATAACCGATAACTAGGAGACATCCCATGACGCTGCGCATCAACTCGGTCGCCCCGGACTTCCAGGCAAAGACCACCCAGGGCGACCTCAGCTTCCACAGCTGGATCGGCGATGGCTGGGCGATCCTGTTCTCCCATCCGAAGGACTTCACGCCGGTCTGCACCACCGAGCTCGGCTACATGGCCAAGCTGAAGCCCGAGTTCGACAAGCGGAACACCAAGATCGTCGGCCTCAGCGTCGACCCGGTGGACAACCACTCGCGCTGGGCCAAGGACATCGAGGAAACCCAAGGCGCCGCGGTCACCTACCCGATGATCGGCGATCCCGAGCTCAAGGTGGCGACCCTCTACGACATGCTGCCGGAAGGGGCGGGGACCACGTCGGAAGGCCGCACCGCCGCCGACAACGCCACCGTCCGCTCGGTGTTCATCATCGGGCCCGACAAGAAGATCAAGGCGATGCTCACCTATCCGATGAGCACCGGCCGCAACTTCGACGAGGTCATGCGCCTCCTCGAGTCCTGCCAGCTGACGGCGAAGCACCAGGTGGCGACCCCGGTCAACTGGAAGCAGGGCGAGGACGTGATCATCGTCCCCGCCGTCTCAGACGAGGCGGCCAAGGCGAAGTACCCCGGCGGCTGGAAGGCGCCGAAGCCCTACCTTCGCATCATCCCCCAGCCCAAGAGCTGACCTCCCGGGAAGCGGTCGGAACGACAGGCGCCCAGATGCAATCGGCATCCACCCCCGCCGTCGTTCTGGCCCAGCTCGGCCGCACCTGCCGGTCGCTCTGGCGGCTCGGCAGCCACGCGCTGGTCGGGTGGACCGAGACGCCGAACGGTATCGACGTCCTGACCATGCCCAAGATCCGCCTGTTCTCGCTCGGCGAGGTCCCGCGACGGACCTTCGCCGGCGAGCGGCGGATGGGGCGCTCCACCTTCGAGACGGTGCGCGCGGCGCTCGGCCTCCAGTCGATCGAGCTTCGCCTCGACCTGCCGGTCGGCGACGGTCCGGGCCAGGTCCCGCCGGCGGAGATCGAACGCTACGTCTCCCCCTATGCCGTGACCCGGACGGAACGGCGGGCGGTGGCGCTGATCGACATCGTCGGCTTCTCGAAGCTCGACCCGGCCCAGCAGGCCTCGCAGCTGGCGACGCTCGAATTCGCCCTCAACCTCGCGGCCGAGACGGCAGCGGCGCACGGACTCGCGGCCGAGCTCGTCCGCTCGACCACCGGCGACGGCTTCTATGTCTGGAGCGCGGCCAAGGGCCTCGAAGCCGACGAGGACCTGTTCGCGCTCGCGATCCTGTTCGTGCTGTTTTCCGCGGCGATGCGCCGGTCGATCGAGACGCCGGCGGCGGCGCCCGAGATCCGGCTCTGCATCGGCATCGGCAGCCACTACACCTATCGCCAGGCGGCCAGCGGCGAGCCTGCCTCCTCTGAGTTCATCGTGGGCGAGATCACCATCACCCTGGCGCGGCTGATGTCGGCGGCGCGTCCCGGCCAGATCCTGGTTTCGGACTTCTGTCGCGCGCGCGACGGCGGCGGTTCGCCGGTCGGCCCGCAAAGCCTCCTCGCCCGCGCCGTCGAACGGCTCGCCTTCGTCTCGTCTCTGGCACTGCTCGGCCATCCGATCGCCGGGCTCAAGGTGTACCTGACGGGGCCGAAGCGCGGCGACTCCTTCGCCGTCCAGCGCCTGCGCGTCACCGACAAGCACGGCCTCGCGCATGACTGCTTCAATCTCAAGATCAATGTCGGCCTGACGGACGCCGAGCCGCATTTCTGCGGCCTTCGCCACCAGGACGTGATGGGCGCTAGGCCATGATGCAGGCCGAGAGATCGACGCCGTCCAGGTCCGCGCCGTCGAGCCGGGCGCCGCTGAAGTCGGTGCGCTGCAGGCGATCCTGCGGGTTTCCGTCGGCATACGCGAGCGGCACCCCGCCGACCCAGGCGCCGGCGAGCCGCGCCCGCCTGAGGTTGCTGCCGGTGAAACGGGCGCCGTAGAGGTTCGCTCCTTCGAGCGTGGCCGCGAAGAGATCGCAATCGATGAACGAGGCGAGCACCAGTTCGGCCGAATCCAGGCGCGAGCCGATCATGCGGCAGCGACGGAAGGTCATGCCGCTCAAGGCGAGGCCTCCGAGATCGGCATGGCGAAGGTCCGCCCCCTCGACCAGCCCGGGTTCGCCCTGGCGGGCCCGGCTCGCCACCCACGCGTCGTGGCGTTCGAGCGCCGTTCGCGTCGCGGGCGGAAGCTCGGCGACCCTTCGCAGAAACCGTTCCTCTCCGAACACGCAGCGCTTGCGATCGACGCCGTGCAGATCCGCGCCGGCAAGCGTCGCCCCGTTGAAGTGCGTCGCGTCGGCACGGGCGCCGGTGAGCTTGGCCTGCGTCAGGTTACTGCCGATGAAGCGCGTTCCCCCGATGCGCGCATCGGCGAGGTTCGCCGATGAGAGGTCGGCGAAGCTCAGATCGGCACCGGTCAGGTCGGCGCCGAACAGGACCGCGCCCGAGAGGTCCGCCCCGATCAGGCTCGCGCCGGACAGATCGACGCCCGAGAGCTGGGCCCGCGTCGCCGTCACGTATTCGGCCATGCAGTTCGCCAGGTCGGCCGGATGGATCCCGACCTGGCCGCCACCGGCACCGACGATGACGCCGCCGCGGAAGTCCGCATCCACCAGGCAGGCGTCGTTGAGGTTGGCGCCCTTCAGCGAGGCGCCGCGCAGGACCGCGCCGGCGAGGTTCGCGCGCCTAAGATCGCTGCGGGCGAGGATCGCGCCGAACAGGTCGGCGCCGCCGAGATCGGCGGTGGCCAGCCTCGCCTCCGACAGGTTGGCGCCGGCGAGCTTCGCCTGGACCAGCTTCCAGCCGTCGAGGGTGGCGCGACGGAGATCGAGCCGCGAGAGGTCGATCGCCGGGCGGTCGCCGTGACGGGCAAGCAGATCGAGGAGGCCGTCGACGTCCCCGCCGGTTTCGGTGTCTTCGGGCTGTTCGGCGGACGTCATGGATGGGAAGGCGGCCTGGCGGTGGCGGCGGAAGGATCGGGGCAAAGCCCGAGGATGTCGAGGGGCCAGACGGAAGTCATGATTCTGGAAAGGAAAAATGGCCGGCGGATCGGGCTACCGCTACACTCGGCGGCGCCCCCAGGGGGAGGGTGATCAAGCGTGCAGGCGGGGCTCATCGACACGGATTCGACGGAAGGCCGGCCCGAGCTGGCCGGCGCCTTCCGCCCGGACTCCGTCCGTGATCCCTTCTTCACCTTCGTCCACAGCTACTGGTCATGCCTCTGCGGTGTCGCGGACCTGCCTCCGCTCGCCGCGATTGACCCGGCGATCCTCGCCTCCGTTCCCGGCCGCTTCGCGATCCTCGACGTCTCAGGCGAGGGCAGGGAGCTTCGCCCGCGCACGGTCGGTCAGCCGGCGATTCTGACGGAGGTGCCGCCCGCGCTTCTTCGCGCCGGCATCGCCCGGGCGATGCCGCTCCAGGCCGATCGGTCGGCAAGCGGCGGACGATGGCTCGTCCTTCCCCTTGCCGGCGATGGCGGACGGATCGCGGGCCTGCTCGTCGCCGGTTCCGATGCGCCTGCTTCGTCGGCCGACAACCCGACCGATCGCTGGCTTCGGCTGGTCCTCGACAATGTCGACGAAGGCATCTCGCTCGTCGACCGGGACGGCCGCATCGTCCTCTACAACAAGCGCCTCCCGGAGATCCTCGACCTGCCGGAATCGCTGCTCGCCGGGCGGCCGACGCAGGACGAGATCATCCGCTTCCAGATCGAGCGTGGCGACCTGGCCGCGCTCGGCCCCGACGCCGCCGCCCAGAGTGACCGCCTGGCGCAGATGGCACGCGAGGCGGCCGGTCCGATCCGCTACGAACGCGCCGGCCGCGGCGGGCGGATCATCGAGGTGCTGATCAACCCTCTGCCCGACGGCTGGCAGATCCGCACCTTCACCGACGTCACCGCGCGGCGCGCCACTGAACGCCGCCTCGCCGCGAACGAGCGCCTGCTGCGCGAGATCATCGACAGCCTGGACGCGGAGATCGTCGTCTACGGCGCCGACGGCGGCTACCTGCTCGGGAACCGCCGCTTCCACGAGATCTATCCGCATTTCCCGCCGGACGAGGTGCTCCGGGGCAAGAGCTACGGCGACCTGATGCGCCTCTCGATCGCTGCCGGCGTGATCACCGATCCCGCCGCTGAGCGCGACCCGGAGGCCTATGTCGCCGACCGGACGGCCAAGGCGAAGGCCAGCCCGCCGATCAAGGAGCACCGCCAGTCCTCCGGCCGCTGGAGCATGGTGAAGACCCAACATACGGCGGACGGTCTGACCATCTACCTCCTGCTCGACATCACCGAGCGAAAGCGCATCGAGGAGGATCTCAAGGAAACGAGCGAGCATCTGCGCGTGACGCTCGAACACATGGGCGACGGCATCACCGTTTTCGATTCAGAGCTCAACACGCTGCTCTACAACCGCCCGTTGCTCGAATTCTTCAACCTTCCGGAATACCTGACCGAGGGAAAGCCGACGGCCGAGCGCGCCATTCGCTTCATGGTCGAGCGCGGCGACTACGGTCCAGGCGATCCTGACCTCATCGTCGCACAGCTTCTTGACGGCTTCCGCCGCCGGACGTCGGATGTCCAGGAGTTGACGCTGCCGGACGGACGTGTCCTCAGCATTGCCCACAGGCCGCTGCCGGACGGAAGGATTCTTCGCCGCTACAGCGACATCACCGCATGGCGGCGGGCCGAGGCTGAGGTCGCGGCACAGGCGGCGATCCTGCAGGCGACGCTGGAGAACATGGGCGACGGCATCGCGCTGTTCGACTCGGACCTCAGGCTGACCGTCTACAACCGGCAGGCGCTGCGCTACTTCGACGTGCCCGAGGACGAGCTCGCGAAGGATCCGAGCGCGGCCGGGATCATCCGCTTCAATGCCGTCCGCGGCGACTATGGTCCCGGCGATCCCGAGGACATCGTCCGGGAATACCTTGAGAGTTTTCAGTCGCGCGAACCGCACACCATCGAGCGGGTGCTCTCGGACGGAACCGTGGTCGGGATCCACCACAACCCGCTCCCCGACGGACGGATCGTCCGGCGCTATTCGGACATCACCGCCCGGCGGGTCGCCGAGCGGCGGCTGGGGGAAAGCGAGCGCCTCTTGCGCGAGACCCTCGATAACCTCGACGCCGAGATCATCGTCTACGACGCCGAGATGCGCTTCCTGCTCGGCAACAAGCGTTTCCACGACTTCTATCCGCACTATCCGCCGGACGAGGAGCTTCGCGGCAGGACCTTCGACGACTTGCTCCGCCTGTCGATGGAGGCCGGAGCCGTCGGCGATCCGCTGGCCTTGAGCGATCCCGAGGCCTATATCGCCCGGTGCGTCGCCGCGCGCGCCAAGGATCCGCCCTTCTACGAGCAGCGCCACTCCTCGGGGCGGTGGAGCTTCGTCCGCCGGCACCGCACGCAAAGCGGTCTCACCATCATGCTCTTCTTCGACATCACCGAGAGGAAGCGCATCGAGCAGGAGCTGGCGAGCCAGAGCGCGCTGCTGGCCGCGACGCTGGAAAGCATCCGCGACGGCATCTCGATGCTGGACGAGAATCTGAATGTCGTCGCCACCAACCGGCTGCTGACCGAGGTCTTCAACCTGCCGCGCGACTATTTCAAGGAGCTGCCGCAGCCGATAGCGAGGGTCCTGACGCACTTCGCCGAACGCGGCGACTACGGGCCCGGCGACACGAAGGCGATCGTCGCGCGCCGGCTCGCCGGATTCCGGCTGCGCGAGCCCTGGACCCAGGAACTCGAGATGTCGGACGGCCGCATCATCGAGATCCACCACAACCCGCTCGCCGACGGACGCCTGCTTAGGAGCTACAGCGACATCACCGAACGGAAGCGGCTCGAGAACGAGCTCAAGGACGCCCGCGAGAAAGCGGAAGCGGCGGCGACGGCGAAATCGGCCTTCGTCGCCAATATGAGCCATGAGATCCGGACGCCCCTCAACGGCGTCATCGCTAACCTGGAGCTGCTGAGCCTCACCCGCGTCGATGCGGACCAGGCCGAGCTGGTCAGCTCGGCGGAGGTCGCCGCCCGCACCCTGCTGACGATCATCGGCGAGATCCTCGACTTCTCGAAGATCGAGGCAGACCGGCTCGAGATCGAACTGGTCGAGATCGATCCGGCCCGGGTGGTCGCGGAGGTGATCGCGCTGCTGTCGACCGCGGCCCGCCAGAAAGGCATCGAGCTCGCAACCCATATCGGCGAAGCGGTCCCCGGTCTGGTTCTCGCCGACCCCGTCCGTCTCCGGCAGGTGCTGCTGAATCTGGCCGGGAATGCCCTCAAGTTCACGGAGGAGGGGCATGTCGGGATCTCATTGGAAGCCGACATCGACGCCGACAACGCCCTTCTCCGGTTCGAGATCCAGGACACCGGCATCGGCATCGACAAGGAGACGACGGGCGACCTCTTTGCGCCCTTCACCCAGGCCGACCTCTCGACCCAGCGCCGCTTCGGCGGCACCGGCCTCGGCCTCGCCATCGCGAAGCACCTGGTCGAGCTCATGGGGGGCACGATCGGCTATGACGGCGAGCTCGGGGTCGGGAGTGTCTTCTACTTTTCGATGCCGGCGAGGATCGTCGACGCCGCGGCGTCGACGCGGCTGAACCTCGCCGATCTCACGCGCCGCCCCGCATCGTCCCTGCCGCGCTTCACCTCGGTCCGCCCCGTTCTCGTCGTCGACGACAATCACATGAACCAGGTCGTCGCGCGCCGCCAGCTCCGTGCGCTGGGCCTCGACTGCGTCGTCGCCAATGACGGCCACGCCGGGCTCGCTGCGATCGAGGCCGATGACGTTTCGCTGGTCCTGCTCGACCTGTCGATGCCTGTCATGGACGGCCACGAGATGGCGCGCCTCGTCCGCGAGCGCGAGGCGGCGAGCGGCCGTCCCCGCCTCCCGATCGTCGCGCTGTCGGCCAATGTCGCCGAGAGCGAGCAGAGCCGCGCGCTCGGCTCCGGAATGGACGGCTACCTGTCGAAGCCGGTCGATCTCCCTCGCCTGGCCGAGATGCTTCGGCGCTGGATTCCGGCCGAAGGCGAGGGGCAGCCGGCCCCTTCGCCGGTGCCCGGCACCGCGGCCGACGCGCCGATCGCCGTCGCCGCCCTGATGGACGCCCTCGGCACGGAGGATTTGGCCGAGACCGCCGACGTGCTCCGGCTTTTCGCCGATATGCTGCCTGGCCTTGCCCGCGCCATCGTCGAGTCTGCCGCCCGCCGTGATCCGTCGGGGATGCGCGACGCAGCCCATGCCGCCAAGGGGGCTGCCCAGAATGCCCGCGCGAGCCGGCTTGCCGATCTCTGCGAAAGCCTGGAGATTGCGGGTCGTCGTGCGGAGTGGGCCGAGGTGGCGCCGCTATTGTCGCAGGTCGACCATGCCGTCGCCGAGATCACGAGCTTCGTCTCCTCTTTCAGCTCCGAGCGCAGGACATGACTGAAAACAAGCCGTTTGCCGATCGCCGCTTCCTCGTCGTCGACGACGAGGCGTTCAGCCTCGACATCGTCCGGCGCATGCTGACCGCGCTCGGCGGCACCGTCGTCGGCGCCGAGAACGGCGAGGCCGCGATCGAGGTGCTGAAGGCGCCGGGGACGATCGACTGCGTCATCACCGACTTCAACATGCCCAGGATAAACGGGCTGGAGCTGCTCAAGGCGCTTAGGACGGGCACTCCCGGGATCAAGCGCGAGGTTCCCGTCATCATGCTGACCGGCCATGCCGATACCGACCTCGTCGGCACGGCGCTGGCGCTCGACGCGAGCGGCTTCATCGTGAAGCCGGTATCTCAAAAGGTTCTGGCCGAGCGCCTCGGTCGCGTGTTCGACGAGCCGCCGCAGATCCGGCCTCCGCTCGCCTACAAGGTCATCCAGGCGCTGACCCTCGACGACATCCTCAAGGCATCGCGGCCGGAGTCCCCCGAGACACCCAAGCCCAAGGAGGTCAAGCCGAACTCTCCCCCGAGCCCCGTCGCCGCCAAGACGCCGGCGGCCTCGCCGGCAACGACGGGGGAGGCGCCCTATCGCGGGCCGGAAGTGATGCGGACGATCGACACCGTGATCGAGAACGCCGTCCTCAGCCGGGACGTCCGCACCAAGAGCGGCGTGCAGCTTCTCGCCGCCGGCCAGACGCTGACGGCCCGCCTGATCCAGCGGCTGCGCGACCTGAAGAAGATGGGCGAGCCGCAGCTCGAGGTCTGGGTCCGGTCGAGCCGGTGAGCTGATCGCCCGCGAATTTTTGGGGTCGAGACGCCGCGCGCTTTCGGATAGTCTCAGGCTCTGAACTCGTCGCGGGAGACTAGGTCATGGCGGATATCGGCAGCAAGGCGCCCGAGCTCTCTCTCAAGTCCCATGACGGGAAGACGATCACGCTCGCCGACTTCCGCGGCTCGAAATGGGTGGTGATATCCGCCTATCCGCTGGCCTTCACCGGCGGCTGAACCAACCAAACGTCAGCTTTCAACCGTGCGTTGAAGCCATTCGAAGAGCGGGGAGCGCAGCTCCTCGGGTTGTCCTGCGACTCCGTTCCGGCCCTCAAGGTCTGGGCGCAGAGCCTGGGCGGCATCAACTATCCGCTGATGTCCGACTTCCACCCGCA
>CAXNIC010000095.1:0-14486 GCA_964201945.1 Alphaproteobacteria bacterium
CGCCGGCGTCGGCCCGGACCCCGAAAAACCGTCCTATGGCAGCGAGCATCGGCAGGCTCCGGCGGCGGGCGGCTTGCTTCGCCGTCCGCCGAAAGACTATAGCTAGATGTGGGTATCCAAGTGTAGCCCGGTAGTCGGGGGGACATGGCAGGAAAGGTCATCGTCGCGGCGACGGCAAAGGGGGGCGCGGGGAAGTCGACCTCGATCGCCTGCCTGGCGATCTATTGGAGCATGCAGGGACGCAAGGTCGGGCTGGTCGATACCGACGACAACAAGACCCTGACCCGCTGGCACGGCAAGGGCACGCTGCTTTCGAAGATGCCGCTCCGGACCGAGACCGAGATCGACGAGGTGCTGCCGGCGATCAACGAGCTGAAGGCGAAGAACGACCTGGTTCTCGTCGATTGCGCCGGCGCCAATACCCAGGCGACGATCTTCGCGGTCGGCGCCGCCGATCTGGTCCTCATTCCGGTGATGACCGACGAGGCCAATCTGTTCGAGGCGCTTCGCATGCGAAAGGTGGTGGAGAGCGCCGCCAAGCTGTCCCGGCGCAAGATCGTCGCCCGCACCTTTCTCAACCGGACGAAGCGGGCGGCGGTGACGGGCCACACGCGCCAGCAGCTCATCGCCTTCGGCGCCGCGCCTCTTGATGCGACTCTTCCCGACCGCGCCGTCTATCAGGAAGCCTCGTTCCACGGCTCGGCGCCGACGGTGCTGTCGCCGAAGTCGCCGGCGGCGAAGGAGATCGGCGCGCTCGCGCGCGAGATCGAGGCGCTGCTCGCCAGCCGCTAGGCCGGCCTGCGGCGAAGTAGGGCTACCTTCCTGCTGTCGCCTGATGGGATAATGACTCGAATAGCGAGATCGTAGGGAGTCGTGGCATGAGCGAGGACGTGAAGCGCGACGTTCCGGCGGTACCGCCGGCATCGCAGATTGCCGCGGCGGCCGGGGCAGGGCCGAAGCCTGCAGCCGAGCCCGCGGCGAAGTCGCCGCCCGTGCCGCCGGCCCTGCCGGAGAAGCCCGCTGCCGGTCTGGCCGCCGAGCCGGCGAAGGTGCCGCCTCCGCCGCCCGTGCCGTCTCTGCCTCCCATTTTGGGGAAGCCCGGTCTCGGCGCGGCTGCGGAGCCGGCGAAGGCGCCGCCTCCATCACCGCTCCCGCCTCTGCCTCCCATTTTGGGGAAACCCGGTCTCGGTGCGGCTACGGAACCGGTGAAGGCGCCGCCCGCTCCTCCGCCTCCGCCCCCGCCGGGAAAGCCTGTGCTCGGAGCGGCGGTCGAGCCGCCGAAGCCGATGCTGCCTCCGGCGGCGACCGAAAAGCCCGCGGCGGTGCGTTCCGGTCGCGGCCTCGCCTGGCTCGCGCTCATCATCGGCCTGCTCGGGCTTGCCGCCGGCGTCGTCGCCGTTGCCGGCCCCCGGCTGCTTTTGCTCGCCGACCGGCAATTTCCGGAGGCCACCTGGATCGAGCCGGCCGGGAAGGTGCTGAACCCCGGCTGGTCGATCACCGCTGCGGAATTCGATCGCCGGGTCAATCTGCTGGAAGGGGTCCTCGCCAAGGCGCAGCCGGGCGCGGTCTCCCGCGAGGATGTCGTCGAGCTGCTGCTCGGCCGCTTCGAAGGCAAGCGCGGCACCGAAGTCAGGGATGCGGTCGACGGGCTGAAGCGCGAGACGGCGGAACTCGGCCGCGGACTCCAGGCGGCACGCCAGGCGTCAGAAACACAGGCGGCAGCGCTGAGCACGAAGGTCGACGGGGTCGAGCCCCGTCTTTCGGCGCTCGGCACCCGCATCGACGGGGTCGCGCCGCGCATCGAGGCGGTGGATGGGACGATCAAGGGCCGCCTGGACGCGATCGATGGCGGCCTTGCCGCCGCCAAGGCGTCGGTCGAAGAGATCCGGGGGCAGCTCGCGCCGCTGGGTCCGCTGGCGGAGCGTGCAGGGCGGACCGAGACCGAGGCTGCGGCTCTGGCCAAGCGCCTCGACGAGACGGCAGCGGGACTCGACGAGATCAAGCGTCGTGCGGTCGGTCCCGAACGGCTCCTCGTCGCCGTGCTTCAGCTCCAGATCTCCTCCCAGTCCGGGCGGCCTTTCGCCAACGAGCTTCGTCTGGTCCGGCAGATCGTCGGAACGGACACGGCCCTGGCGCGGCCTCTCGACGCGCTCTCGGTCCCGGCCCAGCGGGGCGCTCCGACCGCCGCCGATCTCAGGGACCAGTTCGGGCAGGCGGCGACGGTTCTCGTCGAGCGCGGCGTGCGCGAAAGCCGGAGCTGGATCGAGCGGGTCGAAGCCGGCGTGAAGGGGACGCTGGCCGGCGTCGGGCTGACCCTGCCGCCGCCGCTGACTCCGGTCGAAGCGTCGGTGCGGGAAACGCAGCGCCAGCTTGCCAATGGCAATCTCTTGGCCGCGCTGGCGGAGCTCGAGACCCTCGATGCGTCGGTCCGGGCGCTCGCCGGCGGTTGGGCCGCCCAGGCCCAGCTGCGGCTGGCGGTCGACCAGGCGGTCGCCGACATCACCAACGCGGCGCTCGAGCGGGCCGCCAAGGCACCCTGACCGGTCCGGGATTGAACCCAGTCGCAAGACCGGGATACAGTCCGCAACGGGTGGTTGGCGTATGGGGCGGGCAGGGGTTTCGGATGTTGTGTCGTTTGATCATGGCCGCGCTCGTGCTGGCTTTGCCGCATATGGCGGAAGCGCAGACACTCCGCGGTCCCGCGCAGCGTGAGAACATCGTCGTCGTCGGATCGGCGTCCATGGCGGGGTTCGTCGAGACGATCTTCAAGCAGCTTGAGCTGACGCGCCGGATCCGCGCGCCCGAGCTCAAGATGACCGGCAGTCTTCGCAGCGCCGCGACGTTCTGTGAGGGCATCGGCCCGGCCTTTCCCGACATCCTGGCGCTGTCGCGCCGGATGCCGAAAGCGCTGTTCGAAAGCTGCCTCGACCATGGTGTCTTCGACGTCATCGAGATCAAGATCGGTTTGAGCGCGGTGGCGCTGGTCACCCGCAAGGCCGATATGCGGCTTGCTCTGACGCCCAATCAGATCTATCGCGCGCTTGCCGCGGATGTCCCCGACGAAAAGACCGAAGAGCTCTCGCCAAACATGGCGAAGAGCTGGAAAGATATCTCACGGGACCTCGACGACGTGCCCATCCGTTTCGTCGGCTCAGCGCAGGGCACCAGCGTCCGGGATTTCTTCGACGACATGGTGATGCAGGGCGGCTGCCGTTCGGAGCCCCTGGTCCGGGGGATCTTCCAGGCGAGCCTGCGCGTGGAGAAGTGCACCAAGCCGCGAAGCGACGGCGTGTTCACCGAGGTGCCGGAGGGCCAGTCGCGCGTCGCCGCGCTGATGGCCTCACCTCCCGGCACCGTCGGCATCCTCAGCTACGGCGAGCTCGTCGCCGGCGGCAACGACCTGGTGGCTGTGGCGCTGAACGGCGTGCTGCCGACCTATCAGAGCATTGCCAACGACGAGTACGACTACACACGGCCGGTGCTTTTCTACGTCAAGCGCGCGCATATGGTCGGCGAGGGCGCCGCGGGTACGATCAAGGGATTGCGCGAGTTCCTGCAGGATGCGACCAGCGAGCAGACGGTCGGGCCGGGCGGGCTCCTGGGCGAACTCGGCCTGGTGTCGCTTCCCGCCGCGTTGCGCGTCGAGCAGCGACGGAACGCCCAGGTCCTGCGGAGGTACGAGCCATGAGCGGCCGCTCCTGCGCTCGGGCCGCTGCGGCCCTGCTGATCGCTTCGATGTCGATGGCCGCTCTGCCGGCCGCGGCCCAGCAGCCTCAGCAAGCCCAGACGCCGCCGCTGCGTTCGTCGCCGATGGTTCAGACTCCGCTGCCCGAGCCTTCGATGTTCGAGGAGCATGCGGACACCGTCTTTTCCGCCGTCCGCGGTGCCATCCGCTGGGTTTTCGGTGGTCTCGGGAGTCTCGTCACGCCGCCGATGGCGCTCGACGTTGCACGCCGGGCAAGGCAGGCGGAGCCGTATGATTTTTCGACGATGATGGGGGTCGCCGGATACAAGCTGAAGGAGGTCGAGTCCACGGTCTCCCTGATCCCGAACGTCGGGTTCACCTTCGCGATCGAGCGCGAGCTGTCGGATGCCGACCGCGAGTGGCTGGCGATCCAGCTCGATCGCCACCAGAAGCGGCGCTCCGGTATTTTCGCTTCCGCCGAGAGGGCGATCATCCAGGCGCTCCTCGATGCCCAGGAGCTCGGCGGCTACCAGGTCGAGAAGCTGGTGGTGGACGCTTTTCCCTGGCCGCAGGTGAAGTTCTACATCACGCCGACGGACACCCCGCTCAGTGACGAGACGGGCCGGCTGATGCGGGCGATCGACCGGGTGAACGAAACCGTCAAGGCGAGCCAGCCCAAGCCCAACGACGGATCGACCCCGGCGGCCGCACCCCGCGTCGGCGTTCAGCGCACGAGCCCCTAGAACCGATCCCGCCGGCTGCGGGCCGACCGGTTACGGTCATCGTCAGCCCGCTAGTTGTGCAGGACCAGCGCGGCCGCGTGGATGGCGAGCGTCAGCAGCACGCTCGCCACGATCGCATGGCCGACGGCGCGGTTGATGTCGAGGGGCGAGCGGCCGCCGTTCCGGCTCGCCAGCATGGCGGCAGCGGCGCTCGCCAGGCCGCTGGCGCCGACCTTGGCCGCGACCCAGGCGATCTCCACCCCAATCGGATGCCGGGCGGTTCCGTATTGGCGGAAGAAGCTCTGCCGCCACACCTCGAACGGCTCGTCGGGGAAGGTCAGCTTCCAGGTGAAGAACGAGGCCCAGCTCGCCGCGACCGCCGAGGTCAGCGTCAGGAGGAAGAAGCCGATGAGCATCGCGAGTGCGATCGCGACCGGGATGTAAAGGTTTCCGGGGATGCCGAGGTTCCGCATGGCACGGAACTGCATCGAATAGGCCCGGTTGCAGAGATCGGCGGCGACGACGGCCGAGTTGCGGGCCGCGAGCGAGACCGAAACGACCAGAGGCACGCCGACCGTGAGCAGCATGATGCCGAGACCGGACAGGGTCTCGTCATGCAGCAGCGGGATGAGGTAGCGGGCGAACGAGCGATAGTTGAAGCCGAACCAGGTGGCGACGCCGCCGACGATGATGCTGGCGACCGCGGTCAGCAGAAAGGCCAGCGGCGTGCCGCTGAGCGCCCAGGCGTATTCAGCGAAGTAGCGGAAGAACCAGTGGCTGGGACGGCGGCGGACGAGGGCGCGGGCCCAGGCCTCCTCGCCGCCCGACGGCCCGTCGGGATGATCGCCGGCCGCCGTCGCCGAAAGGCGGAGCAGCGCCGCCTTCACCGTGCCGGCGTCGGTCGGCAGCGGGACCAGGCGCTTGGCCTGGTCGTCGAACAGGTAGACGCGGTCGGCGACCTCCAGGATGTCGTCGACATGATGGGCGACGACGACGATGGGGCGCTTCAGCGCGTCGCGGATCTCGCGTAGCGTGCGCGCCAGCATCCGGGAGGCACCGACGTCGAGCCCCGAATTCGGCTCGTCGAGAAACAGCACCGGGCGTCCGGCCATGAAGGTGCGGGCAATGGCGATGCGCTGGCGCATGCCGCCGCTGGCTTCGGTCACCGGCACGTCCGGATCGATCTCGGCCAGCAGCCGGCCGGCGCCGGCGATCGCCTGCGGCGAGGGCTCGGGGGCGTGATCGCGGGCGATCCGCAGGTTCTCGCCGGCGGTGAGCTCGTCCAGGAGGGCATCGCGCTGGAAGACCAGCGCCCCGATCGTCGGCTGCTCCTGCGACAGGTCGATGCTGCGCTCGCTGGTCTTGAGCGTGCCCGCGACCTTCCACCCTTCCGCCTCGACCTCGAGCAGGCCGGAAAGCAGGTTGGCCAGGGTCGACTTGCCGCTGGCGCTGCGCCCGACGATCAGGACGATCTCCTGGGCGCCGATCTCGAGGCCGGTGCCGTCGAGAAGGACCTGGCCCGCCGGCGTGGTGATGGCGAGGCCCTCGACGGAGAAGAGGGGCGCCGTCGTCATGGCGAGGCCTTTTCCACCGGCAGCACCGGGGCGGTGGCGGGGAGGTCGGCGGTCAGCACCAGGACCAGCTCTTCCTGGCCCCGGATCAGGCCGCGAAAGACCGTGGCGGCCAGCGCGTTCATCTCACGCGAGCCGCCGAGACCGGCAATCTGCGTCTGCGCGGTGTCGAGCAGCGCCACGCCCGATGCGGCGATGCGGCGGAGCTGCGGGCTGAACGCCGGGTCGCGGAAGACGTCGACCAGCACCCGCTGCAGCCGCGGGTCGCGGTTGAGGGCGCGGGCGGTGCTGCGCGCCAGCGCGCGCGCGAAGGTCTCGACTTCAGGACTGCCGGCGATGCGGCGCGTGGCGCGCTTCAGGCCTTCGACCACCGTCTCGTCGCGCATGACCTCGTCCAGCGCCTCCGCGATCGGCGCCGTTTCGAGTGCGCCGGAGAAGAGGCCGAAGCCGGTGCTCAGGTTGGCCCCGAGCGTGCGCCAGACCGCGGTCGGCGCGCGTTCCATCAGCACCGGCCGCAGGTCCTCGATGAGGAAGGAGAGGCCGATCTGCTGGGAGGTGCGGGACGCGATGGCAAGTGCCGCCTGGGTCTCGGGATCCAGCCAGGCGGTGCCGATCGCCTCGGAGAAGATCTCGTTGAGCAGCGGGCGATAGCGGCTGACGAAGGCGGGCGATCCCAGGATGTCGTCGAGCGCCGTCACGGAGTCGCTGGCGAGCGAGATCGCGGCGGCACGTACGGCGTCGCGCTGGGCGTCGCTCGCCACCTGCCACATGGCGGCGAGGTCGGCGCGCACCAGCAGCCCGCTCGTCGGCAGCTCGTCGACGTCGATGCCGCGGAAGGCATGCACCGCGATCCGTCCGTCCTCCAGCGCCAAGCCGCGGCCGACGCTGGTCGGCCGGCGGCCGGAGCGGATGCGGAGCACCGCCACCTCGGCGCCCTTGCTCAGCGTCAGAGGCCCCGGTTCGGGCGTGATCGCGAGGTCGGGGCGAGTGCCGCTCGGCCAGAGCAGCACCGCGCCGGCGACGACGAACAGCAGCAGCACCGCGCCGACGATGGCGGCACGGCGTTGCAGAAGGCGGTCGGGAGGTGTGGCGCTCATGGGTGATCCGGCCTCTCCGTAGCACGATCTGAAGGCGCCGGCACCTAGCGACGGTGCGTCGAGACTCGTTCGATCAGGGCCTGGCGCTTGGCCTGGAAGGCCGGGCTATCGAGAACCTCGGGGTTGACAATATTGGTGGGCAGCCGGCCGGCGGCGAAGCCCTGCAGCTCCGCGGAGACGGCGGCGAGCACGTCGCGGCGCAGCTCGTAGGTGTCGCAAACCGCGTGCGGGGTGAGCACGACGTTGTCGACCAGGGTCAGCGGCTCGCCCTTCGGCACCGGCTGGGTCTCGAACACGTCGATGCCGGCGCCGGCGATGCGGCGGTCTCGCAAGGCCGCCGTCAGCGCCGCCTGGTCGACGATCGGGCCGCGGCCGACATTCACCAGCACGGCGTCGCGGCGCATCAATCCCAGCTCGCGGGCGCCGATCATGCCGCGGGTCTCCTCGCTCAGCGGTGCGCAGATGGTGACAAAGTGGCTCTCGGCCAGCAGGCGGTCCAGCGGTGCTGCCTCGGCACCGATCTTCGCCGCCCGTTCCGGCGTGAGGCGCGGCGAGTAGGCCAGCACGCGCATGCGGAAGGGGGCACAGATGCGGATCAGCTCGGCGCCGATGCGCCCAGGCCCGATGACGCCGAGAGTCTTGCCGTAGATCTCGCGGCCGCGATGATGCTGGCGGTCGTCCCAGCGGCCCTCGCGGGTGAGCCGGTCCTGGATCACCATCTGCCGGCTCGACGCCAGCATCAGCGCCAGAGCGCCGGCGGCGGTGCCCTCGGTCAGCGCGTCCGGCACGTTGAACAGCAGCACGCCGTGACGGGTGAGGGCGGTGGCATCGATCTTGTCGGTGCCGACGCCGGCGCGGGCGACCACGACCAGGCGTCCGGCCGCCGGCGCGATCGAGGCGTCGGGCAGGTACTGGCCCAGCATCAGGAGGATGTCCGCATCGACCAGATGACCGGGCTCGACCGCCGCGGTCTGCGGCGAGGGCGGCAGCAGGGAGAGGTCGATCAGGCCGGTGAGCGGCTTGAACACCTCGAAGCCGATGGTGTCCGGCGTATCGGGGCCGATCGCGTGCAGATAGTCGCCGCTGGCGACCACCTTCATCCGGCCGTCGCTCATCTCAGAACCGGGTCGCCCAGCCGCTCTTGAACAGCGGCAGGAACGCGTCCTTGTCGAAGGGGTGGGCGAGGGCGACTTCCGGGCGGAACTCGCCGACGCCGAGGCCGGCGCGCTCGGGGATGTCGTAGTGGCCGCCGATCGGTTTAGGTGCGTGGTCCAGCAGGTCGAAGCGCATGGTCACGTCGTATTCGCAGAAACTTTCCTGCATGACGAAGTTCGACGTGCAGGCGTCGAGCTGGACCGCGGCCGCCGTCGCCACCGGGCCGAAGGGGTTGTGGAACGAGACCGGGATGTAGGCGGCGTCGGCGATGGCGGCGATCTTCTTGCCTTCGAGGATGCCGCCGACGTGGATCAGGTCGGGCTGCAGCACGTCGACCTCGTTGGTCGCCAGCAGCGACTGCAAGAGGTAGCGGCTGGTGCAGCGCTCGCCGGTGGCGAGCCGCTGCTTGATCGAGCGGCCGACGGCGGCGAGCGCCCCGTGATTGTCGGCATCCACCGGCTCTTCCATCCAGTAGAGGCCGTAGGGCTCGAGCTTCTGGCAGACATCGACGGCGGCGCCGACGCTGAAGCGGCCATGGGCGTCGATCAGCACGTCGACGTCAGGCCCGACGCCCTGGCGGACGGCGGCGACCAGATCGACCGCCTTCCGGATCTCGGCCGCGGCCGGGTCGCGGCCGGAATCGCCGAAGGGATCGAACTTGAGCCCGCGATACCCCTTGGCGGCGACGGCGGCCGCCGCCTTCTCCATCTCGGCAGGCGTCTTCGCCTGGCCGTACCAGGCGTTGGCGTAGGCCGGCAGGCGGTCATGCATGCGTCCGCCCAGAAGGTCGTAGACCGGCCGGTCGAGCGCCTTGCCGACGATGTCCCACATCGCCATCTCGATCGCGGCGATGGCACTGTTGATGATGGGGCCGCGCATGAACTCGTTCCGCAGCATGTCGTTGAACAGCCGCTCGATCGAGAAGGCGGACGACCCGACGACGTAGCGATGCGCCAGCTGGTCGATCGCGGCGGCGACGGCCTGCGGCTGGTATTCGAGCGAACCTTCGCCGACGCCGGCGATGCCGTCGTCGGTCTCGACATGGGCGAAGACGCAGTTCCGCCAGCGCATGCCCACCACATAGGCCGTGACCTTGGTGATGCGGCAGGCGCGGCGGGTCGACTTGTGGGCAGGAATGCTGTGGGTCATCCGCGGATCAGCTTGGGCAGGCCGGTGGAAAGGATCGGGAAGAAGACCAGGAGGACGATGACGGCGATCTCGGCATAGAAGAACAGCGCCAGCTCGGACCAGAGCTGGCGCATGGTGATCTTGCCGATCTTGCAGGCGACGAACAGGCAGATGCCGACCGGCGGCGAGATCAGGCCGAGGGTGACGCTGACGATCATCACCATCGAGAAATGGATGTCGTCGATGCCCATGCTACGGGTGATCGGCAAGAGGAAAGGCGCCAGCAGCAGCAGCGCCGGGCCGGCGTCGAGGGCGAGACCGATGACCAGGAGGCCGACGACGCAGGCCAGCAGGAACAGGGTCGGCTGGCCCTGGAACAGGCCGACGACGGAGGCGAGACCTTCGGCGATGCCGGCGATGATCAGCACGTAGTTGACGATCTCGACGGCGGCAATCAGCAGGAACAGGCCGGCGGTGAGCCGGGCCGCGCTCCGCATCGCGTGCATCATGTCGCGGAAGGTCAGGTTCTTGAACACGAAGAGGCCGAGGAAGGCCGCGTAGACGACGGCGACGCCACCGGCCTCGGTCGGCGTGAAGGCGCCCGACAAGGTGCCGATGACGATGAAGGCCGGCAGGCTCATCACCAGCAGGCCGTCCAGTGCCAGCTGCGGCACCTCGGCGCGGGAGACGACGATCGTCGCCTGGGGCAGGCCGCCATTGCGACCCTTCCACAGCACCACCAGCGCCAGCGCCAGACTCAGCAGGATGCCCGGGACGATACCGGCGAGGAACAGGTTGAGCACCGAGATGTCGGCGACCGCGGCGTAGAGCACCATGATGACCGAGGGCGGGATGATCGGCCCGATCACCGAGGCAGCGGTCACCAGCGCGGCGGCGAAGGTCTTGCTGTAACCCTCCTTCGGCATGCCGTGGATGAAGATGTTGCCGAGCGCGGCGATGTCGGCGACGGCCGTGCCCGAGATGCCGGAGAACATCACCGAGGAGACGATGGCGGCGTAGGCGGTGCCGCCGCGGATGCGGCCGACCATGATCTGGGCAAGGCGGATCAGGCGCTCGCTGATGCCGCCGCGGTTCATCAGCTCGCCGGCGACGATGTAGAAGGGCGCAGCCATCAGCACGAAGCTGTCGAGGCCGGAATACATCTTGGAGACGACGTTGAGCAGCGCCTGGCCGTCGGCCCAGAGCGCGATCGCGGCGGCGAGTGCGAAGGAGAAGCTGATCGGCAATCCGATCGAGAGCAGGATGACCAGCGCGACGGCGACGACGATCATGGCGCCTCGTCCGGCATTGCTGGCGGCCAGAAGTTGGCCAGGAGTTTGTGCACGGAGACGAACAGCAGCAGCACGGCGCCGATCACCGTCGCCGAATAGATCCAGATCATCCGGATGCCGGCAGCCGGGGAGGTCTGCATGCCGTTGAGCAGGCAGTAGCGGGTGCCTTGCCACACGACGATGACGCCGAAGGCGATGGTCAGGAGCTGGAGGATCGCCTGGTGCCAGACCTGGAAGCGCGTGTTCTCGACGCCGAGGAGCAGGTTCATGTCCATGTGGTCGCCGTACTGGCTGGCGGCGGCCATGCCGACGAAGGTGAGCCAGATGGTCGAGTAGCGGATGGCTTCCTCGGTCCAGAACAGCGGGTCGTTCAGGACGTAGCGGGTGAAGACCTGGGCCACGTTCAGGATCACCGTGATCAGCAGCAGCCAGCCGACGATGTGGTCGGCGAATTTGGCGAGCCACCGCGCGGTCGCGTGGAAGGTCTCCATGGGAAGTCCGCTTAAGGCGAGGGAGAGAGGAGAGCCGACCCGGAGGCGTTGACCTCCGGGCCGGTCTGCACGATCAGTTGGCGTAGGCGTTCTTGGTCGCCTGGTCGACGGCCGTCATCAGCTTGTCGACCAGGGGCTTGCCCACTTCGCCGGCGATGAACTCGATCACCGCGCCCTGGGTCTGCTTCCTGAACGCCTCCTTCTCGGTCGGCGAGTTCACGTAGACCTGGGTGCCGGCCTTCCGGATCTTGTCGACCGCCTGAAGGCTGTCCATCGCCTTCCGCGAGTTGGCGACCTCGGCATGCATCTTGGCGCCGTCGATCAGGATCTGCTTCTCGTCGGGCTTGAGACCGGCGAAGACCTTGTCGTTCACGATGATGAAGTGGAGCCCGTAGATGTGCTCGTTCACCGACATGTACTTCTGCACCTCGTAGAGGCGCCCGTCCCAGATGGTGGCCGAGGCGTTTTCCTGGCCGTCGACGACGTTCTGCTTCAGGGACGTGATCAGCTCGGGATAGGCGATCGGCGTCGCCGCCGCGCCCATCGACTTCATGAAGTTGACGTAGACCTGCGACTGCATGGTCCGCATCTTCAGGCCCTTCATGTCGTCGGGGCCTTTCACCTCACGGCTGTTGTTGGTGAGGTTGCGGAAGCCGTTCTCGGAGAGCGCGAGCGTGCGGATGCCGGTGGCCTTCCGCATGTCCTCGTTCAGCTCCTTGACGAAGGGGCTCTTCATGAACTCCCAGGCCACCGGCGAGGAGGGGAAGAGATAGGGGATCTGGAAGATCTGCATCGGCTTGTGGAAGCTGCCGAGCACGGAATCGTCGGTCAGCGCCATCTCCAGCGTGCCGTTCTTCACCTGCTCGGTCACCTGCAGCGAGCCGCCGAAGGTGTTGAAGAAGAGCCGGATCTCGAGCTCGCCCTTGCTCTTGAACTCGACATACTCCTTGAGCGCCTTCATGCCCAGGATCTCGCCGCCCTGGCTGTCGGGGGCGCCGATGGACATCTTGAGCGTGGTCTTCGCCGACACATCGGCGGCGAGAACGAGGGCGAGCGCGCTTGTCGCCGCCAGGATCACTTTACGCAGAGTCATGACATTTCCTCCCGTTGTATTGCCTAACGACATTCGGCACTTCATGGCCGTTCCGGACCATCACAGCATCATTGCCAGGGGGTCTTCCACCAGCTTCTTGAACGCGGCCAGATACTCGGCGCCGACGGCGCCGTCGACGACGCGGTGATCGACCGACAAGGTCACCGTCATCACGGTGGCGATGGCGAGCGCACCGTCCTTCACCACCGGGCGCTGCTCGCCGGCACCGATCGCCAGGATCGCGCCCTGCGGCGGGTTGATCACGGCGGCGAATTCGCGGATCCCATACATGCCGAGGTTCGAGATCGAGAAGGTCCCGCCCTGGAACTCGTCGGGCTTCAGCTTGCCGGCGCGGGCGCGGGTCGCCAGGTCCTTCATCTCGGACGAGATCTGGGCCAGGCCCTTGATGTCGGCGTTCTTCACGATCGGCGTGATCAGGCCATCGGGGATCGCCACCGCCACCGAGATGTCGACCGTCTTGTAGCGGCGGATCGCCGCCTCGGTGTAGGAGGCGTTCGCTGCCGGCACCTGCCTCAGCGCCAGAGCGGCTGCCTTGATCACCAGGTCGTTGACCGAGAGCTTCACGCTGTCCCGCGTGTTGAGTTCGGCGCGCAGCTTCAGCAGCGCATCGATCTGGCAGTCGATCGAGAGATAGAAATGCGGCGCCTGCTGCTTCGACTCCGTGAGCCGCCGCGCCACCACCTTCCGCACATTGCTGTTCGGGAACTCGTCATAGGCGGGCAGGCCCGGCATCTCGGCGCGGGTGACGGGAGCCGGCATCGGTGCCGAAGCGGCGGCCGGTTTCGGCGCGTTGCCGGAGGCGATGGCCTCGATGTCGGCCTTCACGATTCGTCCGCCAGGGCCGGAGCCCGTCACCTGGCCGAGGTCGACGCCGGCAAGAGCGGCCAGGCGCCGCGACAGCGGGCTGGCGAAGGGGCGGCCGCGGGTGGTCTCGGCGCGGAGCGCGGTCATGCCGTCTTCCCCAGGAACTGCGGATTGACGCAGTTGAGCAGGCGCTTGTTCCGGATGTATTCGACCACCACCTCGACCGACTTCCGGCGGAGATCGTCGATGCTGGCAGGGCTGTAGAAGGCCGCGTGCGGGCTCAGCGTCAGGCGGCCTTCGACCCAGCTCTCGCCCTTGATCCAGGCGGCGATCAGTGGGTGGTTGGCATCTGCCGGCTCGGCGGGCAGCACATCGAGGCCGGCGCCGCCGACCTGGCCGCTCTTGATCGCGGCACCCAGCGCGTCGAGATCGACGATCGGCCCGCGGGCAGTGTTGACGATGACCACACCGCGCTTGGCGGCGGCGAAGGCGTTGGCGCCGACCAGGCCGCGGGTCTCGGCGGACAAGGGCGCATGCACGCTGACGACGTCGGAGACCGCCATCAGCGCCTCCAGCGTGGTGGCGCGCGCGAAGCCGGCCGAGAGCTCGGTGCCGGTCGGCAGGTAGGGATCGAAGAAGGCGACGCGCATGCCGAAGGCCTGGGCCCGGAGCGCGGCGGCGAGGCCGATACGGCCGAGGCCGATCACGCCGAAGGTGGCGCCGCGAAGACGCAGCACCAGCGGCGCCGCACCGAAGCGCCAGCCCTTGGCCGGATCGGGCCTAAGGATCTGGTGATATGTGGCGGTACCGCGGGTCAGGGCCAGCATCAGCGCGATGGCGTGGTCGGCGACCTCGGTGGTGCCGTAGTCGGGGACGTTGCTGACCGGCACGCCGCGCTTGCCCCAGGCTTCGAGGTCGACATTGTCGAAGCCGACGCCGGAGCGCACCACGATGCGGCACTTCGGGAAGGCATCGGGGCCGGCGCCGATCTGCTCGACCGCCGAGTAGTTGATGATCGCATCCGCCGACGCGCAGTCGGCCGGGGTCAGCGGCTGCACCTTGCCGGGCGTCCAGCGGCGGAGGTCGAGCGTGACGCCCGATCCCAACTGCGTGCGCTCGGCCAGCGCGTCGTCGTCATAGCCCCAGTTCACCATCAAAAGACGCATCGGTTCGTTCCTCAGCTTCAGCCCGGCGCCACGATGGCGATGCGCTGGCCCATCTTCACCACCGTTCCGGCCTGCTCCAGCAGCTGGGCGATCTTGCCGGCATGCGGCGACTCGACCTCGACCACGGCCTTGTCGGTCTCGATCTCGACCACCAGCTCGCCGGCCTTCACCGGATCGCCGACCTTCTTCAGCCAGCGGACGATCTTGCCCTCGCTCACCGTCAGGTCGCCGAAGGGCATGGTGATGGCCTCTCCGGCGACC
>CAXNIC010000096.1:0-14458 GCA_964201945.1 Alphaproteobacteria bacterium
CGCCTTCGACCGCATGGTCGAGCGCCTGCGCGCCGCGGCGACCCATCTCCGCGATGCCGCGGAGGAGACCGCGCACGCCTTCAAGACCCCGCTCGGCACCATCCGCCAGGCGATCGAGCCGCTGCGCCGGCGCGTCGATCCGAACGACGCCCGCGGCGTCATCGCGCTGGCCGCGGTCGAGGAAGCGCTCGACCGCCTCGACGGCCTGGTCGAGCAGGCCCGTCGCCTCGACGACAGCGCTGCCGCTTTCCTCGATCCGTCGGAGGAACCCGCCGACATCTCGACGATCATGGAAGGTGCGGCCGAGCGCATCACGCCTGATGCCGCCAGCCGCAACATCGCCATCGGCGTCGTCGCCGATCCCGGCGTCGTCCTGCAGCGCGGCGGCAACCTGCTCGCCGCCGCCTTGGATCAGGTTCTGGACAACGCGCTGGCCTTCTCGCCCAAGGGCGGCATCATCCGCGTCGCGCTGTCGGTCGAGGGCAACCTCGCCTCGCTCTCGATCGAGGACGACGGCCCCGGCGTTTCCGCCGAGCGCCTGCCGCAGCTGTTCGAGCGCGGATCCTCCTTCCGCCCGCAGGCGGTCGGTGCCGGTTTCGGCCTCGGTCTCTGGGTGGTGCGCCGGAACCTGACCTCGCTCAACGGCTCGGCCGTCGCCGAGAACCGGCCCGAGGGCGGCTTCCGCGTGACCCTGGCGCTGCCGCTGGAGTGAGCGGCGCCTAGCGGAAGTCGAACCCGCGCTCCTTCAGCTGCTGGCGCAGCTTGTCGCGGAGCCAGGGATTGAACTTCTTGTCCATGTCGTGGGTCCAGGAATCATCCGTGGTCGGCCGGCCGGTTGCCCGGTAGTGCCGCGCCAGGTCTGCGTCATAGGCGGCGAGATGTTGGCTCAGATCGCTTCCGGTCTTCTGGGTGCCGTAGCGGTCGTAGTGGACCATGCCGGCATAGTCCATGCGCGGCTTCTGCTCCGGCGCCTCGTCGGGCCAGCCTAAGCACATGCCGAAGACGCAGTAGACGCGATCGGGCAGTCCCAGGATCTCGGCGCTCGCCGTCGCATTGTTGCGGACCGCGCCGATCATCACGCCCTTCAGGCCCAACGACTCCGCGGCGAGCGAGGCGCACATGCCGACCAGCGCCGCATCGATCGAGGAAACGAGCCCGGTCTCCATGTTGTTGTCGGCAACCGAATGGCCTCGCTGCTCCAGCGCAAACGCAATGCGGGTGAGGTCGGCGCAGAAGGCGAGGAACACCGGCGCGTCGGCGACATGCTTCTGGTTGCCGGTGACCGGCGCCAGGCGCTTCAGCACGTCGCGGTCGCGCACCACGATCACCGAATAGGACTGGATGTTCGAGGAGGTCGGCGCCCGGAAGGCGGCCTTCAGGATCGCCTCCACCATCGCGTCCGGCACCGGATCCGGCCGATAGCGGCGCACGCTGACACGCTTCGACAGGAGATCGATGGTCTCGGTCCGGAGATCGGGCGGCGTAGTATCGGGCATAGGGCGCTCTCTTGCTCCCTCCCTCGCGTCATACGCGGGGGAGGGTTGGGGTGGGGGCCGAGCGTAGCGAGGTTTGGTAGTCAGGTCAGCGGCAACGAAGTTCCTCGCTACGCTCGGCCCCCACCCTGCCCTCCCTCGTGTCTTACGCGGGGGAGGGTTTCCGAAAGCGCTACAGCGACTCGAGGAAGCTCTTCAGCGCCGGCGCCCATTTGGCGGCGTCGGTGCCGGAGGCGAGATGGCCGTGCTCGCTGTCGATCTCGAAATACTGACCGTCGACGCCGGCCGCCTTGAGGGCCGGCATCACCTCGTCCTTGAGCGAGGGTGGGAAGTAGGCGTCCGTGCGTGAGATCACGAACAGCACCTTGGCCTTGATCTTCCCGAGATCCGGCGTGACGTCATAGCTGTCCATCGCGCGACCGAGCGCGAGCATCGAGTTCCCGTCGAAGGCCTCGGCCCAGGCCCGCGCCTGGCGGGTGATCTCGGCATCGCGGTCGACCTTGTTCGGCATCTTGGGCTTCAGCTCCTCGTCGGTGCCGTAGCTTCTGAGCGTCTCCTCGCGGAGCCTGATCATCGTCGGAAGGATGCCGCCCTTGTCGTAGTAGCGGCCGCCGTTCCAGTTCGGATCGGCAGAGAGCTTCTTCAGCGTGGCGTCCGGATCGGCTTGGGGCGGGCGGCGCATGCCGGTGACGACGGGAACGAGGCCCTTCATGAACCCGGGATACTCGACGCCCCAGGTGAAGGCCTGAAAGCCGCCATAGGACGGGCCGACGACGGCGACCAGCCCCTTGACGCCGAGCTGGTCGAGCAGGCGCTTCTGCGCGCCGACGATGTCCGGCAGCGTGAGCAGCGGGAAATCCGGGCCATAGGGCTTGCCGGTGTTCGGATCGATGCTGCGGGGTGCGGTCGAGCCATAGGCCGAGCCCAGCATGTTGGAGCTGACGACGAAATACTTGTCGGTGTCGATCGGCCTGCCGGGTCCGACGAGCGCGCCCCAGGACCCTTCCGAGGCCGAAGCGCCGCCATCGGCAAAGAGATGGCTCGACGTATAGCCATGGGTGAGAAGGACGGCGTTCTTTCCGTCCGGCGCCAGCTTGCCGTAGGTCACGTAAGCGAGCTTCGCATCCTTGAGTGTCCCGCCCTTCTTGAGGGGCAGGTCGCCGATCGAGCCGATCTGAGTCGTCACCATGCTCTCCGCTCTTTCCTGCGCGTCGGCACCCGATCGTGCCGCCGCGACCCTATCACGCCCGATTGATCCAGATCATCGTGCCATGGCGGCGGAGGTGGCAGAAACTATGATGCACCGAGGTCGCCAGGACTTGATGTCGAGCACTGTTCCGATACCCCCGCAGGGCCTGACCGAGGCCGTCGCCGCTGCACGGCTTCGGGCCGAGGGGGCGAACGAACTGCCGCGCGGCGGACGGCGCGGTCTCGCCTCGATCGCGTTCGGCGTGATTCGCGAGCCCATGTTCGGCCTGCTCGCGGTGTCCGGCATCATCTATCTGCTGCTGGGCGATCTCGGCGAGGCGCTGATGCTGCTCGCCTTCGCCACCTTCTCGATGACCATCGCCGTGGTCCAGGAAACCCGGAGCGAGAAGGTGATAGAGGCGCTCCGCGACCTGACCAGCCCGCGCGCGCTGGTGCTGCGCTCGGGCGAGCGGCGCCGGATCCCCGGCCGCGAGGTGGTGCGCGGCGACGTCGTCATCCTGGCCGAGGGCGACCGGGTGCCGGCCGACGCGGTGCTGGTCTCCGGTCATGATCTGCAGATCGACGAATCCCTTCTCACCGGGGAATCGGTACCGGTCGCCAAGGTCGCAGAGGCTGCGACACCGGCGGGGCAGGATGGGAAGGGCCGCGCCCCTGTTTTTTCCGGCACCCTCGTTGTCCGCGGCCGCGGCATTGCCGAGGTTACGGCGACCGGCGCCGCCACCGAGATCGGCCGCATCGGCACCAGCCTCGGCGCGATCCGGAGCGAGCCGACGCGGCTCAACCTCCAGATCCGGTCTCTGGTGCGCATCGTTGCCGTCATCGGCCTCGCCCTCAGCCTCGCCGTCGCCACGCTCTACGCGATCATCCACGGTTCCTGGCTCGACGGCATCCTCGGCGGAATCGCGCTCAGCATGTCGCTGATGCCCGAGGAATTTCCGCTGGTCCTGACCGTGTTCATGATCATGGGGGCCTGGCGTATCGCGCGGGCGCGCGTGCTCACCCGTCGCGCGGCGACGATCGAATCCCTCGGCGCCGCCACCGTGCTGTGCACCGACAAGACCGGAACCCTGACCGAGAACCGGATGTCGATCGCCGAGGTCCGCTTCCCCGGGGCGGCACCGGAGTCCCTGCGATGGCTCGAATCGCCGCCCTCCGACCGTCTCCACTCGATCGCGGTGGCCGCGACGCTCGCCAGCACGCCCGAGTCCCAGGATCCGATGGAACGGGCGATCTACGCGCTCACCCGCAGCCTGCCGCAGCACGGATCGGTCTCGCAGAACGAGCGCACGCTTCTGCGTGAATACGGCATCCGCCCCGATCTCCTCGCCATGACCAATGTCTGGCGCGAGGCAGACGACGATACCTGTACGGTCGCGACCAAGGGCGCGCCGGAGGCCGTCGCCGATCTCTGCCGGCTCGGCGCCGAGGACCGCGCCGCCCTTTCCGCCACGATCGACGACATGGCGGCCCGAGGCATGCGGGTACTTGCCGTCGCCGGCGGCACTGCCAGGGTCTCCGGCCTGCCGGACTCGCAACGTGACCTCGAGCTCCGCTTTCTCGGGCTGCTCGGTTTCGCCGATCCCTTGCGGACGGCCGTTCCGGCCGCGATCGCGGAGTGCCGGTCCGCCGGCATCCGGGTGGTGATGATCACCGGCGACTACCCGGCAACCGCGCAAGCGATCGCGCGGCAGGCGGGCCTGGCCGACGGTCCCGTGGTCTCAGGCGAGGAGCTCGACGGGCTGGACGATGTTGCGCTCGCCGCTCTGCTGCCGCGGGCGAGCGTCTTCGCCCGCATCACGCCGTCCCAGAAGCTCCGCATCGTCAGCGCGCTCAAGGACGCCGGCGAGATCGTCGCCATGACCGGGGACGGCGTCAACGACGCGCCTTCGCTGAAGGCTGCGCATATCGGCATCGCCATGGGCGGCCGCGGCACCGACGTCGCCCGCGAGGCCTCCTCCCTCGTGCTCCTCGACGACGACTTCGGTTCCATCGTCCACACCATCCGGCTCGGCCGGCGGATCTACGACAATCTCCGGAAGGCCATGGCCTATATCCTGGCCGTCCATGTGCCGATCGCGGGCCTGGCCTTTCTGCCGCTGCTCTTCGGCATGCCCTTGATCCTGACGCCCATCCACATCGCCTTCCTCGAGATGGTGATCGATCCTGTCTGCTCGATCGTCTTCGAGGCGGAGAAAGAGGAGAGCGATCTGATGGCGCGGCCACCCCGGGACCCCGCGGCGCCGCTGTTCTCGACCGCGCTGGTTGCCTGGAGCCTGGTCCAGGGCCTGGTCGCGCTTGCGGCCGTCACCGCCGTCTACTTTCTGGCAGAGGCGCGAGGCATGCCCGAGGGGGAGGTCCGCGCGCTCACCTTCGTCTCGCTGGTAATCGCCAATATCGGCCTGATCCTGGTCAACCGATCCTACCGCAGCTCGCTGATCACCGCCTTCATCAGGCCGAATCCCGCACTCTGGCTGGTGGTGGCGACGGCTGCAGGTCTGCTTTCGGTCGCCCTGACCTGGCCGCCGGCACAGGAACTGTTCCGCTTCGGCCCGCTCCACCTCGACGACATCGCGATCTCGTTCGCCGGGACCGTCGTCCTGCTGGCGATCCTGGAGGTCACCAAGTCCGTCTGGCGCGGCGCGCTCCGCGCATGAACTCGAGTCATCGGAAGCTATCAATGCAGCTCGCAAACACTCCCCATGACTACGGCACGATCGCCAAGGCCTTTCACTGGGCGGTCGTCGTCCTCGTGGTGGCGGGCTGGGCGCTCGGCACCTTCGGCGAGGAGCTGCCCCGCGGCACCGGGCGAGACCTCGCCTTCTTCATCCACGTCTCAGCCGGGCTTCTGGTCCTGGCGCTCTTCCTGCCGCGCATCGTCTGGCGTGTCGTCGATGCGCCGCCGCCCCCGGAGCCGATGCCGCTCGGACGCTGGGCGGAACGTCTCGCCGCGGGCGCGCACTACGCGCTCTACGCACTGGTGCTCGCCGTTCCCCTGGCTGGGATCGCCGCGCAGTTCGCGAGGGGCGATGCACTGCTGGTCCTCGGTCTCGTCACCATCGCCTCGCCGATGGCGGCGTCGCGCGCGACGGCCCACCTCGTCAAGGAGGTCCACGAGGTCCTGGCCAATGCGCTTCTTGTCCTGGCGCTGCTGCATGTGGCCGCGGCGCTGTTCCACCATTTCGTGCTGCGCGACCGCACCCTGGTGCGGATGCTGCCGGGCCGCTAGCGGCGCGGCACCGTGATGTCGAGCCAGCCTTCCGCGGTCACACGCGCTCGGTCGCCCGATCGCAGCAGCACCGTCGTCGTCGCCGATTCGACGATGGCCGGGCCGTCGATGATCTGGTCGCGGGCGACCGTATCGAAGTCGTGGACCGGCGCCTCGATCCACTCGCCGAGATGGACGCGCCGTGTTTCCCGCGGCGGTGCCGGCGAGCGATCCGGAAGCGTCGGTTCCTTCGGCAGGTCGGGAAGCACGCCGACCACCGCGACCCGGGCATTGACCAGCACCACTTCCTGGTCGCGCAGCGCATAGGTGAAGAGTTCCTCATGGCGCTGATGGAAGCGCTCGACGATGTCCGGCATCGGGTCGTCTTGGGTCCAGTCGACGCCGTCCAACGGCACCGCGACCTCGAAGATCTGCTCGCCGTAGCGCATGTCGGCGCCGTAATGGATGCGGATCGGTCCGTCGAAAGTCGCAGGCAGCCGCGCCCGGCCCTCGGCCGCCATTTCCTCGTAGAGCGCCTTCAACGCGCTGACGCTGAGGCGCTTGGCATCGCCGATATGGGTGCGCGCCACCTCGTAGCGAAGATCGGTCGCCAGCATGCCCCAGGCCGAGAGCACGGCGGCGACCCGGGGCACGATCACCCGCGTGAGATCGAGCTGGCGGGCGACGTCGGTCGCATGCAGCCCGGCGGCGCCACCGAAGGAGAGCAGCGCGAAGCGCCGAGGATCGACGCCGCGGCGCACCGAGACCAGGCGGATGCCTTCGGCCATGTTGGTGTTGACGACGCGGTGCACGCCGGCGGCGGCGGCGACACGGTCGACCTTGAGTTCCTTCGCCAGGCGATCCAGCGCGGCCTCGGCCGCCGGCCGGTCGAGCTTGCTGCGGCCGCCGAGGAAGTTGCCGGCGTCGAGATAGCCCAGAACCAGGTTGGCGTCGGTGACCGTGGCGGCGAGGCCGCCGCGGCCATAGCAGGCCGGGCCTGGTTCGGCACCGGCGCTTTCCGGCCCGACATAGAGCAGCCCGCCGACATCGACACGGCCGATCGACCCGCCGCCGGCACCCAGGCTGACGATGTCGAGGCTGTTGAGCGCGACGCGCTGGCCGCCAACGGCGCGGTCGGGCGCCAGTGACGGCTCGCCGTTCACGATCAGCGAGATGTCGGTGGACGTGCCGCCCATGTCGAAGGGGATGAGATCGCCCGAGCCGATCAGGCTCGCCGCATGCCGGCTGCCGGCGACGCCGCCGGCGGGACCGGAGAGCACCGAGCCGGCAGCAAGGCGCACCGCCTCGTCGATCGGCGTTACGCCGCCATGGGACTGGATGATCAGCACCGGCCCGGCATAGCCGGCATCCTTCAGGCGCTTCTCGAGGCGCGTGAGGTAACGCGACAGGATCGGGCCGACATAGGCGTTGACCACCGTGGTCGAGACCCGCTGGAATTCCTTGATCTGCGGGAAGACCTCGGAGGAGAGCGAGACATAGGCGCCGCGCATCGCCTTCCTGACCGCCTTGCCGGTCGCGCGTTCGTGGCGCGGATCGCGATAGGCGTGGAGATAGCAGACGGCGACCGACTCGACGCCCTGCTTCTTCAAGGTGGCGATGGCGCGTTCGAGCGAAGTACGGTCGAGCGGCGTACCGACCTTGCCGTCGGCGCGCATGCGCTCCTTGACCCCGAGGCGGAGCGCGCGGGGCACCAGCGGTTCCGGTGCCGGCATGCGGAGATTGTAGCGGTCGTCCTTCAGGCCTTCCCGCATCTCGATGACGTCGCGGTGGCCGTCGGTGGTCAAGAGGCCGACCTTGGCGCCCTTCCGCTCGAGCAGGGCGTTGGTCGCGACCGTTGTGCCGTGGACGATCCGCTCGGTCCGCTGCAGCAGGGTAGCGAGGTCGGTCGAGAGCATCGCCGCCAGACGCTCGAGCCCGTCGATCACGCCGATCGAGGGATCGGCCGGGGTCGAGGCCGCCTTGGCGATGGTGGAGCCGCCGGCCTCGTCGATCCCGACCAGGTCGGTGAAGGTACCGCCGACATCGATGCCGATCCGGAGCATGATTACCTCCGGCGCTTGGCTGCGCGCTTCGGCGCAGGTTTGCGGGCGATCGATTTTGCTTTCCGCGTCTTGGGCTTCGCCTTGGCTTTTGTTTTCGGCTTCGCCGCCCGGCTGGCGAAGCCGTTGACGACATCGCTTGCCCGCGCCGCCGCATCGCGATCCTTGCCCAACCCCCAGCCGCCGCCCCCCCCAGAGAGGATGTGGAAGACGTCGCCCGGCCGGATCTCGATGCCGACTTCCTTGGTCTTGATGACGCGATCGGGCCGTCGGCGCGAGCGCAGCACGTAGCGGTGCGGCAGCCCGTCCTTGCCGCCCAACATGCCGCAGGCGCCGTAGCGGGCGCCGTCGCCGGCGGTGTTGCCCAGCGCCGGCTCCTCGATCTCCATCCTGAGATCGAGCACGCAGCCAGGCCCGCCCCGGAACTTGCCGTCGCCGCCGGAATCGACGCGGAACTCGTGGCGCTCGAAGAACAGCGGGAAGCGGACCTCGGTCACTTCCATGCTGCCGAACTTGATGCCGCCGGCCGCCTGCCACTCGCCGCCGCCGGGCCAGCCGTCACCGGCCGAGGAGCCGCCGCCGCCCGGCCGCGCCTGGAACAGATGCCAGATGAAGGGCCGCTCGAGGCGCGGATCCGTGCCCTGGATGGCGATACGGAAGCGCCTGCCCCAGCCGGCCATGGCGCGATCCGGGCAGGCTGGCGCCAGCGCCTTGATGATCGCCTCCATGATCTCCTGGGCGCAGTGGTTGGTCGCGAGCGTCACCGGCGCGCCGGGATTGGCCCAGACCACGGTGCCGGGCTCGGCCAGCACCGTCAGCGGCCGGAAGGTGCCGTCGTTCTTCGGGGTGTGCGGGTCGATCAGATAGGCCAGCGCCATCGCCACGGCCGAGCGCATGTTCGGATAAGACGAGTTGATGAAACCCACCACTTGCTGGTGGGAATCGGTCAGGTCGATGGTGAGGTCGGAGCCCTTCTTGGTCACCGTGGCGCGAATATGGACGTCCTCATACTTGTGGCCGTCGTCGTCGAGGAATGCCTCGCCCTTGTAGACGCCGTCCTTCCACGACGCGATGACGGCGCGGGCCTGGCGCTCGGCCGAATCCAGGATCGCCTCGATCGCGACATGCGACTGCTCAGAGCCGAACTCGGCGATCAACGCCTGCATGCGGCGCTCGCCGATGCGGGCCGAGCCGATCATCGCCGCCAGATCGCCGCGGAAGTCACGCGGGTGACGGACGTTGGTGACGATCATCTCGTAGACGTCGCGGCGAAGCTCGCCCTTGTCGTAAAGGCGGAGCGGCGTGATGCGCAGCCCCTCCTGCCAGATCTCGGTCGCCGCCGCGTTGTAGGCGCCGTGCGTGGCGCCGCCGATATCGCTCTGGTGCGAGCGATTGATCGACCAGAAGGTGAGCTTGCCGTCCTCGAAGACGGGCACGAAGGCCGTGAGGTCCGGCAGGTGGTTGCCGCCGTGATAGGGATCGTTCAGCAGAAAGACGTCGCCGGGATGGACGTCGCCCTTGAAGAACTCTGTGACCGAGCGCGCCGCCCAGGGCAGCGCGCCGACATGGATCGGTACATGCTCGGCCTGGGCGATCAGCCGGCCCTCGGGATCGCAGATGCCGGTGGAGAAGTCGCGGCTGGAATTCAGGATCTGGGAGTACGAGGTCCGGAGCATGGCCTCGCCCATCTCCTCGACGATGGCGAACAGCCGGTGCTGGATCACCGAGGCGACGATCGGATCAGCGGCGGCGGCCATCGGGATTCCTCTCTCTCGGCAGGCTAGTCAGGCCAGCGTAGCAGGCCTTCCATGCGTTTGGCTTGGCGTTCGGCGAGGCTGTACTGCTGCGGGCGGTTGCGCTTTCGCGCTTCCGTCAGCTCGGCGACGATGCGGTCGGCGACGATCTCCGCCTCTCCCGGATGCAGATTGCAGGGGTCGAGCTGGAACCAGCCGTTCTCGACCTGGATGTCGCGGACCGCGATCGGCGGGCTGCCGGCTGCCAGCGCATCCGCCAGCTCCCAGGCGGTGATGCGCGCGGCCTCCGGATCGACCTTGAGGTCGAGCCGGTCGAGCGGGTTGTCGGTGGGGTCCGCCGTGATCGTTGCCGTCACGCCCGGCAGGCCTGAGAAGCGCTTGACCCAGAGATCCAGATAGCTGCGCTCCAGCTTGCGAATGCCGGCATGATCGCGCGCCGCCCAGGCCTCAACCGCGGCGATGGTGCCGACGATGCTCTCCTTGCCGACCTTCATGCCGCGGCCGATGCCGTTGTTCTGCAGGAAGGTGGCGCGCACCAGGTGCTTCTTGCCGGCGACGATCCCGGCGGTCGGCCCTCCTAAGAACTTGTGCCCGCTGTAGATGACGAGATCGGCGCCGGCGACGGCGAAACCTTTCAAGTCGTACTCGGAGGCGAGGTCGGCGACGACGGGCACGCCCTGGTCGTGGGCGACGCGGGCGAAGACGTCGAGCGGCATCTGGCCATATTGCGCCGTGCTGTGCGAGACGACGTAGAGCGCCGCCGCCGTCTTCTCCGTGATCTTGTGGGCAAGCTGGTAGGGCCGGGCATCGGTGACGTTGCCGACAGGGACACACTTGGCGCCGGCAAGTCGGATCGCCTGGTCGACCGAGGCGCCGTAGCCGGTCAGGTGACCCATCTGGATCACCACCTCGTTCTTCATGCCCGTGGTGTCGGGAAGCTGCTCGATCCGGCCGAGATCGGATCCGGTCATGCAGCCGGCCAGCGCCAGCGTGATGCCGGCGGCGGCCGACGCGGTGACGAATCCGGCCTCCGTCCCGGTCGCCTTGGCGATGGCACGGCTCGCCATCCTGTGCAGGTCGTTGACCTCCACCCATTCCGGCAGGATCTCGGTGGCCGCACGTACGGCCTCCGGCACCACGATCGACGCGCCCAGCGTCGTCATGGTGCCGGAGACGTTGATGATCGGCCGGAGCCCGAGGCGGGCCCGGATGTCGGATCGTTCAGCCATGCGGCGGACTACTTCTTCGCGATGTTCCAGAGCGCCAGCACGTTGGTGTGCAGCACACCGTCGAGGCTGGTGCGATAAGCCGCCAGGCGCTCGTACTTGCCGAGGATCACGTAGGGCACCGTCTCCCACAGGCGTTTGTGCAGCGTCTCCAGGATCCGCCTCTTCTCGGCATCGTCGGTGGCGCGGATGTACTGGTCGCGCAGCGTCTCGACCTGCTGGTCGCAGGGCCAGCCGACGGCGTTCTTGCCGTCGCAGGTGGAGACGATGGAGACGTTGGTCGCCGGCGTCATCGCCGACACGCCGTCGGAGAAGGTCTGGTAGATGTTGTAGCCGCCGGCCGCGGGCGCATCCTTCTTTGCCCGCCGGGTGATGACGGCGCCCCAGTCGGACATCTGCAGGTCGACGTTGATGCCGATCTTCTTCAGGTTCTCGGTGGTCACCTGGGCGGCGGCGTTGTGGTGGAAGAGATCGCCGGCGCCGAGCAACACGACCTTCTCGCCCTTGTAGCCGGCCTCGGCCAGGAGCTGCTTCGCGCGGGCGAAGTCGGGCTTCCGGAAGGTCTCGGAACCAACCTCGGTCCCGAACGGGCTGCCGCAGGTGAAGTAGGAGAAGCAGGCTTCGCCGCCGCCGAAGGCGGCCTGCATGTATTCGGACTGGTCGACCATCAATGCCAGGGCCTGCCGCGCCTTCGGGTTGTCGAAGGGCGGGTGCAGATGATTGGGCCGAAGCAGGCCGAACCAGCCGAGGCGGGACAGCGCCTCGACCTTCACGTCCCTGGAGCGGGTCAGCAGGACCTTCTGGTCGTTGTTGATCGCCTCGATCATGTCGACCTCGCCGGCGACCAGCGCCGAGGCGGCGGTCGAAGGCTCGGGGATCGACACCCACTCGACCCGGTCGACGCGGACGCGCTTGCCGCCGGCAAGACCGTCCGCCGGCTCGGCCCGCGGCACGTAGTCGGTGAACTTCGCGTAAACGACCTTGTTGCCGGGCTGATACTCCTCCTTCACGAAGCGATGCGGACCAGAGCCGACCGCTTCCGTGATCGCGGTGAAGGCATCGGTCGCGGCATCCTTCTCGCGCATCACCACCGGCATGTTGGCGGCGGTCGAGGCCAGCGTGTCGAGCACCAGGCCGAACGGCTCCTTCAGCCGGAGCACGAAGGCGCGGTCGTCGACCACCGACCAGCCGGCAGTGAACTCCGCCATCTTCTGGCCCATGGGATCGCGCTTCGACCAGCGCTGGATCGAGGCGACGACGTCCTTGGCGGTCACGGCCGAGCCGTCATGGAACTTGAGGCCCGGGCGAAGCGCGAAGGTATAGGAGAGCTTGTCGGGCGCGACCGCCCAGTTCTCCACCATCTGCGGCTTCGGCGTCAGCTTGTCGTCCCAGGCGAACAGCTGGTCGTAGATCATCATCGCGTGATCGTTGGTGATCGTCGCGGTGGTGAAGATCGGGTCCATCACCTTGAGGTCGGCATGCGGCACCATCTTCAGGGTGCCCTGCGCCAACACCGGTGAGGCGAAGATCCCGAGCAGCGACGAGGCGGCGATCAGGGAGGCAAGCGAGCGTACGGACCGGGTCATGGAGTTCCTCTTCTCGTCTCAGTAGCCGAAGGCACAGCCGTCCTTGCGGGGCTCGGAGCCGCCGATCAGGACGCCGCGGTCGTGGTCGATCCAGATCGCCTGGCCGCCGCCCGGCGGCACGTCCGTCCGCTCGACCACATGGCCGCGCCGACGGAGATCCTCGGCGACGCTTTCGGGGATCGCCGGCTCGAGCTGGACCTTGCCCTCGTAGGGGAAGACCCGCGGCTGGGCGATCGCGTCCTGGGGATCCATGCCGGAATCGAGCATGTGCGTCACCACGGAGGTGTGGCCGATCGGCTGGAAGTCGCCGCCCATGACCCCGAAGGGCATCACCGTCTTGCCGTCCTTCATCATCATGCCTGGGATGATGGTGTGCATCGGGCGCTTGCCCGGCGCGATGCAGTTGGGGTGATCTTCCCGCAGCACGAAGCCCTGGCCGCGGTTCTGCAGGATGACGCCGGATTTCGGCGCGGTGATGCCCGAGCCGTAGTGGGAGTAGAGCGAGTTGATCAGCGAGACCGCGTTCCGGTCCTTGTCGACGACGCAGAGATAGGTCGTGTCGCGGTGCTGGATGAAGTCGGCCTTGGTGATGGCGCCGGCCTTCGCCATGTCGATCTGGCTGCGGATCGACTCCGCCTCCTGGGTCGAGAGCAGGCGCTCGACCGGCACCTCGGCCTGGCTCATGTCGGCGACGTGCAGGTTGCGCAGCCGATAGGCGTGCTTGGCTGCCTCGCTCATCAGGTGGATGCGGTCGGCCTGGCTCAGCTTGTCGGAGCCGTAGTCGTAGCCCTGAAGCACGTTCAGCATGATCAGCGCGGTGATACCCTGCCCGTTCGGCGGGATCTCGTAGACGTCATGGCCGCGATAGCGGGTCGAGATCGGCGTCACATAGTCCGGCCGCGACGCCTCGAAGTCCGCCATGGTGTGGAGGCCACCGACGCTCTGCAGCTTGTCGACGATGTCCTGGGCGACCTCGCCCTTGTAGAAGCCGTCGCGCCCCTGTTTGGCGATCTTCCGGAGCGTGGCACCCAGCGCCGGCAGCTTGTGGGTGTCGCCGATCGCCGGGACCTTGCCGTTCGGCACGTAGATCCGCTTGGTGTCGGCATCGACCGAGAGTTTGCCAATCAGCTTCGCCCATTCGGTGCCGATACGGGGCGTAAGCCGGAACCCCTGTTCCGCCGCCTCGATCGCAGGCGCGAAGATCTCGTTCAGCGACCGGGTGCCGTGATCGGCATGCAGCCGGCACCAGGCGTCGATGGCGCCGGGGATGGTGACGGCATGCGGCGTCTGCATCTCGATCTTCTTGATGCCCTTGGCGGCATACCACGCCGCGGTCGCCGCCGCCGGTGCCCGGCCGGAGCCGTTGAGGCCGATCGGCTTTCCAGCCTTCGGCGAATAGAGGACGAAGCAGTCGCCGCCGATGCCTGTCGATCCCTGCTCGATGACACAGAGCATGGCGATCGCGGTCAGCGCCGCGTCCACGGCGTTGCCGCCGGAGCGAAGCATGTCGAGCGCCGCCAGGGTCGCCCGCGGCGACGCAGTGGCGGCGATGCCGTGATCGGCATAGATCGCGGAACGACCTGAGTAGAAATCGCGGACGCGCATGGCCATTCCTTGTGAGGGGCGTCGGGAGGGACCGCGATGATAGGCGCGGTCCCTCCGTCTCACAATCGCGGCGACGGGCGCTGGGCGAGGCGGGTCTGGGCGGCCAGGCGGATCGGTGCGTTGACGGCGCCGAAACCATGGTAGTTCCGGCGTTCGACGATCTCGAAGAAGAAGCCCTCGGCCAGGGTCCTGGTATAGAGCTGCCGGTACTCCGCCTCGTCGTCGCGGTCGTAGAGGATGCCGAGACGCCGCATCCGATCGATCTCTTCTGCCGGAGGGCCGGTCTTGGCTTCGAGGTCGTCGTAGTAGTTTTCGGGAAT
>CAXNIC010000097.1:0-14395 GCA_964201945.1 Alphaproteobacteria bacterium
GACGCCCGGAACTTCGGATCCTGGGTGGCGAAGTAGCGGTAATCCGCGGTCAGAGCGACCTCGGGGGTGATCTGGTAGGCGATACCCGCGATCGCCTGGTAGGCGAACTTGTTGTCGTCGTCGTCGAGCGTCGCGCCGAGGCCGGTCGCCGAGATGCCGTTGGCCGAGATGCCGTTGGCCGAGACCCGGGCGTAGCCGGCGCCGAGGCCGACATACGGCGTGAAGGCGGTTCCGGTCTGGAAGTCGTAGAAGCCGTTCAGCATCAGGGCGAGCGAGCTCGCGTCGCCGGTCGCACCGGTGAGGCGGGTGCCGCCGGAGGTGAAGCTGTCGACGTCGTTCTTGCGGTGAACGACTTCGGCCTCGAGCCGGAACGGCCCGCCGAACTGATAGCCGACGCTGCCGCCGATGTTGTACCCGCGGTCGAAGTCGATGTTGTTGTTCGAGGTACCGGCTGTGAACGACATATCGTCCAGCCAGGTGACGCCACCGCGCGCACCGAGATACCAGCCGTTATAGCCTTGGGCCATAGCAGCGCTGCTTACGCCGAGCGTGGCCACGGCCAGGGCCAGGGCCAGGGCCAGGGACAAACGCCTCATCTCGATTCTCCTCCAAAGTGACTTCAAGCGACCGGGCTCCGCGCGCGGGCCGGTCGCGACCCCAACATGAGAAATGTGCGGAAGTTTTCTTTTCCCCCGCCGCTTACGTCTTGAAAATCAAGCATCCTTCGGCCCGAGCCAAGGGATTTATCTGTTACACGCCGCCTTTCGGCTCGCTTGGTGCAACTATGCCACAGCACGGGGCGCTTGTCCTGCAACCAGGCGGCGCTCCAGGCGCAGGATCAGCCGGTCGAGCTCGGCAAGGTCGGTGCCGGCCAGCTGCCCGCCGGGGGCGCGGAGCTTCGCCGACCCGATCGCCCCCCGCCGGCGGAGGATTTCCTTGCGGACCGACAGGCCGAACCCGGGCTGCTGCTCGTGCTTGAGGAGCGGGAGGTGGAGGTCGTACAGGTCCTCGGCGCCATCGCGGTCGCCGGTGGCGAAGCGGCGATGAACCTCGACCAGCATCTCCGGATAGGCATAGCCGGTCATTGCGCCATCGGCGCCTCTTTGCAACTCTTGGATGTAATACAGGCCGCCGTTGCCGATGAGGATGCTCACCCGCCGGCGACCGGAGGCTGCCGATTCGGCCCGGATGCGGCTCAGCTTGGCCAATCCGGGACAATCCTCGTGCTTCAGCATGACGAGCTGAGGGAAAGCGTCCACGAGGCGAAGGAAGACCTCGGCCTCCAGATGGACGCCGCTCGATTGCGGGTAGTCCTGGAGCACCACGGGGATTTCGGGGCCGAGGAGAGAGAAGACCTGGGCGTAGTAGTCATAGACCTGCCGGTCGCCCCGGAGGCCCGGGGTCGGGGCCACCATCACCCCGGCCGCGCCGAGGTCCATGACCTGGCGCGCGAAGGCGGCCAGCGGCCGGAGGCCCGCTTGAGAAACCCCGATCACCGCGGGAATCCGCCCCTGGAGCCGCTTCAGCGCGCGGTCGACGAAGGCGAGGCTCTCCTCTTGGGTCAGCTTCGGTGCCTCGCCCATGATGCCGAGCAGCGTGACCCCGTCGACGCCATGGCCGAGATAGAAGTCCATCAGCCGGTCGGTCGAATCGAGGTCGAGGGCGCCGTCCTCGGCGAAGGGCGTGGCGGAGATGACGAAGACCCCGCGGGCGCGTTCATCCAGGCGTCGGCTCATCGGCTAAGGCTCCCGGTGGCGAGCGTTTTCTTGACAGATGTGCCGCTTGAAGGGACTTTCCGGCAAGCGGTTTCGGAACGACGGGGAGGCGCCCATGGGCGGGACACGGCAGCGATCGATCGGTAGCTGGGCCGGGCTCGGGCTCGCTCTCGTTGCGCTGTCGGGATGCGCCCGGCTCGGCATGTCGACCGCCGCGGCGCCGAAGCCGGCCCCCGGACCGATGGGACCCCAGTTCGCCGTCGGCGACGTCTTCACCTACGAGGATACCGGCGTCCCGGTGAAGGAGCAGGTGACCGGCTTCGCCGGCCCCCGCGCCACCTGGCAGAACGATCGCGGCGTGACCTGGGTGCAGGCGCCGGACGTGATCTCGCCGCCGATCTCCTGGTCGGGCGACCCGCGCCTCGGCCAGGGCAACCAGCAGATCTTCGGCGAGCCCGGCAAGCTGTTCCCGCTGGAGCCCGGCAAGACGGTCAAGTTCCAGGTCGCCGGCGTCGCCGAGAAGGTGCCCGACGGCTGGCAGGCCGAGAATTCCTGCACCGTCGTCACCAAGGAAGCGGTCAAGGTGAAGGCGGGCGAGTTCCAGACCTGGCGGATCGCCTGCCAGCGCGGCGAGGTGCTGGAGACGCTCTACTACGTGCCCGAGATCATGACTTACGCGCTTCGCACCCGCGAGCGCGGCAAGGAGCTGCCCTACGAGCGGAAAGAGCTGGTCGCCTTCGATCTGGCCCAGTCGCCCGACCGGCCGCTGCCGGCGATGGCAGCCCTGCCCGCCGCGGCGACGGCGCCGGACCAGCCAGCCCCCGCGGCCGCGCCTATGGCGGTGGTGACGCCTGCCGCCCCCCGGACGGATGCGGAGCTGACCAGCCGCCTCGCCAAGCTCGAGGCCCAGGTGGCGCAGCTCGAGCGCATGGGCGGGCAGCCGGGAGCCATGGCCTCGGCCCAGCCGCGGGCGACCACGCCTCGCCCGGCCGCGACGGCGGCAGCCGACGCAAAGCCGATGGCCGCGGCACCGGCCATGAGCAGCGGCGGCCGCGTCGGTGCCCATCTGGGATCCTATCGCACTGTCAACGAGGCGAAGCAGGGCTGGGAGACGTTGGCCAAGGACAATCCGGACCTGCTGGGCTCGCTCACCTACCAGACCGCCGAGTTCGATCCCGGCGACGGCCGCGGCATCTTCATCCGGCTGCTCGCCGGCCCCTTCGACGACCGCGCCAAGGTCCAGAACCTCTGCAAGGACCTGCAGAGCAAGCGCGTCTTCTGCCGCGTCCTCAGCCTCGGCCCGGCCTGATCCCTCTTCCGCGGGCAGATGCACCCGCCGCCCCGACGTCACGAAAGGATCGCCTGCGATGTACGAAACCCTCGCCATGTACATCGACGGGCAATGGTGCCAGGGCGGCGACGGCAAGTCCGAGGACGTGCTGAACCCGGCGACCGAGGCCTCGCTCGGACGACTGCCGCATGCCTCCCGCGCCGATCTCGACCGGGCGCTGGAAGCCGCCCGCAAGGGCTTCAAGCTCTGGCGCGCCACCAACGCCTATGACCGCGGCCGGATCCTGAAGAAGACCGCCGAGATCATCCGCCAGCGCCAGGAGCAGATCTCGGAGATCCTCACCCTCGAAGAGGGAAAGGTCCTGGCCGAGGCGCGCCTGGAGGTCGGTACCACCGCCGACATCATCGAATGGATGGGCGAGGAAGGCCGCCGCGCCTATGGCCGCATCATTCCCGGCCGCGCCCCCAACGTGCGCCAGATGGTGATCAAGGAGCCGGTCGGCCCCTGCGCCGCCTTCACGCCGTGGAACTTCCCGGGCATCACGCCGGCCCGGAAGATCGCGGGCGCGCTCGGTGCCGGCTGCTCGCTGATCATCAAGGCATCGGAAGAGACGCCCGGCACCTGCATCGCCATCGTCCGCGCCTTCCATGACGCAGGCCTGCCGGCGGGCGTGCTCAATCTCGTCTTCGGCGCGCCCAACGACATCTCGACATACCTGATCGGCTCGCCGGTGATCCGGAAGATCTCCTTCACCGGCTCGATCCCGGTCGGCAAGCACCTGGCGAAGATGGCGGCCGAGGGCATGAAGAAGGCGACGATGGAGCTCGGCGGCCATTCGCCGGTCATCGTCTTCGACGACGTCGACCCGGTGAAAGTCGCGGACATGGCGGCAGCCGGAAAGTACCGGAACGCCGGCCAAGTCTGCATCGCGCCGACGCGCTTCTTCGTGCACGAGAGCAGCTACAAGAAGTTCACCGAGCGCTTCGCCGAGATCGCCAACGGCCTCAAGCTCGGCAACGGCCTCGAGGCGGAGACCAAGATGGGGCCGATGGCGAACGAGCGCCGGATCCAGGCGATGGAGATGTTCGTCGCCGACGCCAAATCAAAGGGCGCGAAGATCTCCGCCGGCGGCGAGCGCCACGGCAACTCAGGATACTTCTTCCGCCCGACCGTGCTGACCGACGTGCCCGGCGACGCCCGCGTGCTGAACGAGGAGCCGTTCGGTCCGCTGGCCCCGATCATGCCGTTCAAGACCTTCGACGAAGTGGTCGAGCGCGCCAACGCGCTGCCCTTCGGTCTCGCGGCTTACGCCTTCACCAACTCGACCAAGACCGCGACCGCCGTCGCGGATGCGATCGAGAGCGGCATGGTCGGCGTCAATCATCTGGCGATCTCGCTGCCGGAGACGCCCTTCGGCGGCATCAAGGAAAGCGGCTACGGCCACGAGGGCGGCATCGAAGGCCTCGATGCCTATCTCAACACCAAGTTCGTGACCCAGCTCGGCGTCTAAGCCGGGCAAAAAAAACTCCGGGAGGATTTACCGTGATCCGAGCCTATGCCGCCGCAGCGGCGCTTCTTGTCGGCCTGCTGTCCGCAACCAGCGTCCTTGCGCAGGCGCCGACCGGCAAGGTCACCGTCGTCACCTCCTTCGCCAAGGACGTGACCGATCCGTTCAAGAAGGCCTTCGAGAAGGCGCATCCCGGCGTCACGCTCGAGGTGCAGAACCGCAATACCAACGCGGCGGTCAAGTTCATCGAGGAGACCAAGGCCAACAACCAGACCGACCTGATGTGGGCGTCCGCTCCCGATGCCTTCGAGGTGTTGAAGGGCAAGACGCTCCTGCAGAAGTACCAGCCGAAGGCGACAGGCATTCCCGACAAGGTCGGCTCGTACCCGATCAACGATCCGAGCGGCGCCTATTTCGGTTTCGCCGCGTCGGGCTACGGCATCATGTGGAACGAGCGCTACACCAAGGCGAACCAGATCCCCGAGCCGAAGGAGTGGAGCGATCTGGCGAAGCCGGTTTATTTCGACCATGTGGCGATCGCCTCTCCCGCCCGGTCCGGCACCACCCACCTGACGGTCGAGACCATCCTGCAGGGTGAGGGCTGGGAGAAGGGCTGGCGCTCGATCAAGGAGCTCGCCGGCAACTTCCGCCAGATCACCGACCGCTCCTTCGACGTGCCCGAGCAGGTGAATTCCGGCCAGGTCGGCATCGGCATCGTCATCGACTTCTTCGCCTTCTCCGCCCAGGCATCGGGCTTCCCGGTCAAGTTCGTCTATCCGACGGTGACCACGGTGGTGCCGGCCAACATCGGCATCATCGCCAATGCCCCGAACAAGGCCGGCGCCGAAGCCTTCGTCGAGTTCCTGCTGTCGCCGGCGGGCCAGGAGGTGCTGCTCGAGCCCGGCATCCGCCGCCTGCCGATCAATCCCGCGGTCTATGCCAAGGCGCCCGCGGACTATCCGAACCCGTTCAAGGATGCGCGCTTCCAGAAGATGATCACCTTCAGCGCCGAGATCTCGGAGACGCGGACCGCGGTGGTCGACACGCTGTTCGACCAGCTGATCTCCTTCCAGCTCGCCGGCCTCAAGGACGTGACCAAGAGCTTGCACGAGGCCGAGGCCGCGCTCGCCAAGAAGGACAACGCGCAGGCCCGCGCGCTGATCAAGGAAGCCCGCGACCTGATTGCCGCCATGCCGGTCACCGCCGCGCAGGCATCCGCCAAGGACGTCACCGGCGCCTTTACCGGCGCCAAGGAGAAGGGCGCCCGGCAGGCCGAGCTTGAGCAGCAATGGGCCGCCTTCGCCAAGGACCGCTACGCCCAGGCCAAGGCGAAGACCGCCGACGCGCTGAAGCTTCTGCGCTGAGGCCGCCGGCCGGTCTCGGGGCGGCGCGATGACGCTTGCCATCGCCGCCCCCGCTGCCAGTCCAGGGGCGACGCCGGGACAACGCGCGCTCGCCGCCGGCGTCGCGCTGTTCCTGCTAGCCTTCCTGGTGGTGCCGACGGCGACCGTCGTCTACGTCGCCTTCACCGAGAAGGGAACGGGCGCGTTCACGCTGGTCAACTTCCTCGATTTCGCCCGCACCGACCTGTTCATCCGCTCGTTCTGGAACTCGGTCTACGTCTCGGCGATGTCGGTGGTCTGGGCCTCGGTCCTGGCGCTGCCGCTGGCAGTGCTGACCACGCGCTTCGATTTCCGCGGCGCCCTCCTGATCCAGACGCTGGGCTTCATCCCGCTGGTGATGCCGCCCTTCGTCGGCGCGGTGGCGATGCAGCTGCTGTTCGGCCGCAACGGCTCGGTCAACCTGCTGCTCGCCGACGCCTTCGGCTTCAAGATCCCGTTCATGGAGGGGCTGAACGGCGTCATCTTCGTCCAGTCGCTGCACTATTTCCCGTTCATCCTGGTCAATCTCTCGAACAGCCTCCGCAACATCGACCGGGCGATGGAAGAGGCGGCGCAGAACCTGGGCTCGTCCGGCTTCCGCCTGATCCGACGCATCGTGCTGCCGCTCGCCATGCCAGGATTCGTCGCCGGTGCCTCGCTGGTCTTCGTCAAGGTGTTCGACGACCTGGCGACGCCGTTGCTGCTCAACGTGAAGGAGATGCTGGCACCGCAGGCCTATCTCCGCGTCACCTCGATCGGCATCGCCGACCCGATGGGCTACGTCATCTCGGTGGTGCTGGTCGTGGTCTCGGTCGCCGCCATGTGGGTCTCGGCGCTGGCGCTGAAGGGCAAGGACTATGCGACCGTGCAGCGCGGCGGCGGCGGTCTCGCCCGGCGCCCGCTCGGCCGCTGGGAAAGCGTCGCCGCCTACGCGACCGTGATCCTGATCCTGCTGCTGGTGCTGTCGCCGCACCTCGCGCTGTTCCTGCTGTCGATCTCGACCATCTGGTCCTTCAGCCCGCTGCCCGACGCTTACACGCTCGCGCACTACCACCGGGTATTCGCCGAGAGCTCGCTCTACATCAAGAACACGCTGGTCTATGCCTCGCTCGCCGGGCTGATCGACGTGATCCTCGGCACCGCCATCGCCTATCTGGTGCTGCGCACGCGCCTGGTCGGGCGGCAATGGCTCGACTGGGCGGCAATGGCGGCGCTGGCGGTTCCCGGAGTCGTGCTGGGCATCGGCTATCTTCGCAGCTTCTACGGCGTCACCCTTCCTGACGGGACGCCGCTCGCGGCGCTCTGGATCGTCATCGTGCTGGCGCTCGCGATCCGCCGGCTGCCCTACGCGCTCCGCGCCTGCACCGCAGCACTCCAGCAGATCTCGGTCGCACTCGAAGAGGCGGCGGAGAACCTGGGCGCGACCAAGGCGCGGACGGTCAGGCGCATCGTCGTGCCGCTGATGACCGGCGGGCTGCTCGCCGGATTCGTCACCAGCTTCTCGACCGCGGCGGTCGAGCTGTCGGCGACGCTGATGCTGGTCCAGTCCAACTCCGACGCGCCGCTGGCTTATGGACTCTATGTCTTCATGCAGTCGTCAAACGGCCGCGGACCGGGCGCCGCGCTCGGCATCATCGCGGTGCTGCTGGTGACGGCCTGCACGCTGGCATCCCACTACGTCGTCGAGCGCCGTTATAGCGGCGGAGGCAGGACGCAATGACCGGTCGGGAGTCCAAGGTGCCGGCGGTCGGCGTCGAGATCCGCGGCGTGAATCTCTCCTACGGCACCCACCGGGTCCTGAAGAACGTCGACCTGCAGATCCGGCCGGGCGAACTCTTCGCCTTTCTTGGGCCCTCCGGCTGCGGGAAGACGACGCTGCTCCGGCTGATCGCCGGCTTCAACCTGGCCGACAGCGGCGAGGTCCTGATCGATGGCCGTGACGTCGCCCGCCTGCCGCCGTGGAAGCGCGATGTCGGCATGGTGTTCCAGTCCTACGCGCTCTGGCCGCACATGACCGTCCGGCGCAACGTCGCCTTCGGCCTCGAGGAACGCCGCCTGCCGCGCCCCGAGATCGAGCGCCGGGTGACCGCCGCCCTCGAGCTGGTCGGGCTCGCACATCTCAGCGAACGGCGCCCTTCGCAGCTTTCCGGCGGCCAGCAGCAGCGGGTCGCGGTCGCCCGCACCATCGCCGTCGAGCCGAAGGTGCTGCTGCTGGACGAGCCGCTGTCGAACCTGGACGCCAAGATGCGCGCTGACGTCCGCCGCGAGCTTCGCGAGTTGCAGCAGCGGCTCGGCATCACCTCGATCTTCGTGACGCATGACCAGGAAGAAGCGAACACGATCTCCGACCGCATCGCCGTCATCAACGACGGCACGGTGCAGCAGGTCGGCACGCCGATGGAGCTTTACGAGCATCCGGCGAACCTGTTCGTCGCCGGATTCCTCGGCACGGCGAACATTCTCGACGGTCACCTCGTCGGCGCCGGACGCGACCGCGCCTTCGAGATCGCCGAAGGCACCCGGCTCCCGATCCCGGCGGATGCCGTGGTCCCCACAGGCGCGAGACTGGTCTTCCGCCCGCAATCGGCGACGATCGGCGAGGCCCGCCCCGGCCAGGCGGCGATCCCCGGCATCGTCATCGCCCGCGAGTTCCTGGGTGCGACGCTGCGCTACGAGGTTCGTGTCGGCGCGACCCGGCTTTTCGTCGACGTGCCATTCCATTCGGGCGGCACCCTCCACGAACCCGGCACCGCCGTCGATCTCGGCCTCTCGCTGGCGAGCACCCTCTGGCTCAGCGACTGAGCTTCGTGACACGGAAATAATTCCGTGTCACATTGGCTTCCGCCTGACTTATGACCTGAGGGTGTCATGATCGCCAGAGCCCGACTGAACGAGCAAGGCCGGGTCGTGATCCCGGCCGAATGTCGCGAGGCCGCGGATTTCAAACCCGGAGATGAAGTGCTGATCGAAGTTGTCGGTGAGGGCGAACTACGCCTCCGATCGAAGCAGCAAGCCATCCGCCGGGCGCAGGCCATCGTTGCGCGCCGCCTGCCCAAAGGGAGGGATCTCGCGTCCGAGCTGATCGAGGATCGCCGCAAGGAAGCGGAGCGTGACTGACCGGGGCGTTGTCGTCGACGCCTCGGCCGTCCTTGCGCTCCTGCAAGGCGAGAGTTTCGGCAAGGTCGATCCCGAACTCGTCGTCGGCGCCTGCATCAGTACCGTGAATCTTTCTGAGGTGTTGACCAAGCTCCACGCTGGCGCGCTGCCCGGAGACGAGGCAGAGCAGGCCGTCGCCAACCTTGATTTCCGCATCGTCACTTTCGATGAAGTCCACGCACGAAACGCAGCGCGGCTTTGGCCGGCAACCCGGCGGGCAGGCCTTTCATTCGGCGACCGCGCCTGCCTCGCGACGGCCATGCTGCTCGGCATTCCCGTGCTCACCGCTGACAAATCCTGGGCGAAGCTTGATATCGGTGCGAGCGTCGTGTTGATCCGATAGAGGCTCCCCTAGTAGGACGAGCCTCTACTGCGCCTTCGTCTTTCCAAGTCCCTGCACATAGCCGGCGACGCCGGAGAGAGCGCGCTCCTGGCCGGGAAATCCTAAGAGCTGCAATCCCAGCGGCAGGCCGTCGCATTCAAGCAGCGGCAGCGACAGCGCCGGGTTGCGCAGCATGGACGCCGGCATGTTGAAGACGGCGTTGCCGGTCGACTGGATGCCGAGCGGCGCCGGCCCGGCCGAGGCCAGCGTGATGCAGGCATCCACATCGCCCGAGAGCGACAGCAGCACGTCGCGGGCGTAGTCGCGCTTGGTCAGCAGCGCCACGTAGTCGTCGGGCGTCATCGTGCGGCCGGCATCGATCGCCTTCCGCAAGCCTTGGCTCAGTCCATCTCCGGCGCGGAGGTCGAGCTCGGCGAAGGGCCAGAGCTTCTCCCAGTCGTTGATGCCGAGCGAGAGATCGGACGCACCGGCGATGGCGCCTTCGAGCTGCTCGACCCGCTTGGACGTCTTGCGGGTGATCAGCTTCACGCCCGCGTTGGACAACTTCTTGAGGTAAGCCTCCAGCGCTGCCTTGGCGCCCGCCTCCGCCACCGCCCAGCCATCGGTCTCCAGCACCGCCAGCACGTCGGGGCGGCGAGGGGCGGCCGGCGTCGCGCCGCCGGAGAAGGGAATGAATCCCGGATCGCCGCCGACGCGGATGGCGATTTCATGTGCCACCGCCCAGGAATCCTCCAGCGTCTGCGAGAGCGTGCCGAGGCAGTTCTGGCTGAACTGGTCGCCGATGCCGCCACGGTTCAGCGCGCCGAAGGTCGGCTTGAAGCCGACGATGCCGCAGAAGCTGGCGGGGCGGAGTACCGAGCCGCCGACCTGGGTCCCGAGCGCGACCGGCACCATGCCGGCGGCGACCACGGCGGCGGAGCCCGAGGACGAGCCGCCGGGCGTGCGCTTGGGATCATGCGGATTGGTCGTCGGCCCCGGAGGCGCGCCGGCGAATTCGGTGGTGACCGCCTTGCCGACGATGACCGCGCCAGCGAGGCGGAGCGCATAGGCGGCGGCGGAGTCGCGGCCGCCGCGCCAGCCCTTGAACACCGGGCTGCCGAACTCGGTCGGCATGTCCTCGGTCTCGATGATGTCCTTGATCGCGATCGGCAGCCCGTCGATCGAGGAGGCCGGCTGCCCCGCCTTCCAGCGCGCGGTCGAGGCGTCGGCGGCCTTACGGGCGCCCTCGGTGTTCATCGAGACGAATCCCCGCACCACCGGCTCGCGCTCGTCGACGCGCTTCAGGCAGGCCTCCAGGAATTCGCGGGGGCTCTGCTTGCCCGAACGGAAGCGCGCGCGCGCGGCGGCGAAGGAGAGATCGGTCATGGCGGAGAACTCCTGAGATCGCGGCATTCAGTTCAACCGAGGTCGGTCTGGCGCCGTAGCCGGAACCGCCACGCGCGAAACCGGAGGGCTTTGTCGCCTCCACACTGACATGTTAGCGTCCACGCAAGAAACGCCTGAGGAAACGGTCGACGCGCGCATGGGTCTCTCCTCGATCCCCGTCCTTGAAGGCCGGCGGCTGGCGCCGGATGCCGTGGCGCCGATGCAGGACTCATCATCCCTTCTTGCCGACGGCGCTCGGCTTCGCGCCCGCTTCGCCGAGGACGGATATCTCCTCATCCGCGGCGCCCTCGACCGCGGCGAGGTGCTGGCCGCCCGGGGCGAGGTGCTGGGGCGCATGGCCGAGGTTGGCGAGATCGCCGAACCGGCGGAGGCGGCGCAGCCGACCGGAACCAGCCGTCGCGCCGAACTGCATCCCGATCTCGGACGATTCTGGCGCTCGGTCTCGGAAGGCCCGGCTCTCCGCCGCGCCATCCGTGGCGAACGTGCGCAGAAAGTGGCGGCAGCCGTTCTGGATGAGCCCGTGAAACCCTTCGACTTCGTCTGGCTCCGCGCCATGCTGGCCGGCCGGGCGAGCCCGCTTCACTTCGACCACGTCTACATGAACCGCGGCACCGACCGGGTGAGGACGATCTGGATTCCGCTGGGCGATGTCGCCGTCGCCGACGGACCGCTGGCGGTGGTCGAGGGCTCGCATCGTTTCGATGACCTGATCGCAGGCTATCGCGGCCACGACGTCGACCGCGATCCCTCGCGACCCGGCCATGTCGCCGACTCCGCCCGCGCCTTCCTCGACCGGCGCCGCGCCCGGCTGCTCACCGCCGACTTCCGCGCCGGCGATCTCTGCCTCTTCGGCATGTTCACGCTGCACGGCTCGGTCGACAACGCCTCGCCCGCGGGTCGCGTCCGGCTGTCGGTCGATACCCGCTGGCAGGCGGCCGATCAACCGATGGACGAGCGTTGGGCCGGCCCCGATCCGAAGGGCCATGGCGGCAAGGGCTATGGCGCGCTGGGTTCGGCCCGGCCGCTGGGCGCGCCACAGCTTCTCAGATGAGGTCGACTCAGGCGCGGCGCCGCGAGGCGAGGGCGCTGACGATGCCGCCCGCCATCTCCTGCATCTCGGGGCTCAGCCCGTACATGTGCTGGTATTGCAGGATCTGCTTGCAGATCAGCTTCAGGCGATCTTCGAAGCCGGGCGCGACATCCGGCGCGAGGAGCGGCTGGTTGAACGGCTTCACGTCGTCGCGCTGGAACTCGAAGGCCATGCTGATCCGCGGCTCCGCCGCCCGCTCGCTCGCATGCGCACCCCAGTGCAGCACCGCCTGATTCCACATCAAGAGGTCGCCGGCCTTGGCCGGGAGCGCCCTTACGTCAGGCATCTTGAAGGTCCACTCGCTCTCGCGCTCGGTGCGATAGGTGGGATCGCGGTCGGCCGGAACCAGGTAGAGGCAGCCGTTCAGCGGTGTCGCCTGGGTCAGCGGCAACCAGACCGTCAGCGACTTCGGCGTCCCGTCCTCGAACAGGGACATGCGGCCCTTGTCGCGATGCGGGCTCCAGCCGCTCTCCGCCTTCGCCGGCGAGACGTGCCACACCCAGAAGTCGGGGAGCATCAGGTACGACCGGCCGAAGACCTGCTCCAGCACGTGCCTGAGACGCTGGAAGGGATGCCAGAACTCGTCATAGACGAAGGCGAAGGGTGCCGGGAGCTCGTTCGCCACCAGGGTCTTCACCGCCGCCGCCAGGCTCTCGGTGGAACGGTCGAGCAGCAGGCCCTCGGCCTGCAGATAGCCTTCGGTTCCGATCAGCGAGCGAAACCGCGAGCCCGTGTCCTCGGAGACCTGGACCGGCGGCGCGGCCTCAGCGGTCTCGATATGCAGGCCCGGGTTCAGGCCCAGCCAGAACTGAGGGTCGCTGATCTGCATCGCCGCGTCCGAGCCAGGGGAATCGCAAATTGCTTCATGCCGACAGGCATACTTTACTGGAACGAACAGCCGGCCGGTAGCGAGCGGGCGACTTAAGAAGACAGGACGCGTTCAAGGGGGGATCGGATGAGACGGTGGTTCCTGAGGGGCGAGGAGAATCTCGCGGCCCTCTGCATGGCCGGGTTGCTGCTCACGCTGGCCCTCCAGGTCATCACCCGCTACGTCTTCAACGACCCGTTCGCCTGGACCGAGGAGGTGTCGCGCTACCTCTACGTCTACATCGTGTTCTTAGGATCGAGCGTCGCCGTCTCCGACCGCAGCCATGTCGCCATCGGCTTCCTGGTCGCCGCACTACCGCGGCCGCTGCAATGGGCGGTCTCCTTCGCCATCAACCTGATGATCCTGTTCCTGCTGGCCAACCTCGTCTGGTGGGGTTGGGTCGCGACGGTGAGGAACTGGACCATCCCGCTGATGGTGCTCGATATCCCCCAGGCCTGGGTCTACGGCATCGTGCCGCTGACCGCCGCCCTGATGACCATCCGCACGCTGATTGTCATGAGCGAGGACTGGCGGGACTACCGCGAAGGCCGCCCCGCCCGCACCGATACCTCGGGGGCGATCTGACCATGCTCGGATATTTCGCCATCTGGCTCAGCCTCATCGCGCTCGCCATGCCTGTCGCCTTTTCTCTGGCCTTCATGGGCATCGCCTGGCTGTTCATCGAGGGCCAGTCGATCACCCAGGCGGCCCAGCGCCTGATCGGCGGCATCGACTCCTTCCCGCTGCTGGCCGTCCCCTGCTTCGTGCTGGCCGGAATCGCCATGAACGCCGGCGGCGTCAGCGTCCGCATCTATGATTTCGCCCGCGCGCTGGTCGGGCACCTGCCGGGCGGGCTCGGCCACGTCAACGTCATGGGCAGCGTGATCTTCTCCGGCATGTCGGGATCGGCGATCGCGGATGCCGGCGGCCTCGGCATCCTCGAGGTCAAGGCAATGAAGGAGGATGGCTACAAGGCCTCCTTCGCCGGCGCGCTCACCTGCGCCTCCTGCATCATCGGCCCGCTGATCCCGCCCTCGATACCGATGGTGCTCTACGGCGTCATCTCCAACACCTCGATCGGCGCGCTCTTCCTCGCCGGCGTGGTGCCGGGCCTGCTCACCGCCGCCATGCTGATGGTGCACGTCTACTTCTATGCGAAGAACCGGCCCGAGATTCCGCGGCACAAGCGGGCGACGGTCCGTGACCTCGGCGTCGCGACGAGACGCGCCTTCCTCGCGCTGCTGACGCCGGCGATCATCATGGGCGGCATCTTCGGCGGCATCTTCACGCCGACCGAAGCGGCGGCGGTGGCGGCGATCTACTCGCTGGCGCTCGGCCTCTTCATCTACGGCGACCTGAAGTTCGGCGACCTGCCGCGCATCTTCAAGGATGCGGTCAGCACCTCGGCGGTGGTGGGCTTCATCGTCGCCGGCGCCAGCCTGTTCGGCTGGGTCCTGGCGCGCGAGCGCGTGCCGCAGTCGATCGCCGAGGCCTTCCTCGCCTTCTCGACCGACCCTTACGTCATCCTGCTGGTGATCAACGTGCTGATGCTGGTGCTGGGATGCTTCATGGAAGGCATCGCCATCATGATCCTGATGGTCCCGGTGTTCATGCCGGTGATCCAGCAGGTCGGCATCGACCCGGTGCATTTCGGCGT